>NZ_JBSGQV010000035.1:0-67454 GCF_053606025.1 Streptomyces sp. NPDC055254 | reverse complement strand
AGCCCGCCCCCTTGCCCCCCGGCCCCCCCCCCTGGGGGCTGCCACGTGGGTGTTTGGGGGGCCAACCCCCCGGCGGGGCCCCCCGGGGGGGCCCCCCCTCCTGGTCGTTGTTGGTCGTTCACGGCCGTCGTCAGTCACCCTCGCACGGCCCGAGGACGGCCCAACTGTGGCCACCGTGGAAGTCGTACACGGCCCACGAAACTATCCCCTAGCTGCAATTCCGCAAGGCGTTTGCGCCGCCGGCGACCGACCAACATCGGTGCCCACGCCGCCTCCCGTCAAGCCGCTCCCGAAATTCCGATTCCATCAGCCGAAGGGCTACGCCCATGTCTCAGACAGGTATGCATCACCGGGAGACGGAGGATTCCTCCACAGCGAGTAGCGCTCAGAACGTCCTCGGGCCTACCACCGGGTCACAGCCGCCTGCCCTCTCCCTTGGGACTACGCTCACCCTCGTGTCCCAACTCGCGCCGTCGAACTCCGCAGTAGCACCCATCTCGCAGGAAGCTGTTGAGAACGGTGAGGTCTACACCCGCCGATGGGTCGTCAACATGATCCTCGATCTGGTGGAGTACACCGCAGACCGTGACCTGGCTCAGAAGACGATTACAGATCCTGCCTGTGGCACTGGAGCCTTCCTACTGAGCATCGTGGAACGCCTCAGTAGGGCTTGCCGAAAGCAAGGTGTGGACCTGCCAGAGGGTGCCATTCGAGCATTCGATCTACTTGATCGAAACGTGCACGCCAGCCGAACATCGGTAGCCGACCTCCTGAGTGCGGACGGTTGGGACAGGGCCGAAGTCGAGAATCTGGTCCGTACGTGGATCAGGCGCGGTGACTACCTCCTCGAACCGGACTACCCAAGCGACTTCGTGGTGGGAAATCCTCCATACATTCGACTGGAAGACGTTCCAGCCGACCGCATGCGCGCGTACCGGAAGAACCAGCAGACAATGATCGGACGCTCCGACATCTATGTTGGATTCTTCGAGAAGGCGTTGAAGTCATTGCCATCGGACGGCGTGCTCGGCTTCATCTGTGCAGACCGATGGATGCGTAATCAGTACGGCCGGGAGCTACGGAGGCTGGTGGCAGATCGCTACAGCATGAGAGCAGTCGTAATCATGCATGACGTGGATGCCTTCGAGACTCAAGTGTCCGCCTATCCAGCGATCACCATCCTGCGTAACGAACCACAGGGATCCGTAGTAGCCGCCAATACCACTGCTCGATTTGGCCCAGACGAGGCACAACAACTTCTTTCGTGGGTACGCACGGACGAAACGCAAGAAAAAAGCGACGAGGCTTTTCAAGTAGATCGATTGCCGCACTGGTTTTCAGGTGACGAATCATGGCCTTGCGGCACCCCTGCACGACTTGCCATGCTGGAATACCTGAATGACCGTTTCCCCACTCTGGAGGAAACGGCCACGCGCGTGAGTATTGGTGTAGCCACGGGTGCAGACGAGGTCTTCATCACGACGGACCCTTCGACAGTAGAGCGCGATCGGTTGCTACCTATGGCCATGGTCAAAGACGCGAAAAGCGGTCACTTCGATTGGCATGGCACATACCTTGTGAATCCTTGGGAACCTTCAGGCGATCTTGTCGACCTCGATAAATATCCGAGGTTGCGGCGGTTCTTCGATGAGCATCGAGAACGATTGCAGAAGCGATACATCGTCAAGCAGAACCCAGAACGCTGGTACAAGACCATCGACAAGGTGGACCACAAGCTCACCAACCGCCCCAAACTGCTGCTACCAGACATGAAGATGACCATTCATCCAGTACTGGATAAAGGCGGCTATTACCCTCACCATAATCTTTATTATGTAATTTCGGACTCCTGGGACATAAGGGTTCTGGGCGGCCTCCTGCTCTCGCGCGTCGCTCAGGCTTTCGTGGAGGCATACGCGGTTCGAATGCGCGGAGGAACCTTGCGATTTCAAGCGCAGTACCTGAGGCGCATCCGAGTCCCCGATCCCAACTCAATCTCCCCAGCGGATGCACTAGCGTTGGCGGAAGCGTTCGATCAACGAGACGTACAAGCCGCCACCTCAGCGGCTCTCCGCGTCTATGGGATCGAGCGCATCCCTGACTGACGTGACACCTGGGGGCGGAAATGAGCGCTGTAGCGCGCTGGACTGAAGAACTGTTGAAGCGGGCCGTTCAAGAAATGTGGACGGCCCGCGCCGTCAGTACTCGCAGCGGCAAACACATGCAAGCGATTGAAAGCCTGATCGTCGGCCATGTTCGCGAAGTGAGCAGATCTATCCCCCTCCAGATCTTGCAGGGCCCCAAAGCGACGATTCCCGGATTTTATCGACCGCGCAAGAACTGGGACATCATTGGCGTGCACGACCAGCGACTCGTATTCGCCATCGAGATCAAGTCTCAAGACGCGAAGAAGCTGAGTAACAACGCGAACAATAGGAACGAAGAGGCCGTGGGCAGCGCCACAGACTTGCGTCAGGTCTACTCGGAAGGGATCCTCGGCAAGGGGGATAGCTGGTTTCCCTGGTTGGGATACATTTTCCTACTTGAGGATGACGAGCACAAAGCTGCGACACGGGATGCGACTCACAAATTGGAGGCGGCATTCCCGCTCGATTCGATCTATGGGGAGCGGCCGTCGTATGCCCGTCGATACCACGTCCTGTGCGAACGGCTATTGGAAACTGGCCTATACGACGGCGTCAGTTTCATGATCAGTCCAGCAGGTACTGGTGGCCAGATCGTTCATCCTGTCGAAGGAACGGGAATCCGGTTCTCAGATTTCATGCAATCACTGGACGATCGACTGCGTGAATACCAGAAACTGGTGATCTGAACACCTCTCTTCGGGAGGCCAGCCGGGCTTCGAGCCCCATGCAAATACTCCCATCGGAATCGTCATCGCATTCTGCAAGTATCGCTGGTTGGACTTCGACAACAAGTCTTGAATTGGAGAATTCATCTAGATCCCTGCGGCTACGAACTCAATTTCACGGCGCTGGATCGCAGATACGTTGCCCGCCGAGTCGTCATCGTCAGTGACAGCTTTCCACGGCTGAACTCGCCTGTCACGAATGACTGTGCCGAGAAGAGTAGGAGATCTCCGAGGCCAGGCCCGATGTCGGATCCGGCGTGTTGTCCAGCAGGCCGTGACTCCTGTCAGGCCTCGCCGGGCGCTGGGCGAGCCACCCTGAGACACGCGGTCCGCCATTCACCGCTCCACCTTCCGTGACGGTGCGGACGTGCTCAAAGCCGTGACGGAGGTAGTAGCGCTGCAGCGCCTCGTTCGTCGTCCACGCGTCGAGGCGGAGCCAGGAAACACCGGACCGATACGCCCGATCTCCGGCCCAATCGAGCATCCGCCCGCCAAGCTCTTGTCCGGCATGCGTCCTGGCGACCGTCAGCTTGTTCACGAACAACGACGGCTCGACGAGTTCTTTGCTGAGCCAAAGACCGTCCTCCGCCTCAGGCGTGAGGGTGATCGTCGCTGCGGTCGTCCCACCATCACGGACCATGAAGACCGTCCCGGCGTCGATGGTGGCCAGCAGCCGGTCTGCCGGATAGGGACGACGCCACTGGTCCGAGCCGAGTTCGCTGAGCCAGGCTGCCGCCTCCTCGCGGAAGGCGAGCAGCTTGGCGAGGTCATCAGGGGTAGCCATCTCAATAATCACGGGCGCTCACCCTCGATTCGGGCGGGGAGTTCGCCGATCTCGTAGTTCATGCGGTTGAGGTCTCCACGGAAGGTGGTGACCGTGCACCGAATGACCTTGTCGCCCGCATACCCCGTTCGGGTCCAGAGCAGCACCGGCACGCCGGCGCCTACGTCCAGAAGTCGCGACTCATCGGGGGTCGGCATGCGCGTGGCGATCTCGTCGAAGTAGCCGACCTGCACAATGCCTGCGGCCGCCAGGTAGCGCGTCGTACCCTCTGCGATGTCCCCAGGCTCGGCAAGACGAGGCGCCTGCTTCACAAGCCAGTCTGGGTAGTACGTCGCCTGGGTGGACCACGGCACATCGTCCACGAAGCGATGACAGAACCGCAGGACCGTGGTGGAGGCGACGTCGACCTTGAGGCGTCCGGCGACGTAATCCGTTGCCGGCGTCACTTCGACCCGGAACGTCTGGGTCGGGTGGCGCCCGGCGTTCGTGACGTCCGTGTTGTAGGCGTCGCCATTCTGCGGGAAGGTCAAGTTCTCGAAGCGGGAAGCGTTGAGTTCGAAGACCTCGTGCTTGCGCACCTCGTAGCCGAGCCCCTGGCTGGAAGAGATCAACCCTTCGCCGACCAGGGCATTCAGGCCCGAGCGGACCGTGTTTCTCGACGCCTCAAAGCGGGTGGAGAGCTCACTCTCGGACGGCAGGCGAGACCCCGGCGGGTAGACGCCGTTGTCGATCTCGCGACGGAGGGCGTCAGCCACCTGACGATACTTCGGCTGCTTGTTCATGGCCCCATCATGACGCACTCGCTCAACTTGTTGGTACATGTGGACTCCAATCCCTTGACGGCTCACTGTCCGTGGGTGCAACATCACTACATCAGCTTGTACCAACAAGTTGAGCAAGCGGTGCAGCCGGGTCAAGTATGCCCTCGCCTGCCCGTCCTAAGCGCGACATGCAGCACCAGGAGCCCCGCAGCGGACGGGGGGAGGCGACCCGGCGCCTTGTCATTCACCGGAGGGCTTAGACCGAAAGGTCACGTCTCCATACGCCTACGCCAGGTCCCAGACCTGAAGGAGACATGCGCACTGCTCAACCTTCCGCGCCAATCTCGGCGCGGCCGGTTGCCTCCTCCGCCCGTCTCGTACGGGCGGGGTTGAGGGGAGCCGGTTTCTTCCTGCTTCGCCCCAACGCAGTGCAGCCCCCGGCGGTAGGACGCCGGAGGCTGCCGTTGGGTCCAGTTCCTCTACCGAAGGAGCAAGACCCGTGAAGTCCATCGCTGCACTTCAAAGCATCGTTACCCCGTGGTCCGACCTGGAGCCGTCGGACGCGGAGCTGAAAGCGATCGAGCAGGAGCTGCCACTGATCCTGGCGGAACGCGACCTCCTCGACGCGGAGATCGCGACCCTGGACCGCACGCCCACCGAGGTGGACGCGCAGCGTCTGCGGCGTGCCCGCCGGCGGGTGCTGGCCGCGCGAACCGCGCTGGAGAACCGGGCAGCGACCGGCGTTCCCTCCTCGGGTGGCGTGGCATGAACCGCAAGGCGAAGGCCGCACTCGTTCTGGCCCTGGTGGCCGTGGTCGCCATGGCCTTCCGCGTGTCGTGGAACGCGCTGCGGGACGTCGCGAAGGCCATTGGTGCGGACGGGACGGCGGCGACGCTGTACCCGTTCGTAGTCGACGGCCTGATGGCCCTGGCCCTGGTCGCCGCGCTCACGCTGACCGGCAATGCCCGCCGCTTCGCCCTGCGCGTCCTTGCCGCCTACACGCTCGCCTCGCTGGTCTTGAACTACGTCCACGGGCTGGTTCCCGCACTGCATGGCCAGACGGTCGACTGGGGTCGACTGGCCGACTGGGATCCCGCGAACTGGGCGCTCGTGCTGCTGGGGACGTCGCTTCCGGTCGGGTCGATCTACTTCGGTTCCGACCTGGTCGCCAAGGTCCTCCACCATCGACCGGCGATCGAACCGAACGGACAGGAATCGACTCAGACCTCCGCAAATCGGTCGATGTCTGACCAGGGCGAACTGGTGGTCGACGAGACGGCGCCCGGGGTGGAGGTGGATTCTTCCGCCGCCCTGCCGATCGAGCCGATCGAGGTCCGGCCGCAGCTCGTCGCGGCGGCTGAGTCGACGCGTCCGCGTCGGGCGACCGGTCGGGTACCGGTGGTCGCTCGATCGACCCGCCCGACCCGCACGGACGTCGAGCTCCTGGCGGAGGCCCGGAGTCTGACGGAGTCGTGGCCGATCGAGAAGCTGACCGGTGAAGGCATCCGCAAGGCCCTGCGCACGTCCGCGGCGAAGGCCCGGGTCGTACGTGAGGCGTTGAAGGCGGAGCGCGAGCGCGACACCGCCGCGGCGGCCGCCGGATGAACCGGGTTCGGTTGGCGGACTGCTTCGACCCGGTCGGAAGAGTCCACGGCCTCCCCACCTTCCCCTGGCGTCTGGCCCCCGACGGGCTCGCCACCCGCCGTCAGCTCCGCGCGCTCGGGCTCCGCCCCGGCGGTCAGGAGATCGCTGGTCAGGTCCTGCGGCCGCGCCGGCGGCGGGGTCCGCTGGTGGCCTACCTGTACCTGATCGAGCGGGCGAAGCCGGTCCGGCCGGTGACCGAGCGGCGGGCCGCAGCGCTCGCCGCGGCGAACGCAGCCCGCCGGCGGTGCCCCGCCTGCGGCCGCGATGCCGGATACGTCATCCCGGCCTCGCTCGGCATGTGCGTGCCCTGCGCCTACCCCGAAGAACCATGAGTTCGCTGATCTGCCGCTCAGAGAGGTTTCTCATGCTCGGCCGCTTGTTCTACGTCCTGGCCCGGTCCGCCGCGTGGCGTTGCGGCCAGTGCGACACCTACAACGCCGACTCCGACGCCACGTGCATCTGCTGCGGCTCCTGACCTACCTGCCCTCCTTCGAAGGGAGAGACCGTGAACCACCTGCCCGAACTGCCCATACGCGCCGACGTCGTCCGGCTCCCGGACGGCACCCACGCCTACGCCGAGCACCTGCCTGCCGGATACGGCGGGCCGCAGGTCGTCCACCAGCACATCCACCAGGCCGCACCCGATCGCACAGTTCAGCGGATCGCGCTCGGTTCCGGGGTCGGCGCCGGTGCAGTCGCCGCCGGGGTGTACTTCGGGCCTCTGCTCGTCGGGGTGCTCACCGCGATCGCCGCGAACATCGCGCTGCTCGCCTTCCTCGCCCTGGTCCTCGCCTGGGGCGTCCACACCGTCGTGAAGTCCATCGGCGGCCCGCAGGGCGCGGCGGCCGTGAAGAACGTGCGCAAGGCCCGCCGCAAGCGTGGCTGACCTCCCTTCACTCATTTCTGAGGAGTTCCGCATGAGCTTCAAGGTCGGCGACCTGGTGGTCGTTGTGGACGAAGGCAACAACCGCTGGACGAAGGGCAAGACCGGCACGGTCGTGTTCGTCCAGTCCGATGGCCTGCTCCTGGTGGACGGGCTCGGCAGCGGGTTCATGGACGCGCTGACTGGTTGGCCGGCCTACCGGCCCGGGCAGCTGCGCGCCGCCTAATCCTGGCGGTTGCCTGTCCGCCCCGGCACTTGTGGCCGGGGCGGACGGGGAGCCGGACAGACCGGTCTCCGAAAGGAGCCCACTGATGGCGAAGGACCCGAAGTTCACCGCAGGCGAGACCGCGAAGCTCGGCTGGTACATCGCCCGGATGGCCAAGCGCGGCATCGCCGGCGAAACCGTCCACCAGGGCGACCTGCAACGAAAGATCGACCGGATCATCGACGGCGCCCGCGAACGTGAGCAGCGCGAAGCCGAGGACGCCGCGGCGGCCGCAATGGCCGCCCGCAAGGCCCACGCCAAGACCCACGTCGACACCAAGAACCGCCGCAAGTAACTGCGCCCCGGGGGCGGCCGTCCCGGCCAAGGAAACCGCGCCGCCCCCGGGCCCCACCCATCCGCTTGTCAGCGAGAGCAGGAGTTCCCAGCATGACCGACAACGTCGTCCCCCTGTTCAAAGACCCCCAGAGTTCCACCCCCACCATCCCCGCCCCCGGAGCGACCGCACTCGACACGGTGCGTCCGGTCCGGGTGTGGCGTCGGACCGGGCAGGGCCTGCGTGCGGCCGTCACCAGCGAGCGGTCCCGCACCGCCGCCCGACTGGTGGCCCGGCACGGCATGTACGTGATCGGCGGGACGCGGATCACCGCGAAGCGCACGTGGGACGGTCGGACGGCGTCCCGGTACGAGCGGATGATCCGGGCCGCGGAGGCGGCCGGGAACTGGGAGGAAGCCAAGGAGTGGGAGGACCGCCTGACCCGCTTCCGCGCGGCCCGCCACCACCGGCGCATGGACCTCATCAAGGCTCCCCTCGACCTGGCCAAGAGCGCCGCGGTCGGCACGGGCCTCGCAGTCGGCAGCCTCCTCGTGCTGGGGATCGTGCTGGCCATAGCGAACAAGGACGTCACCGACGTGGTCGCCCCGATCTCCGCGGTGATTGAGGCGATCGGCTGGATCGCCAACGTCGCCGCCGTCGTCTGGGGCCCGGCCGTTGCGGTCGGGCCGTGGCTGGCGTTACTGGCCCTGTGGGGCGTCGGCCGGCACCAGCAGACCGCACCGCAGTGGACGCTCCCCGCCCAGCAGCGCGACGACGCCGGCGCACCCATCACCCCCTCGATCGTCGTCACCGCCCTGCGCGACCTCGGTATCGCCCCGCTCCGCAAGGCCATCAAGGAGATGGGCGACGCCGGCGCCGCGATGCTCGGCCCGATCCGGATCGCCGGATGCGGCGTCGAAGTCGACGTCACCCTCCCCTCCGGCGTCTCGACGGAGGAGGTCCAGGGGCGGCGGCGGAAGCTCGCCGAGAACCTTGCCCGGCACGAGCACGAGGTGTTCATCACCCTCCCGGCCGCGGCCCGCACGGTGCGGCTGTGGATCGCCGATTCCGGCGCGCTGGACGAGCCGATCGGCCCGTCCCCGCATCCCACCGACGAGACGGCGACCGCGAACTACAAGACGGGCAGGGCCCCGTGGGGCCAGGACCTGCGCGGCGACGCGGCGATGCTGAGCCTCTACCAGCGGATGATCCTGGCGACGGGCCTGTCCAACCAGGGCAAGACCGCCGCCCTGCGCGCACTGGCGCTCTGGCTGGCGCTGGACCGGACCGTGCTGTTTTGGATCGCCGACCTCAAGGGCGTCGGCGACTGGGGCATGTTCGACGGCCTGGCCACCACCCTGATCCAGGGGCCGACCGACGAGCACGTCATCGCAGCGACCGAGATGGTCGAAGCGATGGTCACCGAGATGGAACGCCGCATCCAGGCCCCGCCCGGAACCGTGTTCCCTCCGCTCGTCGGCATCGTGGACGAAGCGCAGGTCGCGTTCATGTGCCCCGCCGTCGGCGACGACAAGCGCCCCTACGGCGGCTCCAAGGCCACCTCCCGCTACTTCATGGCCGTACGGAAGATCCACAACCAGGGCCGCGCCGTGGACGTCGTGCTGTGGGAGGGCACGCAGGACCCGACCGACCAGAACCTTCCCAAGCTCGTCCGGGAGGGCGCGCACACCCGTATCTCCCTCGTGCTCGGCACGGAGTCGCAGGCGCGCATGGCGCTGGGCGACAAGGCAGTCGATGGCGGGGCTGCCCCGCACTTGCTGCGGCAGGGGCTCGACAAGGGGACCGTCGTCGTCGCGTCGGACGGCATCGCCATCCCGGCCGGGCAGGCGTCCATCACGGTCCGAACGCACTACATCGACACCGAGACCGCGGCCGTGATCGCGGACCGGGCCAAGGCACTGCGCAACGGGATCACCACCGCCCACACCATCGACCACGGCCCCGCCCTCGACCCGCTCGCCGACATCCTGACCGTCCTCGGCACCGAGGCGCGCGTCCTGACGCAGGACGTTCTCAAGCGGCTCACCGCGCTGAACGAGAAGGCCTACGGCGGCTGGTCGTTCATCGACCTCAAGCGCGTCCTCGACGGCACCCCCGCCGCCCCCTACAAGTCGGACGGGCGGATGGTCATCGGCCGCGAACGCGTCGCCCGCCTCCTCGCCAACCGGCCCGAGACAGGTTCCGCTTCCGCCGCCGAGTAGAGGGAGTAGACCCCCGCACAGCTCAGGGAGGCAGGGAGAACTCCCTGACCGCCCTCCCTGACCCCACTCCCTGGCCTTGACCTGCACAAATGAACTGTAAGGGAGGCAGGGAGGCGCAGCAGGTCAGACCCCTGAAACCCCCTCTACGCGCACCTCCACAGAGGGTGCCCGCGCCTCCCTGCCCCACCTGCGGCAGGGATTCCACATCACTCCGCCTGACATGCCAAGAGCGGCCCCCGCTCACGCCAATGACTGGGGCCGCTCTCATCCAGCACGCTCAAGAACTGGAGAGACCAGCATGACCCACACCACCGACTTCCCGCGCGTAAGCCAGCGGCCCGCATTACTGGATCTGTTCTGCTGCGCCGGCGGCGCCAGCAGGGGCTACGACCGGTCCGGGTTCGACGTCACCGGCGTCGACATCCGCTCGCGCCCGAACTACCCGTT
Organism: Streptomyces sp. NPDC055254; assembly: GCF_053606025.1. Lineage (NCBI taxonomy): Bacteria > Bacillati > Actinomycetota > Actinomycetes > Kitasatosporales > Streptomycetaceae > Streptomyces > Streptomyces sp. NPDC055254. The sequence continues at coordinate 57,302 of NZ_JBSGQV010000035.1, read as the reverse complement.
CACCTTCATCCAGGGCGACGCCCTCGCCGTCCTCGCCGAACTGATCGCGACCGGGGAGATCCGGCGGTACACCGCCGTCCACGCCTCCCCGCCCTGCCAGAAGCGGTGCACCCTCACCGTGGGAACGAACGCCTCCCGCGGCTGGGGCGGAACGCACGTCGACTTGGTGGCCCCCACCCGTGCGCTTCTCGACGCGTCCGGCCTCCCGTACGTGATTGAGCAGCCCGACGGGAAAGCCGACGTCCGCAAGGACATCACCCTGTGCGGCGAACAGTTCGGCCTCGGCGTACTCCGCCACCGCAACTTCGAACTCGGCGGCTGGAGCGCCGTACAGCCGCAGCACCGGCCGCACCGCGGCCGCGTACGGGGCTGGCGCCACGGCGCGTACTTCGACGGCCCGTACGTCGCCGCCTACGGCAACGGCGGGGGCAAGGCCACCGTCCCGGAGATGCAGGCCGCCATGGGCATCGACTGGACCGACGTCCGTGAGGAACTCACCGAGGCCATCCCACCCGCGTACGCCGAGTGGCTCGGCCGCGCCTTCGTCGCCCGCGCCGCGTCCGGGGTGGTGGCCGCATGAGCACGACGACCGGACACCTGCACACCGCCCTCTGGCTCGCCGGGATCGGCCTGCCCGTACTGCCGCTGCGGGCGGGAAAGCTCCCCGTCGGGAACTGCCCCGCCTGCACCGGCTCCGCGTGCGGCGACCGCCCGCATATGGACGCTGCAGGGCCCTGCCGGTGCCCCGCTCCCTGCCACGGCTGGGCCGCCGCCACCACCGACGCGGATGTCCTCGGCTCCCCGGCCTGGGCCCGCTCCTGGCGGCAGGCGCGGGCCGTCGCCTACCACCCGGGTGGAGCCGGCCTTACCGTCGTGGACCTCGACAACGCCGACGCCGTCACCTGGGCCCGTCAGATCCTCCCCGCCACGCTGGCCGTGGCCACGTCACGTGGGGAGCACTGGGTGTACCGGGGCGCGATGCAGTCCTCCAACGGCGTGAAGCGCGGCGTGGATATCAAGTCCCGGATGTCGTACGTCCGCTGGTACAGCACCGGCACGGGGACCATGGCCACGTTGCCGGATACGGTCCGCGCTCTCGTCATCAGGGAGGCGCGGGCCTACCGGCCCGCTGCGCACGCAATCAGCGTGCCCGCGGGGGCCGGGGGCGGGGAATGCCCCCACCGGTCCCCCGCCTACCTGGAACGCGGTATCGCCATGGCGGAGCAGTCCATTACCGGGGCTCAGGAAGCGATCCACACGAGCGTGTACCGGGTGTTCCTCGCGGTCCTGTCCAAGCACGGCAGGTGCGGCTGCCTCACCGAAGCCCACGTGAAGCGGCTTTTCACCGCCGCGCACGCCCAGGGCGAGTCGGCCCGTCACTGCACCGCGGCCTGGGCCAACGCCCGCGCCGCATTGGGGGTGTGAGCCATGACCGACGACGAGAAGACCTCGGGCCGGGAAGTCATCACCGGCTACGCGCAGGACAACTTCCGGTACTTCCGCACCGCTGACGGGACCGTGTACGCGCAGAAGAACCGGCACCCCGTCGCCCGCCCGATCCGCTCCCAGGGCACCTCCGGCAGTCACCGGCAGGAACTCATGGTCGGCCTCTACGAGAACGGACACGGCGTGTTCAACGGCACCGCGCTGAAAGAAGCCCTCGACCTCATCGAAGCCCTTGCCCTGACCAAGGAGGTCCAACCCGTGCACATCCGCGTCGCTCCCGGCTTCGACGGCGCCACGTGGCTCGACCTCGGCCGCAACGACGGGCAGTCCGTACGCATCCGCCCCACCGGATGGGACATCCTCACCCCCGAGCCGGCAGAGGTCTGCTGGCGGCGGACGCAGCTCACCGGGGAACTCCCGCTCCCGGCGAAGGACACCGATGGCAAGGGCATCGACCTGCTCTTGCGGTTGTGCAACTTCGCCACCGCGGAGACAGAGTGTCTGGCTGTGGCGTGGCTGATCGGTTGCCTCGGCCCGTCCGTTCCCGTCCCCGCCCCGTTCCTCACCGGCCCCCAGGGCGCCGGCAAGTCCACCGCGGGAAGGATGCTCGTGCGGATCATCGAAGGGATGAGCGGTGACCTGCGCCGCCCCCCGAAGGACGAAGAGAACCTGACCGCGGCCGTCGCCGCCGGATGGATCACCGCCCTCGACAACCTGTCCCACCTGGCCGCAGACCTGTCCGACCTCATGTGCTGCATCGTCACCGGAGCCGAGAACATCAAACGCGCCCTCTACACCGACGGCGACGTCGTCCGCGCCCGCTACCGCCGCCCCCTCCTCCTCACCGGCATCGACGTCGGCGTCATCCGCCCCGACCTCGCCGAACGCCTCCTTCCGCTCCGCCTGGAACGCCCCCGCGTCCGGCGGACGGAGGCGGAGCTGTGGCGGGAGTTCGAAGAGATCCTCCCCGTCATCCTCGGATCCCTCCTCGACCTCACCGTCAAGGTCCGCGCCGCCGAAGCAGACATCCCCACCGACCTGCGCATGGCCGACTTCGCCCACCTCTGCGCGCAGCTCGACGCGGCGACCGGCTTCGGCGCGCTGAACGCCTACCGGGCCAGCCTGGACGAGCTGAACGACGACGTCATCGAAGGCGACCTCCTCGCGCAGACCGTCCTCAAGCACGCCGCCACCCTCGAACCGGGCGGGGAAGCCCGGATGACGTCCTCTGAGTGGCTGCACGCGCTCACCCAGCTGTACGCCGGCGAGGACTTCCGGCCCCTGCCGAAGGGGTGGCCCACCACTGGCAAGGTCCTCTCCGACCGCCTCAAGCGGCTCCAGCCCACCCTGGCCGCCCGCGGTGTCCTCATCGACTGGGGCCGCACCAAGGCCGCCCGGTACATCGAGATGACCCGGCCCGCCGCGGCCACGTCGGAGCAGCAGCAGACCGCGTTCTAAACAGCGGGCCATTCCGGGGCGCGGGAACAAGCAAGAGGAGCACGCACCACGGGTGGGGTGCTCCTCTTGCTTGTCCGGCGGCTTGCCGCCGCTGCAAGGGTCGTGCCGCGCAGCGGCTCCGCTTACCGCTTTGAACCTGTCGCACTACAACAGACACCCCACCCTTCTTGTCCGAAGAGAAGAGACCCTGCGTCACCCACGTCACGCGACACCGAAACCGGCACTTCACCTGCTGCTTTACCGGTGACGCAGACGCCCGGGGCTCCGTCATTCCACGTCACCTGTGTCACCAGCCGATGACACAGACCGGCCGCACGATGACAGACCCGCCGACGGCTTGTGTCACCGAAATTCGCAGGTCAGACGGTATGAGCGACGCAGGTGTCGCGGTGACGCAGAATCCCGCGCCTCGGACAGCACGGCCCCCGACATGTGACAGCTCTAGCTCAACGAGACGGCTCAACCTGCCGTCACACAATCCGGTTTCCCCACAACAAGCCGCTGAACTGCGGCTTTTCGGGATGGCGGGTGCTGCGGACCCCCATCAGGATGGATCACGAGGAGAGCACGTGCCCGCCTCTTCTGACCCTCGCGCCGCCCTTCGGCGCGGGCTGCCCGACCGATACCTGACGCCCGACGACATCGCCGACCTCTTCGACGTCCCGCTGGAGACCGTCTACCAGTGGCGCAAGAAGCGCACCGGGCCGCCCGGATTCCGTGTCGGCAAGCACGTCCGATACGACCCCGGCGCCGTGCACATCTGGATCTCCGAGCGGATGGAGGCGGACATCAGTAACGCCGCCTGATCACGCACCACTACCACCGAGGGTGGGCCCCTGCGGGCCCACCCTCTCTCCGTACGCCCTGAGAGGCACTTCACATGGCAGGCCACATCCAAGACCGCTGGTACAAGGCCGAACGCGGCCCCGAAGGAAAGTCGGTCCGGGTCAAGACCGACAGGTACGGCACCGGTGCGCGGTACCGCGCCCGGTACGTCGGTCCCGACGGCACCGAGAAGAGCAAGTCCTTCCCGGACAAGCAGAAGCGCCTCGCTGAGCTGTGGTTGAACGAGACCGCGGCGGACATGTCCCGGGGCCAGTACGTGGACCCGCGCGCCAACCGAATAACCTTCCGGCAGTTCGCCGAGAAGTGGGTGAAGACCCACACGACGGAAATCAACAGCCGCGAGGCGGCGGAGCGGCGGCTGAGGCTTCACGCCTATCCGTACATCGGCACCCGCCCCATGCCGTCGTTTCAGCCGGGCCACATCCGGACCTGGCTGGGTGAGCTGGAGCAGAACGTCCCCGCCTCCTCGCACCGCCGGATCATCTTCGGCACGGTCAACGCCGCATTCGCCGCCGCCGTGGATGACGGGCTCCTCCCCAAGAATCCGTGCCGGGCCCGGTCCGTGCAGGTACCCAAGCCGACCCCACCGCGCGTCACTCCGTGGACCACCGCGCAGGTGTTGACGGTGCGGGCCGCCCTGCCCCGGCATCTGCGTACCGCCGTTGACATCGCCAGCGGCTGCGGCCTGCGACAGGGTGAAGTGTTCGGGCTGTCCGAGGAGGAGATCGACTACGAGGGCGAGTGGCTCCGTGTGGAGCACCAGCTCAAGCGCATCCGGGGGAAGTATGTCTTTGCCCCGCCGAAGGGCGCCAAGGCGCGCTCCGTGCCCCTGCCGGGGTCCGTTGCGGCGGCACTGCGCAGGCACTCCAAGCTTCACCCTGCCAAGGCGGTCACCCTGCCCTGGCGGACGCCGGACGGCCCACTCGTGACGAGGTCGCTCATCTTCCCGGGCCTGGGCGGCACGTTCGTCCGGGTCAGCCACTTCAACGACCACATGTGGAAGCCCGCCCTCGCGGTCGCAGGCATCATCCCGCCAGCCGAGGATGGCGAGCGCTACGCCTCCGCGCCTCACCACGGGATGCACGCCCTGCGGCACTTCTACGCTTCGGTCCTGCTGGACGCGGGCGAGAACATCCGGGCGCTGAGTCAGTACCTGGGGCACGCCGATCCGGGCTTCACATTGCGGACCTACACACACCTGATGCCCAGCAGCGAAGGCCGCACCCGCAAGGCAGTCGATGCACTCTTCGGGGAGACGCGGAGCGCCAACGACAGGTCCTAGCGTCAGTGGCCCCGCGGGCGGCGGGGTGGCTCTGGATCATGAGGCGACCGCATGAAGTGCCGGCCGGGCGGTACGCGATCACGGACCCTCCGCGTGGGATGTCCCTGCTGTGCTGCCTGCCGCTGCGCAATCCGGGCTGCCTTGTGCGAGGAGTAGGCGCTCCAGAGACCGCCAAGTGCTCCGACGGCCGTGATCGCCAGACCTGCCCAAGCCTTGCTGTCGCTACCTCCCCCCTCCACGGCTGTCTGCCCGTCGTACTGCACCGGCAGCGCGAGGAGTAGCAGGCCAACCAGAACCAAAATCACCGAGAGGGCCGCCACGAGGAGGACACGTCGCTTGCGCCATACGTGAGGATCCATCTTGAGCGCCTCCATGAGTAGTTCCAGTATGTCCACGCTCAGCTCCGCTCGCGATTGCGCGCGGTTCGCGCGGGGGCCAGCGGTAGTCGGACGTAGCGACCCGCGGACGGGCTCTGGCCTCCCAGGGGATGCGCCCAAACGCCACCCACACGGCCCAGAGACGGCCCAGTGGGGGTCAGGCGTTCTGGATTGGCGGGAAACCTGCTGGTCGGAGTCCCGGGCGCCCCGAAGGATGGAACTTCATCTACTTCTGGCCCATCTACACGGGCCAGACCCTCCCGATGGAATCCTGGCGCAACCGGATGTGGCTGGACACCTGGGTCTAGCGGCCCGGCCGGGGGGGGGCCGGCAGCGGGCCGTCCCGGGCGGGCTTGGCATGTCCCGGTCCGGTAACAAACTCGTGTCGGTTCCCTCGCGCAGAGTAAGGTCCGCACCAAGGGTTCTTTGAACGTGTTCAGGGACCGTGGTTCGGGGGAAGGGCACACGTGAACGGGGCAGCGAAGGGCGCCGTCGTCGGCGGGGTGTTCCTGGCGATGCTGGGCGGAGCCGGGTACGGGGTGTACACCGTGGTGGGCGGGAGCGGCGACGGCGCGAAGGGCGACGCGGGCGCCGTGAAGGCCGGCCGTCCGGAAGCGGGCAGCGGACCGGTCGGCGAGAAGGACGCGGCCGCGACGGCGAAGGCCTTCCTCGCCGCATGGGCCGCCGGGGACCACCGGACGGCCGCCGACCTGACCAACAACCCCGCCGCCGCGCAGACCGCGGTGGGGGACTTCAAGACCAAGGCGTACGTGTCGAAGGCGGTGATCACCCCGGGCACGCCGAACGGCACCGCGGTCCCCTTCCGGGTCGACGCGGAGATCACGTACGAGGGCGCCACCAAGCCCCTCGCGTACGACTCCCAGCTGACCGTGGTGCGCGGACTGACCAGCGGGAAGCCCCTGGTCGACTGGCAGGCCTCGGTGATCCATCCGCAGCTCCAGAAGGACGAGAAGCTGCGCGCGGGCGCGCCCGCCAACCCGCCGGTCAAGGCGGTCGACCGCAACGGCGAGGAGCTGAGCGCGGAGAAGTACCCGTCGCTGCGACCCGTCCTGGACCAGCTGCGCGCGGCGTACGGCGCCAAGGCGGGCGGCAGGCCCGGCGCCGAGGTGTGGATCGAACCGGCCGCCCAGGACGCGCCCAAGCGGACCCTGCTGACCCTGGTCGAGGGCGAGCCGAGCGTCCTCAGGACGTTACTGGACGCGAAGGTGCAGGCCGCGGCCGAGCAGGCGGTCGTACGGTTCCCCGAGGCCTCCGTGGTGGCCGTCCAGCCGAGCAGCGGGCACATCCTGGCCGTCGCCAACCACCGCAAGGACGGCTACAACGCGGCGATGGCGGGCAACCGGGCCCCCGGCTCCACCATGAAGATCGTGACCGCCGCCATGCTCATGGACCGGGGCCTGGTCGCGGCCGGCAAGCCGGCGGAGTGCACGAAGGAGGCGGTCTGGGGCGGCCGCACCTTCCACAACCTCAAGAACTTCGAGCTGCCGGGCGCGAACTTCGCCACTGGCTTCGCCCGTTCCTGCAACACCGCCTTCATCAAGCCGATCGACGACGTGAAGGACGACGCGGCCCTGTCGAAGGAAGCCAAAGAGGTCTTCGGCATCGACCTCGACTGGAAGACGGGCATCGCCTCCACCGACGGGAAGGTCCCGGTGGCGACGGGCGCGGAGGAGGCCGCCGGGTACATCGGGCAGGGCCGGATCACCATGAACCCGCTGAACGTCGCGTCCATCACCGCGACCGCGCGCAGCGGGGTCTTCCGCCAGCCGCTCCTGGTCCCCGCCGACCTCGACGGCCGGACGATCGCGACGGCGCAGCGCAGGATGAAGCCCTCGGTGCACCAGCAGCTGGTGTCGATGATGCGGCTGACGGCGACCGAGGGCACCGCCAAGGCGGCGATGGCCGCGGTCGGCGGCGACAAGGGCGCGAAGACCGGCTCGGCGGAGGTCGACAACGCGGGCAGCCCGGACAGCTGGTTCACGGGCTTCAGCGGCGACGTGGCCGCCGCGGCCATGGTCGAGGGCGGCGGCCACGGCGGCGACGCGGCGGGCCCGATCGTCGCGGCGGTCCTCAAGGCCGGCTGACGCAGCGGAGCGCGCCGCCGCCGGCGGCCTCAGGCGGCCGTGGCGAGCGCCGGGCGCAGCGCCCGGACCAGGGACTGCGCGCGGGGGTCCGCGGTGACCGACGTGGCCAGGGCGTTGGTGACGTAGCCGAAGCCGACGCCGGCCTCCGGGTCCGCGAAGGCCAGGGAGCCGCCGCGCCCGGGGTGGCCGAACGAGGCGGGGGAGAGCAGGGGCGAGGCGGGGCCGTGCAGCATGTAGCCGGCGCCGAAGCGGGTGTTCACCACCAGGACCCGGTCCGGTCCGGCCGACAGTTCCCGGGCGGCGAGCGCGGTGGTGGCCGGGGTGAAGATCCGGCCGCCGTCCTCCACCACCCCGATCGCGGCGGCGTAGAAGCGGGCCAGGGCGCGCGCCGTGCCGATGCCCGCCGAGGCCGGGAGTTCGGCCGCGCGGTAGGCGGGGTCGTTCTCGTCCGGCAGGGGGTCGATGGCCGCGAAAGCGCGCCGGGTGAGCGAGTCCGGGTCGGCATAGGCCTCGGAAACGTTCCTCCTCGGCCGGGTCCGCAGCAGGCCCGCGCTCTGCGGCGGCTCCACCGGGGCCACCCGGCCCACCCGGTGCGCCTCCTGGTCCGGCAGCCCGATCCAGAAGTCCAGCCCGAGGGGCTCGGCCAGGTCCTCGGCGAGGATGGCGCCCAGGCTGCGGCCGCTCACGCGCAGCACGAGCTCCGACAGCAGCCAGCTGAAGGTCTGCGCGTGGTAGCCGTGCTCCGTGCCCGGTTCCCAGAAGGCCCGCTGCCCGGCGACCGCGCGCGGGCCGGACACCCCGTCGGCGGCCTGCTCGGCGGTCAGCCCGCGGTCCAGGGCCGGTACGCCGGCCCGGTGCGCGAGCAGGTCGCGGACCAGGGTCTTCTCCTTGCCGCCCGCCTTGAACTCCGGCCAGTACGAGGCCACCGGCGCCTCCAGGTCCAGCAGCCCGCGCTGGTGCAGCAGCAGCGGCACCGCCGCCGCCACGCCCTTGGTCGCGGAGCGCACGATCTGCGCGGTGTCGGCGGCCCACGGCCGCGTACCGTCCGCGTCCTTCGTACCGCCCCACAGGTCGACGACCTTGCGGCCGTCGCGGTACACGGTCACGGCCGCGCCCCGGTCCCCGAGCACCTCGAAGTTGCGTACGAATGCATCCCGGACGGCCTCGAAGCCCTCCGCCACCTCACCCTGAACGTCCACGAGCGGTCCAACACCGGGCGGCGCCGGCTTATGCCAGGTCACGGCGGTGGGGCCGGGGGCCGGGGACCGCGGGTCACGGGGCCGCGGACACCGAGCGCGGGTCGAAGCCGAACGGCAGCTCCAACCGGTGGGACCGCATCAGCTTCTCGTCGCACAGCAGGTCGTGGGTGCGGCCGTCGGCGGCGATGACCCCCTCGCTGAGGATCACGGCCCGCGGGCACAGCTCCAGGGCGTACGGGAGGTCGTGGGTCACCATCAGCACGGTCACGTCCAGCGAGCGCAGGATGTCCGCGAGCTCCCGCCGCGAGGCCGGGTCCAGGTTGGAGGAGGGCTCGTCGAGGACCAGGATCTCGGGGCGCATGGCGAGCACGGTGGCCACCGCGACCCGGCGGCGCTGGCCGAAGGACAGGTGGTGCGGCGGCCGGCCGGCGAACTCGGCCATCCCGACCCGGTGCAGGGCCTCTTGGACCCGCGCGTCCAGCTCGGCGCCGCGCAGTCCGGCCGACGCGGGGCCGAAGGCCACGTCCTCGCGGACGGTCGGCATGAACAGCTGGTCGTCGGGGTCCTGGAAGACGATCCCGACCCGGCGCCGGATCTCGGCGAGGTTGCGCTTGCCGACGGGCAGCCCCGCGACGGTGACCGAGCCGGCGCCGCCGGCCAGGATGCCGTTGAGGTGCAGCACGAGCGTGGTCTTGCCGGCGCCGTTCGGCCCGAGCAGGGCCACCCGCTCGCCGGGTCCGACGGTCAGGTCTACCCCGAAGAGGGCCTGGTGCCCGTCGGGGTAGGCATAGGCGAGGCCGGTCACTTCCAGGGAGGGCGCTTGCGCGGGGGATGCGGTCACAGGGTCCATCCCATCAGACATACGGCGAGGGCCGTCACCGGGAGCGCGGCCGCGTACGCCCACTGGGCACGGGTGGCCGCGATGTCGTCGATCACCGGCATCGAGCCGGTGTAGCCGCGGCTGACCATCGCGAGGTAGACCCGCTCGCCGCGCTCGTAGGAGCGGATGAAGAGCGCGCCGGCCGTCTTTGCGAGCACCCCCCAGTGCCGCACACCGCGCGCCTCGAAGCCGCGCGAGCGGCGGGCGACGGACATCCGGCGCAACTCGTCGGTGATCACGTCCCCGTAGCGGATCATGAAGGTGGCGATCTGTACGAGAAGCGGCGGCAGCTTGAGCCGTTCCAGGCCGAGCAGCAGCGCCCGCAGCTCGGTCGTCGAGGCGAGCAGGACGGACGCGGCGACGCCGAGGGTGCCCTTGGCCAGCACGTTCCAGGCGCCCCAGAGGCCGGAGACGCTCAGCGACATGCCGAACACGTCCACCCGCTCGCCCTCCGCGACGAAGGGCATGAGCACGGCGAAGGCGACGAACGGCACCTCGATGAGGAGCCGGCGCAGCAGGTAGCCGGCCGGGATCCGGGCCAGGGCCGCGACGGCCGCGAGGAGGACGGCGTACAGGCCGAAGGCCCACACCGCTTCGCGCGGTGTGGACACGACGACCAGGACGAAGGCGAAGGTCGCGGCGAGCTTGCAGTGCGGTGGCAGCGCGTGGACCGGCGAGTGCCCCGGCCGGTAGAGCTTGTGGGCGTGGCCGGCTCCCACGGTCAGCTCACCGGGGGTGCGGTGGAGGCGGCGGTGGAGGCGGCGGCGCCGGCGCCGGCCGTGGAGGCGGCGGTGCAGTCGGCGGCGCGGCGGCGGCGCACGGTCCAGAAGACGCCGGTGCCGACGGCGACGGTCGCGCCGACGCCGATGATCCCGGCGAGGCCGCCGGACAGGCGTTCGTCGTCCACGTCCTTGACTCCGTAGTCGGCGAGCGGGGATTCGGCGGCCGCGTGGTCCTCGGCCTTCTGGTCGAAGCCCTGGTCCGCGGCGACCTTCTCCAGGCCGTCGGGGCTGGCGGAGGCGTAGAAGGAGACGAAGCCGGCCAGGACGAGGGCGGCGCCCAGGCCGGTGGCCCACACCTTCTTCGTCGAACGGGCGGCAGCGGGCGCGGTGATCGGCGCGGCGCCGGTCACCGGGGCGTCGACGAGCTCGCCGTCCACGCGGAGCTTGAGCGGGGTGGTGAGCCCCCGTGCCCCGTGCACCAGGTCGGGCCGGACGGCGATGACGGCGCCGACGGTCGCGGCGGTGATGAGGCCCTCGCCGATGCCGATGAGCATGTGCACGCCGACCATGGCGGTGAACACCTTGGCCAGGGCGACGTCGGTGGTGCCGCCGACCGCGAAGAGGGCGGTGAAGGCTGCGGCCGAGGCGGGCACCGAGACGAGGGCGGCCGCGAAGGCGGCCGCGGTCACGGAGCGGCGGGTCGTGGGCAGCAGCCCCAGGAGCCCGCGGAAGAGGGCGTAGGCGAGCACCACGGTCACGACACCCATGACGGTGATGTTCACACCGAGGGCGGTCAGCCCGCCGTCGGCGAAGAGCAGGCCCTGCATGAGCAAGACCACGGACACGCACAGCACCCCCGTGAAGGGGCCGACGAGTATCGCCGCGAGCGCACCGCCCAGCAGGTGGCCGCTGGTGCCGGCGGCGACCGGGAAGTTCAGCATCTGCACGGCGAAGATGAAGGCGGCGACGAGGCCGGCGAGGGGCGCCGTGCGCTCGTCGAGCTCGCGGCGCGCGCCGCGGAGGCTGACGGCCACCGCCGCCGCGGCCGCCACTCCGGCGGCCACCGAGACGGGTGCGTTGATGAAACCGTCGGGCACATGCATGGAGTGGGCTCCGCTCTTCACAAGTCTTCAACGTTCAAGAATATTGCCCAATTGCAAACCATTGGCAAGAGCGTCCGGCACACAAAAAGCGCCTCGCGCTTTCGTCGGGATGTGCGAGGCTGGACGGACAAACGGACTCATATGTGCCGATTTCGAGGAGTCTTGTCGATGTCTGCCACCGCCGAGAATCCAGCAGCGACCGCGACCGCCGTCGAGGAGCGCGTACGTGCCCGCGTGATCACCGACGACCCGCTGTACCGGACCATCCCGGTGGCCCTCCGCTTCGCCTCCGCCGAACCCCTCGCCGTACGGATCGTCTTCCCGGCGGACCTGTCCCCCGAGGGGACCGACAACGAGTGGGTCTTCCCCCGCGCGCTGCTGGAGGCCGGCCTCCAAGCGCCGACGGGGACCGGCGACGTACGCATCTGGCCCTGCGGCCGGGTCCAGGCGGTGGTCGAGTTCCACTCCCCCGAGGGAGTGGCCGTGGTCCAGTTCGACATCGCGGCCCTGCGCCGCTTCCTGCGCCGCACGTACGCCCCGACCGCCTCCGCCCGCTGACCGCGCCCGCGCCCGACCGCCTCCGCCCGCTGACCGCGCCCCGACCGCGGGGACGGGCCGGGGCCCGGTCCCGTACCGCCGGACGGGCCCGGCCCCGTACCGCCCTGTCGGGTGCAGGGGGTACGGGGCCGGGCCCGTCAGCCGTACGGAGCAGTGCCGGGTCAGGCGTCGACCAGCTCGCGGTCCTTGTCCGGGCCGTCCGAGTCGGCGCCGCCCGCCAGGTGGCGCCGCAGGCTCTCGCCCTCCACGTCCACGTTCGGCAGCAGCCGGTCCAGCCAGCCCGGCAGCCACCAGGCCTTGTGCCCGAGCAGCGCGAGCACCGCCGGGACGATGGCCATGCGGACCACGAAGGCGTCGAAGAAGACGGCGACGGCCAGACCGAAACCGATCATCTTGACCATCTGGTCACTGGCTCCCATGAAGCCCGCGAACACCGCGATCATGATGACGGCGGCGGCCACGACCACCCGGGCGCTGTACTGGAAGCCGGTCACCACGGCCTGCCCCGGGCGCTCGCCGTGGACGTACGCCTCCCGCATCCGGGTGACGAGGAAGACCTCGTAGTCCATGGCCAGACCGAAGACGACGCCCACCATGAAGATCGGCATCATCGACATGATCGGGCCGGTCTGCTCCACCCCGAAGACCGAGCCGAGCCAGCCCCACTGGAAGACCGCGACGACGGCGCCGAGGGCGGCGACCACCGAGAGCAGGAATCCGAGGGCCGCCTTGAGCGGGACCAGGACCGAGCGGAACACCAGCATCAGCAGCAGGAAGGCGAGGCCGACCACGAGCGCCAGGTACGGCAGCAGCGCGTCGTTCATCTTCTGCGAGAAGTCGATGTTCATCGCGGTGGCGCCGGTGACGAGGACGTCGTCCCCGCTGCCGTCGCGGATGTCGTGGACCAGCTGCTCGGTCCGCGCGGAGGAAGGTCGGTCATCGGGGATGACCGTGATGACGGCGGCGTCGCCCCCCTTGTTCGGGGTCGGCGGGGTGACGGCGGCGACGCCGTCCAGGCCCTTGATCCGCTCGACGGTCCGGTCGGCGAGCTCCTGGTTCCCGTCCACGACCACCATCAGCGGGCCGTTGAACCCGGGACCGAAGCCGTCCGAGAGCAGGTCGTACGCCTGCCGCTGGGTGGTGGAGACCGGCTGGGCGCCGTCGTCCGGCAGGCCCATCTCCAGCTTGCTCGCCGGGATCGCGATGACCCCGAGGCCGATCACACCGGCCAGCAGCACCATCACGGGGCGGCGGAGCACGAAGCGGGCCCAACGGGTGCCGCCGTTGGGCTTCTTCTCGGCGGTGGCGTCGGACCCGGCCTCGGCCGCGCGGCCCTTGCCGAACAGCTTGCTCTTCTCGCCGGCCGGCAGGACCTTCTTGCCCGCGAAGCCGAGGATGGCCGGGACCAGGGTCAGGGCGACGAGCACCGCGATGACGACGGTGCCGGCGGCCGCGACGCCCATCTTGGTGAGCATCGGGATGTTGACGACGGCCAGGCCCACCAGGGCGATGACCACGGTCAGACCGGCGAAGACGACGGCGGAGCCGGCGGTACCGGCGGCGCGGCCGGCGGCCTCGTCGCGCTCCCGGCCCTCGGCGAGCTCCGCGCGGTAGCGGGAGACGATGAACAGCGCGTAGTCGATGCCGACCGCGAGCCCGATCATCATCGCGAGGGTGGAGGTGGTGGATCCGAGGTCCAGCACGTTGGCGAGCGCGGTGATGGAGGAGACGCCGATACCGACGCCGATCAGCGCGGTGAGCAGCGGAAGTCCGGCCGCGATCAGCGAGCCGAAGGTGATGACCAGGACGATCGCGGCGACCAGGATGCCGATGATCTCGCCGGAGCCGGTCTCGGGGGCCGCCATCAGGGCGTCGCCGCCGATCTCGACGGTCAGCCCGGCGGCCTCGGCCGCCTTGCCGGAGTCGGTGAGCGCCTCGCGCGTGGCGTCCTGCAGCTCCATGCCGCTGACGTGGTACTTGGCGCTGATGTAGGCGGTGGAGCCGTCCTGGCTCACGGCCTGGCTCTGGTACGGGTCGGCGACCGAGGAGATCTGCTCCGCGCCGGGCCCGGTCTTCAGCTCCGAGACGATCTTCTCGACCTCGGCCTTCGGGCCGGGGTCGGTGACCTTGGCCCCTTCCGGGGCCTTGATGACGATGCGGGCCGTGGCGCCGTCGGCGGCCATGCCCGGGAAGCGCCGGTCCAGCAGGTCGAAGGCCTTCTGGGCCTCCGTGCCGGGTATCGAGAACGAGCCTGAGGTGGGCGCGGACGCCGACGCGGCGCCGAAGCCGGCGACGAACAGCAGCGCCACCCAGACGAGGGCGACGAGCCGGCGACGGCGGAAGGCGCCCCTGCCGAGTCGGTAGAGGAAGGTGGCCACGTCGTGGTTCTCCCGTTCGGGTCGTGGGATGGATGGGGGGTGCCTTACGGGTCCGGCCGGATCAGCGAGCGGCGGCGGGCGCCGTGCATCGCGAGGCGGACGGGGAGTCCATGCCGAGCACCGGCGACCGAGGACGACGCGGCGAGGCGCGGCGCCCGGTGCCGGGAGCCCGGCCGGACCCGTAGGGCACCCCCCTTGGGCACAGGAAGCCGGCCCGACGACGAGAGCGGCGTGTCAGGAGCAGCGGGGAGCTGTGGGGACGGTTTGGGGCGGGGCGGATCAGACGCCGAGGGCGGGGAAGACCACGGCGTCGATGAAGTCACCGAGGAAGGCCCGGTCCACCGGGCGGTCCTCGATCAGCGGGAGCGCGATGAACGCCCCGATGAGCATGTGCGGCACGAAGTCCAGGGCCGGGCAGCCGGGGACGATCTCGCCCCGGTCCACCGCGCGCTGCAGCATCACCTGCAGTCCGGTGATCTCCGGGTCGACGAGCAGGTCCCGCAGCGCCTTGTGGAGCTCCGGGCTCTCGTGGACCGCATGGGCCAGACCCCGCATCAGCGCGGTGTCCTTGGCCATCTGCACGTCGTCCGAGTGCTCCACCATGCGCGCGAAGTCCCCGCGCAGGCTGCCCGTGTCGATCTCCCGCAGCGAGACGGGCTGCGTACATCGCAGGGCCTTGGCGACCAGCTCCGGCTTGCTCCCCCACTGGCGGTAGAGGGTGGCCTTGCTGGACTTCGTACGGGCGGCGACCGCGTCCATGGTCAGCGCCTCGTAGCCGACGTCACGCAGCAGGTCGAGGACCGCTTCGTGCAGTTCGGCTTCCCGTTCGGGGGTGATCCGGCTGCGCCGGGCCGCCATCGCCTCGGTCATCTCCGTGCCTCCGTCCGAACGAAACTGTTCCGTACGCTTGAGACCATACCCCGCGCCCTAGCGAAACGAAACCGTACCGTTTCGCTTCGTAGAGTGGCATGGATCACCTGTACGAGTTGCCGCGCCCCCTCCGCGCGGAAAGCATTGGGGGGTGAGTCACGACGTCGCGTACCTCCGCTTCCCGCACCTGCACGACGACCTGCTGTGTTTCGCCACCGAGGACGACCTCTGGGTCGCTCCGCTGGTCCCCGACGGGCAGACGCCCGGCCGGGCCTGGCGGATCACCGTCGACCGGACCCGGGTCAGCCACCCCCGCTTCTCCCCCGACGGCCGGCACATCGCCTTCACGACCTGGCGCAGCCTCGATCCCGAGATCCACCTGGCCCCCGTCGACGGGGGGCCCGCCCGGCGCCTGAGCTACTGGGGCGCCACCGACACCCGGGTCTGCGGCTGGACCCCGCCCGACGAGGACGGGCGCAGCGACATCCTGGCCGTCTCCTCGCACGGCCAGCCCTTCTCCTACTTCGCCTGGGCCTACTGCCTGCCGACCGACGGCAGCCCCGGCGGCCGGCTCCCGTGGGGGCCCGTCTCCGACATCCAGGTGCACGCCGGCGAGGGGGGCGAGCGGCGCACCCTGCTGCTCACCGGCAAGCCCCCGCACGAGCCCGCCGCCTGGAAGCGCTACCGCGGCGGCGCCACCGGCCGGCTGTGGCTGCACGGGCAGCGGCTGCTGGAGGACATCGAGGGGCACCTGGACGCGCCGATGTTCGTCGGCGGGCGCATCGCCTTCCTCTCCGACCACGAGGGCATCGGCAACCTCTACTCCTGCCTGCCCGACGGCACCGACCTGCGCCGCCACACCGACCACGAGGAGTTCTACGCCCGGCACGCCTCCAGCGACGGCTCCCGGGTCGTCTACCAGTGCGCCGGGGACCTCTGGCTCGTCGACTCGCTGGAGCCCGGCGCCGCCCCGCGCAAGCTCCGGGTCCGCCTCGGCGGCCCGCGCGCGGGCCGCCGTGCGTACCAGGTACCGGCCGCCCACCACGTGGACTCGCTCTCCGTCGACGCGACCGGCCGGGCCAGCGCCGTCGTGGTGCGCGGCAGCCTCTACTGGCTGACCCACCGCGACGGGCCGGCGCGGACCATCGCGGACACCCCGGGCGTGCGGGTGCGGCTGCCGGAGATGCTCGGCAGCGGCGGACAGGTCGCCTACATCACGGACGCGGAGGGCGAGGACGCGATCGAGATCGCCTACCTTCCGCGGGCCTCCGGGGAACGGGAGCCGCGCCGGCTGGCCTCGGGCGAGCTGGGCCGCGTACTGGAGCTGCTGTCGGACCCGGACGGGGAACGGCTCGCCATCGCCTCCCACGACGGGCGGCTGCTGCTGATCGACGCCACCGAGGAGTCCAACGGCGAGGTCACCGAGCTGATCCGGTCGGTCAACGGTCCGGTGACCGACCTGGCGTTCTCCCCCGACGGGGCCTGGTTGACGTGGTCGCACCCGGGCGTGGGGCGGTCGCTGCGGCAGATCAAGATGGCCCGGATCGCGGGTCCCGGCGCGCGGACGGTCGTGGACGTCACCAACGGCCGCTTCGAGGACGAGAGCCCGGTCTTCACCCGCGACGGCCGCTACCTCGCCTTCCTGTCGTGGCGCGGTTTCGACCCGGTCTACGACGTGCACACCGGCGACCTGTCCTTCCCGCTGGGCTGCCGCCCCTACCTGGTCCCGCTGTCCTCCGCGACCCCCTCGCCGTTCGCGTTCTCGGCCGACGGGCGCCCGGCGGCCGGCGGCCTCGACCCCGTGGAGGGGGACACGGAGTCGGGCGACGGCGCGGTGACCGTGGAGGTGGAGGGGCTGGAGAGCCGGGTCACCCCCTTCCCCGTCTCCGCGTCCAAGTACTCGGCGCTGTACCCGGTGAGCGGCGGCGGACTGGTCTGGTTGCGCTGGCCGATCTCCGGCGCGCTCGGCGAGACCTTCGCCAACCCGGCCGACACCAGCGGCAAGCCGACGCTGGAGCACTTCGACATGACCAAGGCCCGCAAGACCGAACTGGCCTCGGGCCTCGACTGGTTCGCGGTCAGCGGGGACGGCACCCGGCTGGTGCTCAACGACGACGGGGACCTGCGGGCCGTCCCCGCCACCGAGTCCGGGGACGGCGACTCGACCGTCCACCTCGACCTGCGGCGCATCCTGCACGAAGTGGACCCGGCGGCCGAGTGGCGCCAGGCGTACGAGGAGGCCGGCCGGATCATCCGCTCCTACTTCTGGGAGCCGAACATGTGCGGCGTCGACTGGGACGCGGTGCTGCGCCAGTACCGCTCCCTGGTCGAACGGGTCGCCTCGCCGGACGAGTTCGCCGACCTGCTGCGCGAGGTCCTCGGGGAACTGGGCACCTCGCACGCCTACGTCTCCCCCGCCCGCCGCAACGAGGGCCCCCCGCACTACCAGCGGGCGATCGGCCTGCTGGGCGCCAACCTGGTCCCCCGGGACGGCTCCTGGGCGGTCGGCCGGATCCTGCCCGGCGAGTCCTCCGACTCCAAGGCCCGCTCCCCGCTGGCCGGCACCGGCATCCGCGAGGGCGCCGTGCTCACCCATGTGGACGGCCGGCCGGTGGACCCGGTGACCGGCCCCTACCCGCTGCTCGCGGCGGCCGGGGGCACCACCGTGGAGCTCACCTTCCGGCCGGCCGAGGGCGAGGGCCGGGCCCGCCGGGTCGCCGTCGTCCCGCTCGTCGACGAACGGCCGCTGCGCTACCAGGACTGGGTGGCCAAACGACGGGCCGTGGTCCGGGAGGTCAGCGGCGGCCGCTGCGGGTACCTGCACATCCCGGACATGGGCGGCTCGGGATGGGCGCAGTTCAACCGCGACCTGCGGATGGAGATGTCCCGGCCCGCGCTGCTCGTGGACGTACGCGGCAACGCGGGCGGCCACATCAGCGAGCTGGTCGTGGAGAAGCTGACCCGCTCCATCCTCGGCTGGGACCTGACGCGCAACGCCCAACCGGTCTCGTACGCCTCGAACGCGCCCCGGGGGCCGATCGTGGCACTGGCCGACGAGGCGACCGCCTCGGACGGCGACATGATCACGGCGGCCTTCAAGCTGCTGGGGCTGGGCCCGGTGGTGGGCCAGCGCACCTGGGGCGGGGTGGTCGGCATGACCGGCCGGCACACCCTCGGCGACGGCACGGTGATCACGGTGCCGATGAACGCGGCCTGGTTCCCCGAGTACGGCTGGTCGGTGGAGAACCACGGGGTCGAGCCGGACCTCGCGGTCCTGCGCACGCCGCTCGACTGGGCGGAGGGACGGCACGCCCAGCTGGACGACGCCGTGCACCTGGCGCTGGAACTGCTGGAGCAGGACCCGGCGGCGGTGCCGCCCGGCTACACGGACGTACCGGACCTGCGGCGGCCGAAGCTGCCGCCCAGGTCGTAGGGCATGCGGAAGGGGCGCCACCCGCAGGACGGCACGGGTCGCGCCCCTCGGCCGCCGGGCGCTACTTCTCGAAGTGGTCGTCGAACGTCTCGCGGGCCTTGCGCGCCCGCGCCCGCACGTCCTGCGGGACCGGGGCGGGACGCTGCCGTTCCTCGTCCTCGGCACCCCGCTCCGAGGTCTCGGCCTGCTCCGAGAGTCTCTTCGCCTTGTCCTGGAACTGGTCCTTCAGACCCATGCTGTTCCCTCCTGAAAGGGGTGTCGGGGCTCGGCCCCGACCAGCCTGGCACGGAGGGACAACTCTCGCATTTCGACTAGGTTCGCCGGGCCCGCTCCTGCTCGTCCGCGACCCCGCCGGCACCCACAAGTCCCTTGGACACGCTCGCCAGTCGCGGTTCGAACCGCTTCATCTCGCGCTGCCCGACCGTCGCGATGATCCCCGGCAGGTACCCGCGCATCCCCTGCATCCCGCGCAGCCACCACTGCGCGTACACGTGCGGCGAGCGGCGCTCGATGCCCGCCACGATCCGGTCGACGGCGGGCCCCAGCGGGTACGTCCGGTTCGACGGCCAGGGCAGCCGCCGGCGCAGCTCCCGCATCACCTCGTCCCGGTCGGCGCCGCGCACCATGTCGGTGTCGGTCCAGGAGAGGTAGCCGACGCCGACCTCGACGCCCTTGTGGCCGACCTCGGCGCGCAGGCAGTGGGCGAAGGCCTCGACCCCGGACTTGGACGCGCAGTACGCCGTCATCATCGGCGCCGGGGTGATCGCGGCGAGCGAGGCGATCTGGAGGAAGTAGCCCCGACTCTCCGTCAGCACCGGGAGGAAGGCCCGCGCGGTGACGGCCCCGCCGATCAGGTTGACCTCGATCACCCGGCGCCAGGCCCCGGGGTCGGAGTCGGCGAACGGGCCTGCGGAGGCCACGCCGGCGTTCGCGACGACGACGTCGACCTTGCCGAAACGCTGCTTGACCTCCTGGGCGACCCGGGCCATGGCCTCGTGGTCGGTCACGTCGGCGTACCAGTGGTCGCTCTCGGTGTGCAGCCGCTCGGACACCTCCTTGAGGGCCGCCGGCTCCAGGCCGACGAGCGCGACCTTGGCGCCGCGCGCGGAGAGCTTGCGGGCGAGCAGCTCGCCGACTCCCCGGGCCGCGCCGGTGACGACGGCGACCTGGCCTTCCAGACTCCTGCGAGCGCTCACGGGGTCCTCTCCTTCTCGGTGGTGGCGGGGGTGGTACCGGTCGTCGCGGGCCGGGGGTCGGGCGCGGGCCCGCTCTCGACGAGGTACCGCGCGGTCAACTCGCGCACGGCGGCGGTCACGGCCTCGGGGGCCTCGATCGGGGTCATGTGGCCGACACCGGTGAGCTCGGTCAGCCCGACGCAGTGCGGCAGCGCGGCCGCGAGCCCCCGGGCGTGCGCCACCGGGGTGAGCCGGTCGCTCCCGCCGCCGATGACGGCGGTGGGCACGGCGAGCCGGGCGACGTCCGCGTCGAGGTCCAGCTCCGCCAGCACCCGGGACCAGGCGTGCCGCACCCCGGTCGGGCAGGCGTGCACGATGCGGGCGCAGGCCTCGACCTTGTCGGGTGCGGAACCGGGGCCCATGGTGGCGTACTTGAGGACCTTCCGGGCGACGGGCGTGACCGGCCCCAGCGGGGCGCGCGAGCCGAGGACCGCGCCGGTGACCCGGGTCCGCAGCCGCCCGGCCCGCAGCGGTACGACCCGCGCCTCGGCGACCAGCCGGCCGCTGCCGGTGCTGCACAGCAGCGCGGCGGCGACGTGCTCGGTGAACTCGGGCCGCCCGGCCGCCGCCATGACCGTCATCCCGCCCATGGAGTGCCCGGCGACGACCGCCCGCTCGCCGGGGGCGAGGGCGGCCGCGAACACGGCGACCAGGTCGTCGGCGAGGGCCGCGGCGGTGCAGTCGCGGGATGCGGGACTGCGCCCGTGCCCGCGCTGGTCGTAGGCGATGACCCGGTGGTCCCGCGCGAGCTCCCTGATCTGCGCGGCCCAAAAGGCGGTGGAACAGGTCCAGCCGTGCACCAGCACCACGATCGGCGCCTCCTGCGCCCCGTGCACCTCGACGTGCAGCCGGGCCCCGTCGGCGGAGACGGCGACGAGCTCGCGCCGCGGGGCGGGAGGCGCGTACGGGCCCGCCGTGACATGCGTCAGCCGGCTCACGCGGCGCCCTCCCCGGCGGGGGCGGGCGCCTGGGCGGCGGGCCGGGCCGCGGGGGTCCCCCCAGCCTTCCCCCGCGCGGCGGCCCCGGCCGGGGCGACCGTGCGCACCTCGGCGGCGGCCGGGGCGGCGACGGCCGCCCGCTCCCGGTCCCGCAGGCGGAGGACCTCGTACTCCGCGAGGTCCACGGTCCGCGTCTCCTTGCGGAACTCCCCCGTCGTGCCGGGCCACACGGTGGTGTTGCGGCCCTGCGCGTCCAGGTACCAGCTGGTGCAGCCGCCGGTGTTCCACACCGTCCGCTCCATCCGCGCCTGCACCTGCCGGTTCCACTTGTTCACGGCCGACGGCCGGGCGGCGAGTGCGACCCGCCCTCCCGCGCCGCCGCCGTCGAGGAGGGCGAGCTGGCGCATGTAGTCGGCCATGTAGTTGAGCTGCGACTCGATCATCAGGATCATCGAGCTGTTGCCGAGCCCGGTGTTCGGGCCGATGATCGTCATCCAGTTGGGGAAGCCCGCCGCGGTCGCCCCGCGCAGCGACTGCATGCCGTCCTTCCACTGGTCGGCGAGGGTCTTGCCCTCCGCGCCCACCACCCGGTCGGCGATCGGCATGTCCGTGACGTGGAAGCCCGTCCCGAAGACGATCGCGTCGACCTCGGTCTCGGTACCGTCGGCGGCGACCAGCACCGAGCCCCGGATCTCCTTGAGCCCGGAGGCGACCAGGTCCACGTTGGGCCGGGCCAGGGCCGGGTAGTACTCGCTGGAGAGCAGGATGCGCTTGCAGCCGATCCGGTAGGACGGGGTCAGCGCGGCGCGCAGGGCCGGGTCCTTGATCGACCGGGCCATGTTGGCCTTCGCGAGCGCTTCGAGGAGTCCGAGCTGGTTCGGACGCTTGGTGAAGGCGCTGACCTGGAGCTCCCGGATGCCCCACAGCAGCCCCCGGCGCGCGGCGCGGGTGAAGGGCAGCTGCCGGTGCAGCCAGCGCTCCGCCGCGGAGATCGCCCGGTCGGTGCGCGGCATCACCCATGGCGCGGTCCGCTGGAAGAGCGTCAGGCGCTGTACCCGGGGGGCGATGGCCGGCACGATCTGGATCGCGGAGGCACCCGTACCGATCATGGCGACGCGCTTGCCGCCGAGGTCGTAGTCGTGGTCCCAGCGCGCGGAGTGGAAGACCTTGCCGGGGAACTCGGCGAGTCCCGGCACCTGCGGCAGCTTCGGGTCGGACAGCGGTCCGGTCGCCGACACCACCACGTCGGCGGTGAGCGATCCGGCGGAGGTCTCGATCTCCCAGCGCAGCCCGTCCGCGTCCCAGCGCATCATCCGCACCTCGGAGTCGAGCCGGATGTGCCGGCGCAGCCCGAAGGTGTCCGCGACGTGCTCCAGGTACTCCCGGATCGCGGGCTGGCCGGAGAAGGTCCGGGGCCAGTCCGGATTCGGCGCGAAGGAGAAGGAGTACAGGTGCGACGGGACGTCGCAGGCGCATCCCGGATAGCTGTTGTCGCGCCAGGTGCCCCCGACCGAGTCCGCGCGCTCCAGGACGACGAAGTCCGTGATCCCCTCGCGCCGCAGCCGCACGGCCGCCCCGAGTCCGCCGAATCCGGACCCGATCACCGCCACTCGTACGTGCTCGCTCCGCTCGCGCCCGTCGCGCTCGCCGATGCCGCCCATGCCCGCCGCCTTCCGCTCCGTCGCAGTCCCAGCCACGCCCACGCCCACGCCACACACCATCGAAACACTGCCAGCAATTACTGGCACAATCGGGAGGGTAGAGCAGCACCGTACTCATGGGTAGGGGTCGCGCCCGGAAAGTTACCGCTGGTACGCCATAGGCTGCGCCCGTGGCGATGGAAGAGACGCGAGCGAAGACAGTGCGCGAGTACCGCACGGAGGAACTGGCCGAGGCGGCCGGCATCCCGGTCCGCACCCTGCGCTTCTACCGCGAGCGCAAGCTGCTCCCGCCGCCGCGCCGCGAGGGCCGCATCGCGTGGTACGACGACCACCACCTGGCCCGGCTGCGGACCATCGCCGCCCTGCTGGACCGCGGCCACACCCTCGGCGGAATCGCCGAACTGACCGCCGCCTTCGAGAACGGCCGCGACGTGGGCCAGCTCGGCGAACTGCTCGGCATCGGTGGGTCGGAGGAGACCCCGGTACGGCTGACCCCGGAGGCGCTGGCCGACTACTTCGAGGGCGAGGTCACGCCCGAGAACCTGGCGGCCTCGCTCGACCTCGGCTACCTCGCCACCGACGGCGACGAGATCGTGCACGTCAGCCGGCGCCTGCTGGACGTCTCCTCGGCCCTGGTGCGCGAGGGCGTGCCGCTCTCGGCCGTGCTGGAGACGGGCCGCCGCGTCCGCGAGCACGCGGACGCGATGGCCCTGCTGTTCGCCGAGCTGACGGCCGCCCACATCGCGCCGGACGCGCTCCAGCGGCTGCGCCCGCTGGCGAAGAGCGTGGTCGAGGCGGAGCTGACGATGGCGATGGATCGGCTGCTGGCGCCCGGGGCGGCGCCTGGTTCCGCCCCGGCGCAGGCCCCGACCGGGGCCCCGGACCCGGACCCGTCCCGGTCGCCGAGCAGGGACCGGACCGCGGAGCCGGACCCGGCTGCGACTGTGGATGCGGCTTCGGACGCGGCTCCGGCCTCCGGTCAGGGAGCCAGTTCGTAGACCACGGTGACGGGGGCGTGGTCCGACCACCGCTCGGGGTGGGTCTCGGCCCGCTCCACGAACGCCTTCACGGCCTTCGCCGCCAGCCCCGGCGTCGCCACCTGGAGGTCGATCCGCCAGCCGGCGTCGTTGTCGAAGGCCCGACCGCGGTAGGACCACCAGGAGTACGGCCCCTCGGTGTCGGGGTGCAGCGCCCGGACCACGTCGACGTAGCCGGCGTCGGTGTACACCTTCCCCAGCCACTCCCGCTCCTCGGGCAGGAAGCCGGCGTTCTTGCGGTTGGTCTTCCAGTTCTTGAGGTCGGCTTCCTCGTGGCAGATGTTCCAGTCCCCGCAGACGACGACTTCGCGCCCGTCGGCGGCGGCCCGCTCCCTGAGCCCCTGGAGGTAGACCATGAACTCCGCCATGAACCGGTACTTCTCGTCCTGCTTCCCGGTACCCGCCTCCCCGGAGGGCAGGTAGAGGCTGGCGACGGTCACGCCCGGCAGGTCCACCTCCAGGTAGCGCCCGGCGGCGTCGAACTCGTCGCTCCCGAAGCCGACCCGCACCTGCTCGGGCGCGCGGCGCGTGTACAGCGCCACCCCGGCCCGGCCCTTCACGGCGGCGGGGGCGAACACGGTGTGCCATCCCTCGGGACTGCGGACCTCCTCCGGGATCTGCCCCTCCTCGGCCCGTACCTCCTGGAGGCAGACCACGTCGGCGTCGGAGCCGGCGAGCCACGCCCCGAAGCCCTTCTTGGCGGCGGCGCGGATCCCATTCACATTCACGGAGGTCACGATGAGCATCCCAGCACCTTAGCCCGAGCGTTCCGTACGATGTTCGGATGTCTCACGGGATCCAGCTCCGCGTCGTACCGTTCGATCACCCGGACGCGGTCAAGCTCAACGACCAGGTCCAGCTCGAGTACCAGGAGCGGTACGAGGGCGAGGGCGACGAAACGTTTCTCGACCCGGCCATGTTCTCCCCGCCGAACGGCCTCTACCTGCTGGCGTACGACGCCGCGGGCGCGCCGGTGGCCAGCGGCGGCTGGCGCCGCCAGGACCGCAACGAGGAGGGCTACGCGGACGGAGACGCGGAGTTGAAGCGGATGTTCGTCGTCCGCGAGGCCCGCGGCATGGGCCTCGCCCGCCGCATCCTGGCGGAGCTGGAGAAGGACGCCCGCGCGGCGGGCCGCGTCCGGATGGCCCTCGAAACGGGTGACCAGCAGCCGGAGGCGATAGCCCTCTACCTCTCCTCGGGCTACACCCCGGCCACCAAGTTCGGCTACTACCGCTTCCACGACGCCAGCCGCTGCATGGCCAAGCTCCTGACCGACTGACGCGACCGGCCCTCCCCCTCGGGCGGACCGGCGGCCTACGCCGCGAGCCGGACCCGGGCGGTCCGCGCCCCGGCGGGGCGGGCCGTCGGCCGGTCGCCGAACGGGCTCGCGGCGTGGCGCGGCGGCCCGTACCCCGACGCCGACTCCCGCAGCTCCGGCCCCGGCCCCGGACCGTACCCCGCGGCCGGGGCCCCGCCGAGGGGAGACACCTACCGGACCGGCCCCGGGCGCGCAGGTGACGCCCGCTCACGAACGCCGTCGCGACCGCACCTTCGGCCGCCGCCGGGACGGCCACGTCCCGCGGCGCCGCCGCCCACCCGCACCGGGCCGAGCTCCGCCGCCGCCGACGCGCACACCCCGGATCGCTCGCGCCCTCGCCCCTGTTCAGGCATGAGCCCGTGGTGAACACCCGCAAACGCCGAAATCCCGCCCGGTCTTTACGACCGGACGGGATTTCATGACGCCCGCGAGAGCTACTCGCGAACTGTCGTTTGTGGACCTGTGGGGATTTGAACCCCAGACCCCCTCGATGCGAACGAGGTGCGCTACCAGACTGCGCCACAGGCCCTTGCGACGTGTGAAACATTAGCATCCCCGCGCGGGTGCTCCAAAACCGGTATCCGGGAGCGTCCTCGCAGGTCACCGATCACTCGTTCGCGGCCCGGGGGCGGTCGTCGCTCTCGTACTGGTCGAACAGCGGAGTGCGGCCCCGGTCGCGGCCCCGGGGACGCGGGGTCGTCGGGGGCTTCGCGTCCGGCTCGGCCTCCGGCTTCGGGTCCGTCCTGGGCGCCGCCGGCTGGGCGCGCAGGCGCGGTTCCGTCGGCTCGGCGGTGCTGGAGCGGGTGGCGCTCCAGGCGTCCGGGGCCGCCGGCCCGGTGGCGCGCGGGGCGACCGGGGCCGTCACGTACGTCGGAAGCGGGACCGGGACGGGCTCCCAGCTGTCGCCTCGGGCGGGACCGCGTTCGCGCTCGCGCTGCTGGTCCACCCACTCGGCGTGGTCGGTCTGCTCGACCAGCGCGCGCCGTCCGGCCTCCTGCGGGGAGACCGGTGGTGCCGGGTCCGGTTCGGTGCCCGGCGCGGCTTCCGGCTCGCGGCGGCGCGGGCGGTTCTCGCGCAGGTGGCGCGCGGCCGCCTCGGCGCGCCGACGGTCCATGGTGAACTCGTAGCGCCGCCGCTCCTGGACCCTCAGGTGCACGATGTACGTACTCAGCAGCAGGGCCGGTGCGGCGGGAGCCCACAGGAACGCGAGGCCGCCCACGGCCGCGACGACCGCGCCGAGGGTGAAGACCAGGAACAGGAGCGCGGTGGTGCGCCGACGTCGGGCGAGGACCTGGAGGCGCTGCTCGCGCCGGGCCCGCTCCGCACGCTGCTCCCGGTGCTCCCGGTGCTCCCGGTCGCCGACGGCCGGTCTCGGCTCAGCCCTGGTCGGAGGCACGACGACGACCCGGACGTCGGCGTCCACGGAATTCACCGTTTCCGTCGCGGCGTCCGGGTCCGCGTGGGGCCGGGGCTGCGCCTCCTCGTCACCGCGCTCACGCAGTCCCTTGGCATAACGGCGCTCCATTCCCGCCCGGCCGGAAAGCAGCCGGATGGCGGTGGAGAAGCGTTCCGTCGGACGGGCCTCGTTCAGCTCGTCCTGCCTCCGGAGCCACATGGGCACCAAGTAGGCGGCCCAGGCCCCGACAATGACTGCGTAGATGAGGCCGCTGCTGCTCACACCTCACACCGTAGAGGGACGCGGCCGAGGGGATCGGCCAATTGGGCCGGTGTGTCGCACGATCTCGCTGATATCACGGACTTTTTTTGTGGTTCTTCGGATCAGCTTATGGACGAATCGGTTCGCCGTGCGCTCTAAATCGAACGCATATTCGCTTTTCTATTTCGACGGGGTCTCCCGGTGCCGGGCCCGGTGCCAGCGCCGCAGCAGTCCCTCCGGCACCTCCTCCACGGTCACCGCGTACACGAGGTGGTCCCGCCAGGCGCCGTCGATGTGCAGGTAGCGCGGCCGCATCCCCTCCTCGCGCAGCCCCAGCTTCTCCACCACCCGGCGGCTCGGCCCGTTCTCCGGACGGATGCACACCTCGACCCGGTGCAGCCCGACCTTCCCGAAGCAGTGGTCCACGGCGAGCGCCACGGCCGTCGGCATCACGCCCCGGCCCGCCACCTCGCGGTCCACCCAGTAGCCGACGTGCCCGGCGCACATGGAACCCCAGGTGATGCCGGCGACCGTCAGCTGGCCCACCAGCCGGCCCCGGTACTCGATGACGAACGGCAGCATCCGGCCGGCGTTCGCCTCCGCCCGCAGGTGGCGGACCATCTGGCGGTACGTGGGCCGCTGGACCACCGGCCCCCAGGGGGCGGGCGGCGGGATGGTGGCCTCCCACGGCCGGAGCCACTCGCGGTTGCGCCGGTTGACCTCGCGCCAGGCCTTCTGGTCCCGCATCCTTATCGGCCGGAGGGTCACGTCGCCGTCCGTCAGGACCGCCGGCCAGGAGGGACCGTTCAGCTCGCGCTCCCGGCAGGTCTGGTTCCCTCGCCGGGCCGGGGATGGTCTCCACCCCGGATCTGGTCCACCGCGTGCGTCAGGATGCGGGACAGCACCGCGAGGCCGTCGCGCACACCGCCCGTCGAACCGGGCAGGTTCACGATCAGGGTGCGCCCGGCCACGCCCGCCAGACCCCGCGAGAGCGCCGCGGTCGGCACCTTGGCCAGGCCCTCGGCGCGGATGGCCTGCGCGATGCCCGGGACCTCGTAGTCCAGCACCCGCGCGGTGGCCTCGGGCGTGCGGTCGGACGGCGAGATGCCGGTACCGCCGGTGGTCAGGATGACGTCGTACCCGGCGGACACGCCCTCGCGCAGCGCCCGCTCCACGGGATCGCCGTCCGGGACGACCCGCGGGCCGTCCACGGCGAACCCGAGCTCCGTCAGCGCCTCGGCCAGGAGCGGGCCGCCCTTGTCGGCGTACACGCCCTGCGAGGCCCGGTTCGACGCCGTGACCACCAGGCCGCGCAGCGCGGACCCGGGACCGGCCGGGGAAGCCGGGGACGTCAGCGGCGCCGGCTCCCCGGATGCCGCCGGGGGCACGTGGCTGTGCACCTCGCCGCCGCGCGGGGCGTTCACGAGCGCGTCCAGTCGCCGGACTTGCCGCCCGTCTTCTCCTCCACCCGGACGTCCGTGACGACCGCGCCCTTGTCGACCGCCTTGACCATGTCGATGACGGTGAGCCCGGCCACGGCCACGGCGGTCAGCGCCTCCATCTCGACCCCGGTGCGGTCCGTCGTCCGCACCGTCGCGAGGATCTCCACCGCGTCGTCGGTGACGGACAGGTCGACCGTGACCCCGGAGACGGCCAGCGGGTGGCAGAGCGGGATCAGGTCAGGGGTCTTCTTCGCCCCCATGATGCCGGCGATCCGCGCGGTCGCGAGGGCGTCGCCCTTCGGCACGCCCTCGCCCCGCAGCAGCTCGATCACCCGGGGGGAGACGAGGACGCGTCCGCTGGCGCGCGCCGTCCGGGTGGTGACGTCCTTCTCCGAGACGTCCACCATCCGGGCCGCACCGGCCTCGTCGATGTGGGTCAGCCTGCTCTGCGTACTCATACTCTGCGCGCCGCTTCCGTCCGGGCCCCTCAAGGGCCTGTGTGGTGCAACACGCTACCCGCACCGGCGGGACTTCAGCCGAGCAGGACCACTTCCAGCTCGGCCCCCGGCTCCACCGAGGTGACGTCCTCCGGTACGACGATCAGCGAGTCGGCGTGCGCCAGCGCGGCGATCAGGTGGGAGCCCGATCCGCCGACCGGGGTGACCGTCGCGGTCGCGGCGTCGTAGGTGCCGCGCAGGAACTGCCGGCGGCCGGCCGGAGAGCCCAGGGCCCGGTCCGCCTTCAGCACCGCGCGCACGGTCGGCCGGCTCACCTCGGAGTCCGGCAGCCCCATGAGCGCGCGGATCGCGGGACGCACGAACAGCTCGAAGGAGACGTACGAGGACACCGGGTTGCCGGGCAGCGCGAGCAGCGGGGTGCGGTCCGGGCCGACGGAGCCGAAGCCCTGCGGCTTGCCGGGCTGCATGGCGAGCTTGCGGAAGTCGATCCCGCCGCCGTCGACCTCGGCGTCGTCGCCCGTACCGGGGCCGGTGGACACCGAGCTCAGTGCCTCCTTGACCACGTCGTAGGCGCCGACGCTGACCCCGCCCGTGGTGACGAGGAGGTCGGCCCGGATCAGCTGGTCCTCGATGGTGGAGCGCAGGGTGTCGGCGTCGTCCGCGACGGCCCCGACCCGGTAGGCGATGGCTCCGGCGTCCCGCGCGGCGGCGGCCAGCGCGAAGCTGTTGGAGTCGTAGATCGTGCCGGCGGCCAGGGCCTCGCCGGGCTGGACCAACTCGCTGCCGGTGGACAGGACGACCACGCGCGGGCGCGGCCGGACCCGCACGGTGCCGCGTCCGATGGCGGCCAGCAGGGCGATCTGCGGTGGGCCGAGCACCGTGCCGGCGGCGAGCGCGAGGTCGCCGGCCTGGACGTCGCTGCCGCGCGCGCGGACGTGCGCCCGCGCCCCGGCGGGCCGGTGCACCCGCACCTCGCCGCCGGCGCCCTCGGGGGCGGCGCTGGCCGGGGTCATCCCGGAGGCCGCGCCACCGCCCGTACCGCCGTCGGTCCACTCGACCGGTACGACGGCCTGCGCACCCGGCGGCAGCGGGGCGCCGGTCATGATGCGGGCGGCCTGGCCGGGGCCGACGGTCGGCAGCTCGGCGCTGCCGGCCGCGACGTCCCCGACCACGGTCAGCACCGCGGGGAACTCCTCGCTCGCGCCCTGGACGTCGGCCGTACGGACGGCGTAGCCGTCCATGGAGCTGTTGTCGAAGGGAGGGAGGGCGACGGGCACGGTCACGTCCTCGACCAGGACACAGCCCTGGGCGTCCAGCAGCTGGAGCTCGATGGGCTCCAGCGGCCGGACGGCGGCGAGGATGTCCGCGAGGTGCTCGTCCACCGACCAGATGCGCTGCTCGCGCCGGAGCCGGGCGGTGTCCTGCGGTGCGGAACTGCTCAAGGTGCTACATCTCCTCCGTGACGTAACGGTGAAGCCAGGTACGGAACTCCGGGCCCAGGTCCTCCCGCTCGCAGGCGAGGCGGACGATGGCCCGCAGGTAGTCCCCGCGGTCCCCGGTGTCGTAGCGGCGGCCCCGGAAGACCACCCCGTACACCGGGCCGCCGATGGTCTCGTCGGCGGCCAGCTTCTGCAGGCCGTCGGTGAGCTGGATCTCCCCGCCGCGGCCCGGCTCGGTCTCCCGCAGTATGTCGAAGATCGCGGGGGTCAGGACGTAGCGTCCGATGACCGCGTAGTTGCTGGGCGCGTCCTGGGGCTCCGGCTTCTCGACGAGACCGGTGATGCGGACGACGTCCTCCTCGTCCGTGGCCTCTACGGCGGCGCAGCCGTAGAGGTGGACGTTGGCCGGGTCGACCTCCATGAGCGCGATGACGGTGCCGCCGGTGCGCTGGTGGATGTCGGCCATCTGGCGCAGCAGCGGGTCGCGCGGGTCGATCAGGTCGTCACCGAGCAGGACGGCGAAGGCCTCGCGGCCGACGTGCGGCTCGGCGCAGAGCACGGCGTGGCCCAGGCCCCGCGGGTCGCCCTGGCGGACGTAGTGCATGGTGGCGAGGTCGCTGGACTCCTGGACGCGCTTGAGGCGGTCGTCGTCGCCCTTGGCCGTGAGCGCCGACTCCAGCTCGTAGTTGCGGTCGAAGTGGTCTTCCAGCGCGCGCTTGTTACGCCCCGTGATCATGAGTACGTCGTCCAGGCCGGCCGAGACGGCTTCCTCGACCACGTACTGGATGGCCGGCTTGTCCACGACCGGGAGCATTTCCTTCGGGGTGGCTTTGGTCGCCGGAAGGAACCGAGTACCGAGGCCCGCGGCCGGAATGACGGCCTTCTTGATCACGGGGTGCAACATAGTCATGGCCAGAACGATAGTGGGTCCCGCCGACCGCGAGACCGGGCCCCGGTAGGTAGATAAACATATGTCCAGGTTCGCAAGGATATTTGAGGCCGCTGTGACCGAGAACGCACCGACCGTCTCCGCGAAGGCCGCGCTGCGCCGGGAACTTCTCGCCGCCCGCCGCTCCCTGACCCCCGACGCCTGCCGCGCGGCGGCCGCGGCGCTCGCCGAACGGGCCGTGGAACTGCCCGAACTGGCCCGCGCGCACACGGTCGCCGCGTACGTCTCCGTCGGCACCGAGCCCGGCACCCGTGCGCTCCTCGACGCCCTGCGCTCGGCCGGCACACGCGTCCTGCTGCCCCTGTTGCTGCCCGACAACGACCTCGACTGGGCCGTGTACGAAGGCCCGGACAGCCTCGCGGAGGCGGCCCACCCGGGCCGGATGCGGCTGTTGGAGCCCACCGGGCCCGCGCTCGGACCGGAGGCGGTGACCGGCGCCGACGCCGTACTGCTGCCCGGTCTCGCGGTGGACGGGCGCGGGATGCGGCTGGGCCGCGGCGGCGGCTCGTACGACCGGGTGCTGGAGCGGCTGGAGCGCGCGGGCGCGCATCCCGCGCTGGTCGTGCTCCTCTACGACGACGAGGTGGTCGCGCGGGTCCCGGAGGAACCGCACGACCACCCCGTCCAGGCGGTGGCCACCCCGTCCGGGGTGCGCCGCTTCGGCCCGTAGGCCCTCGGGCCCTACGGGCCGCCGGGCGTGAGGGTCAGGGTGTCGACCGTGGAGCGGTCCACGGCCTCCTTGCCGAAGGGCCACTCCAGCAGCTCGCCCTTGGCCCACATCGTCGTCTGGTCCGTGTAGTTGCCGTGGTACGCGTGACCCGATGCGCCCGTCAGGTTGATCCAGCGGGACTTGTCGAGGTCGTTGAGGTTCACGACCATCCGCATCGACGGGACCCAGGTGACCCCGTACCCGCTGGAGGCGTTCCAGCCGGTCGCGTTGACGGTGGCCTCGCCGCCGCCCAGGTTCCACGGGCCCCGGTTGAGGAGCCACTGCATGAAGCCGGGGCCCTCGGTGCCGATGGTCTGGTTCTTCAGCGTCAGCTGGTGCAGCCGGCCCCAGCTCCAGGTGGACTGGTCCTTGCCGAGCCGGGCGGTGAGCTCCCAGCGGGCGTCGTTCATGGCCCGGGCGAAGAGCTCGTCGCGGGTGGTGGTGGCCGGCTGGTTGAGCGTCCTGGGCGAGGTCCACCACTGCGACTTCTCGTCCTTGACGAGGCGGCGGACCACCTCGAACCAGCGGTCACCGCCGTCCGGCTGCGCCGAGTCGGCGTCGCGGGCACCGCATTCGCGCACCGTCTCGGCGAGGTCGTCGGCCGGGCCGGTGCTCTCGCGGACGTTCATGCAGCTGCCCTCGATGCGCAGTTCCTTCGGCATCTTGTCGCCGAAGGACAGCTTGAGGATGTTGCGCCAGACCGCGTTGAAGTACGCGGCCGCCGCGGAGTCCGGCTCTTGGGTGTAGTTCCAGCCCTCCAGGAGCTTCTGCGCGGAGCGCACGTCCGGGTCCGAGACCTCGATCTTGGCCAGCATCGGGGTGAGCAGCGCGGCGATCTCGCTGCTGTTGTCCATCTGCATGGCGCGCATGTCGTCGGTGGAGATCTTGCCGCTGTCCTTGATCTTCGCCTCGATGAGGTCGTTGATCCGCTGGCTGCGGGCGCCGTAGCCCCAGTCGGTGGTCAGCAGGTTCGGGTACTTGCCCGCGCCGGTCCCGTTCTCCGCGACGGCCTGGTTCGCGGTGACGATGTAGCCGCGCGTCGGGTTCTGGTCCCACGGCAGCGCTTCCTGCGGGATGTAGCCGCCGTTGCCGTCCTTGCCGCCCTTCCAGGCGTACTTGGAGTCCCAACCGGGGGCGGGCATCCGGCCGTCGCCCTGGCCGCGGACCGGGATGCGGCCCGGGGCCTGGTAGCCGATGTTGCCGTAGGCGCCCTTGCTGTCGGCGTAGATCAGGTTCTGCGAGGGGACCTCGAAGTCCGCGGCCGCCTGGCGGAAGGTCGGGAAGTCCTTGGCCCTGTTGAGCTTGAAGACCGCGTCCATCGACTTGCCCGGGTCCAGGGCGGTCCAGCGCAGGGCGACGGCGTAGCCGTTGCCCCGGTCGGGGGCCGAGGGGGCGACGGGCGCGCGGGCGCCGACGGAGGCGAGCTCCTCGCTGCGGTCGGAGACGAGCGGGCCGTTGTTGGTGACGCGGACGGTGATCTTCTTGCTGGTGCCGCCCGCGATCTTGATGACCTCTTCGCGGGTCTCGAAGGGGAGCACCCTGTTGTCGTAGACGTAGCCGTCGGGCCGGATCTGCTCCAGGTAGAGGTCGGTGACGTCGGCGCCGAGGTTCGTCATCCCCCAGGCGATGTCGGCGTTGTGGCCTATGACCACGCCGGGCATGCCCGAGAAGGTGTAGCCGGCCACGTCGTACTGGCACTGGGCCGAGACCGCGCGGCAGTGCAGGCCCATCTGGTACCAGACCGAGGGCAGCTGCGGGGACAGGTGCGGGTCGTTGGCGAGCAGCGGCTTGCCGGTGGTCGTGTGCTTGCCCGAGATCACCCAGGAGTTCGAACCGATGCCGCTGCCGTTGGGGCCGAGGATGGCCGGGATCTCGTCCAGGGTCTCGGCGAGCGCGCTCAGCTGGGTGCGCAGGCCCACGGTCGCGCCCTGGGCGGTGGCGTTGTCGGCGAGGCCGGAGGCGCCGGAGCCGGAGCCGGCGCCCGCGGAGACCGGGGACCCCGAGGCCGTACCGCTGCCGCTGCCGGAACCCGAACCGGAGGGCGTGGAGCCCTGCGGCGTGTACTTGCCGCCGTCGGTCCGGCCGCCCTCGACGATCGGCTTGTTCCGGTCGAAGGGGTACGGCGGGTAGAGCTCGTCGATCTGCGCCTGCGTGAGCTTGTTCGACATCAGCGCGCGGTCGATCTCGTCCTGCATGTTGCCGCGCAGGTCCCAGGCCATCGCCTTGAGCCAGGCCACCGAGTCCACGGGCGACCACTGCTCGGGCCGGTAGCCGTCGCTGAGCTTGAGCGCGGCGTGCTCGACGGAGAGGTCCTTGCCGGACTTCCCCTTCAGGTACGCGTTGACCCCGTCGGCGTAGGACTGGAGGTTCTTCTTCGTCTCTTCCGAGAGCTTCTTGTCGTACTCGGTCTGGGCGACCTGGCGCCAGCCGAGCGTGCGCAGGAAGGCGTCCGTCTCCACCTGCCCGGCGCCGAACATCTCCGAGAGCCGGCCCGAGGTCATGTGACGGCGTACGTCCATTTCCCAGAACCGGTCCTGCGCGTGCACGAAGCCCTGGGCGCGGAAGAGGTCGTCGTCGTTGTCGGCGTAGAGCTGGGGGATGCCGTGGGCATCGCGCTTGACGTCGACGGTCCCGGTCAGGCCCGGCACCTTCAGGGATCCGGTCGTCCGGGGGAAGGAGGCGCGCACGCTGTCCACGCCCCAGTACGCCCCGTAGCCGAGGCCCGCGAAGAGAGCCAGGACCAGGACGAGCACGATCAGACGGGCGCGTCGTCCCTTCTTCTTGACGGGAGGAGCGGATTCGTTGGCGGGCATCGCTGTCCTTAGAGGGGCAGGGTGGTCCTGGGTGCTGGGAGCAACCATAGGCGCAGGACCCCTCGCGTTGATCCGCCAGGGGGCCCGCCCCCTGAGGACAGGGGCGAACAGGCGTTTCACAATGTGAGGAGCACGTCAAGAAAGCGTCAAAGATTAGGTAAAGTAACGAAGTGCTTGTGATGGCGCGCCGCGGCCGGGAAGAACGATCCGCCGGGCGCTACGAGGAAAGGGCCGCCCGCTGACTGTCCACACGCTCAATGAGCTCATGCTGGTCTGCTCGCTCGTGCTGCTCGTCGCGGTAGCGGCGGTACGCGTCTCCTCGCGCAGCGGTCTGCCCAGCCTGCTCATCTACCTCGGCATAGGTATCGCGATAGGCCAGGACGGCATCGGCAACGTCGTGTTCGACAACGCCGAGCTGACCCAGGTGATCGGCTACGCGGCACTCGTCGTGATCCTCGCCGAGGGTGGTCTGGGCACCAAGTGGAAAGAGATCAAACCCGCCCTGCCGGCCGCGATCATACTGTCGCTGGTGGGCGTCGCGATCAGCGTGGGCGTGACGGCGGCGGGTGCGCACTACCTGGTCGGGCTGGAATGGCGCCAGGCCCTGCTGATCGGCGCGGTCGTCTCCTCGACCGACGCGGCGGCCGTCTTCTCGGTCCTGCGCAAGGTGCCGCTGCCGGCCCGCATCACGGGCGTCCTGGAGGCCGAGTCGGGCTTCAACGACGCCCCCGTCGTCATCCTCGTCGTCGCCTTCGCGACCGTGGGACCGGTGGACGACTGGTACGTCCTGCTCGGCAAGATCGCACTGGAGCTGGCGATCGGCGCCGCCATCGGCCTGACCGTGGGATTCCTGGGCGCGTACGGCCTGCGGCACGTGGCCCTGCCGGCCTCGGGCCTGTACCCCATCGCCGTGATGGCCATCGCGATCACCGCGTACGCGGCCGGCGCCATGGCGCACGGCTCCGGCTTCCTCGCCGTGTACCTGGCGGCCATGATGCTGGGCAACGCGAAGCTGCCGCACTGGCCGGCCACCCGCGGCTTCGCGGACGGGCTCGGTTGGATCGCCCAGATCGGCATGTTCGTCCTGCTCGGCCTGCTGGTGACCCCGCACGAGCTGGTCCACGACTTCTGGCCCGCCGTCGTCATCGGGCTGGTGCTCACGATGGTGGCGCGGCCACTGGAGGTCTTCGTCAGCCTCCTGCCCTTCCGCATCCCCTGGCAGGAGCAGGCCCTGATGTCGTGGGCGGGCCTGCGCGGCGCCGTCCCCATCATCCTGGCGACCATCCCGATGGTGTCCGGCATCGAGGGCAGCGACCGGGTCTTCAACATCGTCTTCGTGCTGGTGGTCGTCTACACCCTGGTGCAGGGACCCACCCTGCCCTGGCTGGCGCGCAAGCTGGAGCTCGGCGACCGGGACGAGGCCGCCGCCGACCTCGGCATCGAGTCCGCGCCGCTGGAGAAGCTGCGCGGGCACCTGCTCTCCTTCTCCATCCCGCCGGCCTCGCGCATGCACGGCGTCGAGGTGAGCGAGCTGCGGCTGCCGTCCGGGGCGTCGGTCACGCTGGTGGTCCGGGACGCGAAGAGCTTCGTACCGGCGCCGTCGACCGTGCTGCGGCGGGGGGACGAGCTGCTGGTGGTGGCCACGGACCCGGTACGGGACGCGGCCGAGGCCCGGCTGCGTGCGGTGGCCCGGGGCGGCAAGCTGGCCGGCTGGCTCGGCACGGGCGGCGAGAGCGCGCACTGAGGAAAAGGGGCCGATCGCGGCCGCCCCGGGCGGACTTTTCGGGACGATCTGACGGACTTTCTGATTAGAGTGGCGTTCTAATTCTCTGATTTCGGTGATGTCTGGGCTCGCTTGCCCTGATTTCCGAGCTCTCGAATGCGAAATTCCGGTTAATCGCAGGTGAGGACATGAGTTGTCACCGTAATCACAGGGCGTGGTAGCGACCTCCCCTGTATGATGAAGGCACACCAGATCGAACCAACTCTGCCTGACGCAGAGCTGGCGCGACCGCAAAGCGGCCGTGGCACCCTCCGCAGTGGGCGCCCAGGTATCACTCGGTTCTGCGCAAGAGGACAGCTCTCGGGGCTCCCACATGTACGGGTGCGGTCGCTCACAAGGCGGCGCACCGTCCGCAGACGGGGACGCTCTACCAGGCAGCGGAAAGGCCAGGCCGTGACATCCGCGGTCACGACCGACACGTCCGCCCGCCCGGGTTACGGGCAGCTCCTGCGCACGCCCGGCGCCCTCAGCTTCCTGCTCCCCGGCTTCGCCGCGCGGCAGCCCTTCGCGATGCTGACGATCAGCATCGTCCTGCTGGTCCAGCACACCACCGGTTCCTTCGGCAGCGCCGGCATCGTCGCCGCCGTCACCGGTGTCTCCATGGCGCTCTTCGCCCCCCAGATGGGCAAGCTCGCCGACCGGATCGGCCAGAGCCGCGTCCTGGTCCCGGTCGTCCTCGCGCACGCCGCCGCCGTGAGCGCCCTGACGGCGCTCGCCCTGCTCGGCGCGCCCCTGTGGGCGCTGGCGCTGGCCGCGATCCCCGCCGGCGCGTCCGTCCCGCAGGTCGGGCCGATGGTCCGCTCCCGCTGGGCCGCCAAGCTGGAGGGCTCCCCGCTGCTGCCGACCGCGGCCGCCTTCGAGTCCGTCACCGACGAGTTCACCTTCGTGGTGGGCCCGGTGCTGGCCACCTTCCTGTGCACCGCGATCCACCCCTCCGCGGGTCTGATCACCGAGGCCACGCTGACGATCGTCGGCGGTCTGCTCTTCGCCGCCCAGCGCGGCACCCAGCCCGAACCGGTCGCCCGCGCGGCGAACGGCGAGAAGCACGCCTCGGCGCTGTCCTTCCCGGGCCTGCGCGTCCTGATCGTCGCCTTCATCGGCATCGGCGCCGTCTTCGGCGGCATGCAGGTCTCGCTCGCCGCCTTCTCCGAAGAGATCGGCAACCCGGGCGCGAACGGCATCCTGTACGGCGTCTTCGCGGCCGGCAACATGATCGCGGGCATCGCCTGCGGCGCCATCGCCTGGAAGATCGGCCCGCGCCGCCGCCTGATCCTCGGCTACGTCGGCCTCACCGCCGCCGCGTCCGTGCTGTGGGCCGCGCACTCCGCGATCCTGCTCGGCGCCCTGGGCCTGGTCGTCGGCCTGTGCATCGCCCCGGCTCTGATCACCGGCTACACCATGATCGAGCAGCTGATCCCGGCCACCTCCCGCACCGAGGCCTTCACCTGGCTGACCGGCGCGGTCGCCTTCGGGCAGGCCGGCGCCGTGACCCTGGCCGGCCGCCTGACGGACGCGCACGGGTCCTCGTACGGCTTCCTGGTGCCCATGGGTGCCACCGCGCTGGCGCTGGTCACCCTGCTGGCGCTGCGCTCGAAGCTGGCCCCCAAGACCCCGAGCCGCATCGTGAACTCCTCCCCGCAGACGGCCGCCCCGGCCGCCCGCAACCGGGTGAGCGAGCGTGGGATCGGTCACCGCACGCCGGTGACGGTGGACTGATCCGCCGGAATACGTCACCATGGAGCGTCGTTAGCACTCATTGAGTGAGAGTGCCAGGAGGAAATTCGTGCCGACCTACCAGTACCAGTGCACCGAGTGCGGCGAGGGCCTTGAGGCCGTGCAGAAGTTCACCGATGACGCCCTGACCGAGTGCCCGAGCTGCGACGGACGCCTGAAGAAGGTGTTCTCCGCGGTCGGCATCGTGTTCAAGGGTTCCGGTTTCTACCGGAACGACAGCCGCGGCTCCTCGTCGAGCAGCACCCCGGCGTCGAAGCCCGCCCCGTCCACGACGTCGACGCCGGCCGCCGCGCCCGCCGCTTCGTCCTCCTCGACGTCGTCGAGCACGAGCAGCAGCTCCACCTCGGCCGCCTGACGCTCTTCCCGAGGCCCCGCCGCCGATCCGGCAGCGGGGCCTTCGGCATGCCCGGCCGCGGGACGTGCCGGGCGGCCCGGGCCGGTGATCCGCCGGAGCCCCCTTAGGGTGGGCTCCATGGCGAACGCAGAGATCGGTGTCATCGGCGGCTCGGGCTTCTACTCCTTCCTGGAGGACGTCTCCGAGGTCCGGGTGGAGACCCCGTACGGACCCCCGAGCGACTCCCTCTACGTCGGCGAGCTCGCCGGTCGGCAGGTGGCCTTCCTGCCCCGCCACGGGAGCAGCCACACCGTCCCGCCGCACAAGATCAACTACCGGGCCAACCTCTGGGCGCTGCGCTCGGTCGGCGTCCGCCAGGTGCTGGGCCCGTGCGCGGTCGGCGGCCTGCGGTCCGAGTACGGGCCGGGCACGCTGCTCGTTCCCGACCAGCTGGTCGACCGTACGAAGTCCCGCGCCCAGACCTTCTTCGACGGGGAGCCGCTGCCCGACGGCAGCGTCCCCAACGTCGTGCACACCACCTTCGCGGACCCGTACTGCCCGGTGGGGCGGTCCGTGGCGCTGGCGGCGGCGCGGGGGCGGGACTGGGAGCCGGTGGACGGCGGGACCATGGTCGTCGTCGAGGGGCCGCGCTTCTCGACGCGCGCCGAGTCGCGCTGGCACGCGGCGGCCGGCTGGTCGGTGGTCGGCATGACCGGGCACCCGGAGGCGGTCCTGGCCCGGGAGCTGGGGCTCTGCTACACCTCGATGGCGCTGGTGACCGACCTGGACGCGGGCGCGGAGACGGGTGAGGGCGTGTCCCACACGGAGGTGCTGCGGGTGTTCGGCGAGAACGTGGGGCGGCTGCGGCAGGTCCTCTTCGACGCGGTGGCGGCGCTGCCCCGAACGGAGTCCCGCGCCTGCCTGTGCACGCACGCGCACGACGGCTGGGACCTGGGCATCGAGCTGCCGTAGGCGGCGGGTGCGGGGAGGGATCCCCGGCGCGGCGCCGTCACATCCCCGGCGCGGCGCCGTCACACCCCCGGCGCGGCGCCCTCACACCTCCCGGAGCTGTCCGGTCCCGGTCGGTGAAGGGCCGCCGCGGCCCTTCGGGCTGACGGGTCAGGACTTCTCGCAGGCGCGCGCGGCGCGGCCGGGGCGCTGAGCGCACGCCTTGCGCGGGGCCCGGGGCGCGGGTCTCCCTCGTGGGGGTGACGCGGTTGTCCACAACCTGGGGATCGTCCACAGGGGCGAGCGGGAAGCCGCGGGGGGCCGGATCGTGAGGGGTGTCCGGGCGCTGGGTCCGGGCTCGGCACTCCTCGGCTGGTGGTGGTCCTCATGTCCGTGAGCCCTTCGATCCGTTCTTCCTGTGCGGCTTCTCCGTGTCCCCCCGCGCGGACGGTGCCGCAGTTCCCGCCGCTGCGCGTCGGGCGGGGCGGGGACCGGCTGCGCCGGG
Source organism: Streptomyces sp. NPDC055254 (assembly GCF_053606025.1). Lineage (NCBI taxonomy): Bacteria > Bacillati > Actinomycetota > Actinomycetes > Kitasatosporales > Streptomycetaceae > Streptomyces > Streptomyces sp. NPDC055254. The sequence goes on along the minus strand of NZ_JBSGQV010000035.1, from coordinate 17,685 downwards.
CGGTGCGGCGCCGGCGGCGGGCCGGGGCGGCCGGGCTGGCCGTCGTGGCGGCGGCGCTGGCGGTCGGCGGGACCGAGGCGCAGGCCTCCCGGGGCGCGGCGCCGCCCGTGGCGAAGCGGCCGCCCGCGGTGGTGCGGTTGGTCTCGGCGCCGGTGCGCATCGCGGACGCGGCGACCGTGCGGCTGCTGCGCCCCGGGGACCGCGTCGACGTGGTCGCGGCGGAGCGGTCCGGGCCGCACCGCGTGGTGGCGGCGGGGGCCCTGGTCGCCGAAGTACCCGTCTCTGAAAAGGAAGTTGGGGACGGCGGGGCGCTGGTGGTCCTGTCCGTGCCCCGGGACACCGCCCGGGCCCTCGTGGGGGCGGGCACCACGGCACGCCTGGCGGTGACACTGTGCTGAATCGCACGCGCGAGCAGGCAAGTCACCGTGTGACGGGCCCCGATTGGACATGCCGGGTCCGGACTGCCGTAGCTTTCGGAACCGTTGACTCCGAGTTCGGCACATGCAAAGAAAGGCTCATCGGTGAGCGAGAAGAAGAAGGAGAGCGTCCTGGCGGGCTTCAAGGCCTTCCTGATGCGCGGCAACGTGGTCGACCTCGCGGTCGCCGTGGTCATCGGCGCGGCGTTCACGAACATCGTGAACTCCATCGTCAAGGGGATCATCGGTCCGCTGGTCGGCGCCATCGGGACGAAGAACCTCGACGTCTACAAGTCGTGCATCAAGAACCCCTGCCGCCTCGACGCGAGCGGCCAGCCCACGGGTGTGGAGATCCTCTGGGGGTCGGTCCTCAACGCGACGCTCACCTTCCTGATCACGGCGGCCGTCGTCTACTTCCTGATGGTCCTTCCGATGGCGAAGTTCCTCGCCAAGCAGGAGGCCCGGCGCAAGGCCAAGGAAGGTGTCCAGGAGACGATGGAGATCACCGAGCTGGAGCTCCTCAAGGAGATCCGGGACGCCCTCGTGGCCCAGCAGGGTCCGGGCGGCGCGGGCGGTCAGGCCGGCTCGCGGGACGCGTTCTAGAGCGGCTCCGCGCGGCGGCCCCGGCGCGGGCCCGGGGCGGCGGCGGCGCGGCGGCGTCCGTCGGGCCGGTCAGATGTGGTGCGGGGGCTTCTCGTCGAGGAATCGGGCCAGATCGGCCGCACTCCCGCCGGCCGCCGGCCGCTCGCCCCAGCCCCGGTCGGTGTCGTCCGAGGACTGCTGGTCCAGCGGGTCGTCGAAGACCAGCCTGGGCTTCGGGCGGGGCTTCTCCCCGGGCTGCGGGGACTGCGCCGGCTGCGGGTCGGAGGCGGGGGCGGTGCTCATGCCTCCAGGGTACGGCCGCCCCCGCCCCCTGTCGGTCGGCGTCACCCTGCACACCCGCACCGCCGCGGCCGCCGCGGTCCGAGGCCTCCCCGGCAACGGCGGCGCGCCGGACCGTCACTCCCGTGCCGCCCCGGCCGTTCTCCAGCGCAGGACGTCGCGCAGCAACTGGAGGCAGACATGACACTCCCGGCACCCCGCACCGGAACCGACCCCGGAGGGGATCTGGCCGATCCGGGGTTCTGGACGGGCCCCCCCGCCGACCGTCTCGCGGCCTTCGCCCGCCTGCGCGCCCTCGGCGCCCCCGTGTTCGTCCCCGAGGGGTCCGGCCCCGGGCACTGGGCCCTCGTACGCCACGCCCAGGTCCAGGAAGCGAGCCGGCTCCCGAAGGTGTTCGCGAGCGCCCCCGGGGTGACCACGCCCGAGCCGGCCCGGTGGGTACGGGCCCTGTTCGGGGACTCGATGGTCAATCTGGACGGTCCCGACCACGCCCAGCTCCGCAAGATCGTCCAGCGGGCGTTCACACCCCGCCTGCTGGCGGCGGCGGAGGAGGACGTCCACGCCGTCGCGGCCCGCATCGTCGACGACGTACTGGCCGAGCGGCCGGACGAGTTCGTCGCGTCGGTGGCCTCCCGGCTGCCCCTGGAGGTCATCTGCAACATGATGGGCATCCCGCAGCGCTACCGGGCCGAGATCGCCGACCGCGTCAACCACGCCTCCGAGAACATCGGCGTGGAGCGGGGCCTGGCCGCCCGACTGCGGGTGCCCGGCCGCGGGCTGCGGGCCCTGGCCCGGATGCAGCGGATGGTGGCGGGGATCGGCCGGGAGCGGCGCAAGCACCCCACCGACGACCTGATCTCCGCGCTGGTGTGCGCGAACGTCGACGGGCAGGCTCTCGGTGCCCGGCAGTTGGGCGCCTTCTTCTCCCTGCTGATGGTGGCCGGGGTCGAGACCACCCGCAACGCCATCACCCACGGGCTGACCCTGCTGACCGACCACCCGGACCAACGGGACCTGCTGCTCTCGGACTTCGAGGCGTACGCCGACGGCGCGGTGGACGAGATGATCCGGCACTCGACGCCGATCATCCAGTTCCGCCGGACGGTCGCCGCCGAGCACACCATGGACGGGCACCTCTTCCGCCCGGGCGACAAGGTGGTTTTGTACTACGCGTCCGCCAACCGCGACGAGGCGGTCTTCCCGGACCCCGACGCCTTCGACATCACCCGCTCGCCCAATCCCCACCTCGGCTTCGGCGGCGGCGGCCCGCACTACTGCCTGGGCGCGCACCTGGCCCGGGTCGAGATGAAGGCGCTGTTCCGCGAGCTGCTGACCCGGCCGGTCGGGCTCCGCGCGGTGGGGCTGCCGGACCTGGCCGGGTCGAACTTCGACAACCGGGTCCGCTCGCTCGCGTTCACCTTCGAGCGGCCCTGACCCGACCGGCGCCCACGGGGACGGCAGGGGGACCGGCCACCGGGCGGGCTGGGAGCCCGGCGGCCGGGGCGGGTGGTGTGGCGGACACCCGCGGCCCCCGGACGGGTCCGGGGGCGTGCGGCTACTTCTGCAGGCGCCGCACGGACAGGACGCAGTGCGCGCTGCCGGTCAGGACGGCCTCGTCGCCGGCGAAGTCCTGCAGGGTCTTCGCGTCCACCGGCCGGCCCGGAACGGCTTCGGGCCAGGCCCGCGTGGCGAAGAGGAAGTACGCCTGGCCGCTCTCGTCCGCCGCGGCGACCCACTCGTCGGGCGCGGTGCACTGGGCGTTCATACCGGGCAGCGTGAGCGCGATCTGGTTGCCTTCCAGCAGGACCTGCACCGGGAAGGCGGCCGGGTTGCGAGTGCCGTCCATGACGACGTCCCCGATGGGCAGGCCGATCTCCTCCAACAGCCCGCGGGCCGCCGCCTCGCCGGCCTCCCTGCCCTGCGGGCCGTCACCGAGGGTGTAGGCGAGGAGGTACGGGATGTCGTGGGCCTCGGAGGGGTCGCCGATCCAGGCGAGCACCGAAAGGGTGCCGAGCTGGGACCGGTCGATTTCGGCTTGAGTAGAAGTCATGCGCCGCACCCTAGTGGTCTCTCCCCGGGGCCCTTCACGGCCTTTCACCCGCGCGGGCTAGACGGTCCAGAATCCCTCTCCGGAATTCGCTTGCACGTTCGCGTCACTGTACTGGAGCCGTTCGATGCGAGCGTTTTCCGGGATTTCGAACACCACCCATCCCTCGGCCCGCTCACCGACCTCCAGCGAATCGAAGACGAGCGCTTTGCCGGTCGTGAGTTCACCCGTGGACGCCACCTCGTGGCGCTGCCCCGCACTGTCGTGCGCCCACATGCGCCCGAGTTCCCCGTACGGGGCCCCGCCCACGTTGACGAACGACATCGAGGCGGCCACCCACCGCGTACCGGCGGACGGGGCGAAGTCCTTCTCGACGCCGACCGCCGGGTCCACGTACGCGTTCAACACGATCTGGAGGTGCCGGCCGACCTGGCGGCCGCGCACCCGTACGGCCTCACCCACATGGGCGTACTTCGCGCCCGCCCGCGCCGGAGCCCCCTCGGACGCCGGCGCCGCCCCGGCCCCGGGAGCGCCGTCGTCCACGACGACGGCGGGCGCGGCGGCGGGCGCGAGCGCCGCGCCCTCGGGGGTGTTCTGGCAGGCCGTGGCACCGAGCAGGAGGAGCGGCAGGAGAGCGGCGGCGAGGGCGGGGAGGCGGCCGGGGGCGGCGTGCTGGCGCATGGGGGGAACCCTTCGGAATGTATTTCGGCCAGTCTCACGCGCCCGAGCGGGCAATTGCACACACCGACACGAGCGCGCGGAGCGAGTTGCCCGTCGTGTGCCAGCACAATGCGTTCCGGCGGAATCCCGCCGCCCGCACTCACCCGGAGGAACGATGGGTATTCACGGAAGCCGTATCGCCCTTGCAGCGCTCTCGGCACTGGCCGCCGCGGCGGTATTCCCCAATCCCGCCCAGGCCACCGTCTTCGACCAGGGGATCTCCGTACAGTCGCACGGTCACTTCGACGAGGACGGCACGGTCACCCTCTCCGGCACGTACCACTGCACCAACCCGTCACCCGTCGGAGCGAAGCTCCAGATCGCGGCGGCCGTCGAGCAGGGCGGCACCCGGCTCGCCTTCGGTGGCGGGGAGGCTCGGTGCGACGGGAAGGAGCACGCGTGGAAGGCCACCGGCTCGCTCAGGTTCACCCCGCGGATCCACCCGGGCGAGGCCCTGGCCGAGGCCCAACTCAACGAGATCCACTTCTCGGGCCTGATGCCGCGTTCTGTCGACACGGTCGCGGAGGACCGCAAGAAGATCCGGCTGATCACCCGGGGCTAGGTGTACTGCCCTGTGAGCTTGGGGGCGGCCGGTCGGACCGGACCCGTCGAGCCCGGCCGGTAGCCGCCGCTACCGGCATTCGGGCGACACGTCCGTCATCGACATGAACGCCACCGCCTGGCACCCGGGGTCCGCGTGCGGGCGGCCCGTCGTCCAGTCCACGACCGTCGGTACTCCGGCAGCCAGGAGGAGCACGGCCAGGATGCCCGTCGCGGCGCGTCCGCTCAGTCTGCGCACAGCACGATCCGTTCCATAGCCCGCATCATCACCCCGCCCGGGCCCGGCCACAATTCGGCGTGAGCGGGTGGTCACCCGACGCTCCGCGGCCAGCTCCTGGCGTCGAACTCGCACCACACGGCCTTGCCGTCGCCCCGGGACTCCACCCCCCAGTGGCTGGCGAGCGCGTCCACCAGCAGCAGTCCGCGGCCCGTCGTGGCCGACTCGCCCGGGGTGCGGCGGCGCGGCCACACGCTGGAGCGGTCCTTGACCCACAGCCGGATCCGCCGCACCGGCTCGGGCAGCACCTCCATGGTCAGCACCGCCCCGCCGTCGGTGTGCAGCAGGGCGTTGACCAGCAGTTCCCCGGCCGCCAGCTCGATGTCGTCGGCCAGCTCCGGCATCCCCCAGTCGCGCAGCGCCTGCCGCAGCGCGTACCGGGCCTCCGAGAGGCCCTCCGGGTCCGCCTGGTGGACGTACTGGTGGATGCGCGGGGCCCGGTGGGTTCCCGGGTCGGGCGCCCGGCGCAGCACCAGCAGGGCCACGTCGTCCCCGGAGCCCCAGCGCTCCCACAGCCGGTCCAAGAGGTGGTCGGCGAGCTCCCCCGCCCCCTGCGGGCCGCTGCGCACGGCCTGGGCGAGCGCCTCCATGCCCTGGGTGATGGCCGTGCCCGGCTCCTCCACCAGGCCGTCCGTGCACAGCACCAGCGTCTCCCCCGGCACCAGGTCGAGACGGGTCTCCGGGAACTCCTCCCGTTCGAAGAGCGTGGCCAGACCGAGCGGCAGTCCGCCGCGCACGTTGGGCCAGCCGGTACGCCCGTCCGTGTGCCGGATCAGCGGGCCGAGATGGCCGGCGCGGACCGCCCGTACCCCTCCGGTCTCCAGGTCCACCTGCGCGTACATGCAGGTGGCGAAGCGCTCGGTGTCCAGCTCGGCGAGGAAGCGGGAGGCCCGGGCGAGGACGGTGGACGGCGGGTGCCCCTCCCCCGCGTACGCCCGCAGCGCGATGCGCAGTTGGCCCATGATGGCCGCCGCGTGCGTGTCGTGGCCCTGGACGTCGCCCACCACGATCCCGACGCGGCCGCGCGGCAGCGAGATCACGTCGTACCAGTCCCCGCCGACCTCCCGCCCGCTCCAGGCGGAGTGGTAGCGGACCGCGATCTCGCCGCCGGTGATGTCCGGGATCCGGCGCGGCAGCATGGCGGCCTGCAGGCCCGTCGCGAACTCCCGCTCCTGGTCGAACAGCAGCGCCCGCTGGAGCGACTGGGCCACGATGCCCGCCAGGCCCAGGCAGAGGTTGCGCTCCTCCGGGCTGAACTCGCTGCGCCGCCGGTAGAACAGGACCAGCCCGCCGATGGCCTGGGCCTGCGCGATCAACGGCAGGTAGGCGGCCGCGTCGTACTGGATGCGGTCGAGGTAGTCGCTGAGCAGCGGGAACTCGTCGCCGAGCGCGGCGAGCGAGGTGACGAAGCGCGCCTGCCTGCTGATCACTGCCTGCGACAGCGGCAGCGAACCGTCCAGCCGGGTGAAGCGCCGCTCGCTGAGGATGTCCAGCGACTCCCCGCTCAGCGCGATGATCTTCATGGTGCCGCCCTCGACCAGCCCGAGCGCCAGCCCGTCCGCGCCGAGCCGCTCCAGCGCGCCGGCCCCGGTGAGCGTGGCCGTGACGTCGTCGACCGTCACCGCCCGCGACAGGGCCTCCGTGGTCCGCTGCACGATCGTCGTCTGCTGGGCGCGGGCCGTCTCCAGCTTGCGCAGCAGCGTGGCCTGCGCGAGTTCCGCCGTCGCGTCCCGGACGATACCCACGATCCGCCGGGCCTGTCCCGTCCCCTCCCGCAGCACCCGGCCCTGGGTGTGCGTCCACTGGTCGCGGCCGTCGCGCCGGTGCACGGTGAAGTACGAGCCGTACGTCTCCTCGCCGCTGTTCAGGACCGTCGCCACGGCCTCGCCGAGGCGCGCGCTGTCCTCGGGAGGGATCCGCAGCCCCAGGCCCTCGGGGGTGCCGTCGAACTCCTCCGGCTCCAGGTCGAACACGCTCATTCCGGCCGCGTCCAGGGTCAGTGTCCCGGCGAGCAGGTCCCACTCGAAGCTGCCCATGCCGTTCAGGGCGAGCCGCTCCGCGGCCCCGGTCACGGGGGCCCGCCGGTCCTGCTCGGGTCTGTCGTGCTCCGCCGCTGCCAAGACACACCACCTATCGGCCGGGCCAGCACGGCTGGGAGACCAGCCGCTCCCACTCCTCGTCAGGATGCCCCGGAAGGGTGCGACCGGCCTCCCGCCAGCGCCTGACGAGGGAGAGGTAGATCGCGGGCTGCGCGGAGTGCGGGGCGCCCGCGTACGGGGCGTGGTCGTACGCGGCCGTCCTGACCGGGGCGGGCTGCTCCGTGCGGCTGGCGGGAATGCGTACCCAGCCGCGGCCCTGTGCTCGCTCCGCGCTCATCCCGGACCCCTCTCGCCGCGGATCTCGCCGCGGATCTCGTCACGGATCTCACCGCAGATACGTCTTCGGATGCCCGGCCGCGGCCCGGAGGCACCGGGTCGCCCCGGTGGAACCCGGCCCCGGGCCCCGGGCGCGGAGGCGCTTGCGGACTCCTGCCACCAGTCTCCCCGCCGTGAAGCCCGCGCCGTGCACGAATCGCATGGAAGGGCCGAATGAGGGAGCCGCCAGCAGCCCCGCGAAGAACAGTCCGGGCCACGAGGACTCGAAACCAAGGCTGAGCTCCGGTGCGCCGGTGCTCCCCACGGTCGCCAGCCCGTCCCGCAGCCCGGCGTCGAGCAGCTCCAACCGGGCCAGGTCCGGCGCGAAGCCGGTGGCCGCGATGACGTGCGCGGTGTCCAGGACCACGGACTCACCGGCCGGTGCCCTCAGCCCGAGCCGGATCCGCCCGCCGACCGCCACCGCCCGGTGCAGCCGGTGCCCGAGCAGCGCGGGGACCTGCCGTTCGAAGCGGTCCCGCAGCCACCAGGCGCCGGCCGGGCCCAGCGCGGTCGCCACGATGCGCTCCCGGGTGGGGGCGGGCAGCCGCCGCACCGCCCCGGGCAGCTCCGACCAGGCCCAGCTACGCCAGCCGGTGCCGAGCCCGCTGTGCGGTGCGCGCAGGGACCGCAGCGCGGGCCGGGCCAGGGGCTCCGGGACGGTGTTCCAGTTCAACCGGGAGCTCCGGGCCACCAGGCTGGGCAGGGCGCCCGCCTCCGCCAGCAGCACGGCGGTCTCCAGGGCCGCCTGCCCGGCGCCGAGCACGGCCACCTCGCGGCCTGCGAAGCGGGACAGGTCCTGGTGGCCGGTGCTGTGCGAGGAGTGGTCGGGGGGCAGGTCGCGCAGCGCCCGGGGGATGTGCACGAACGGCATCACCCCGACCGCGAGGGCCACCGTCCGGGCGAGCAGCGGCGGTCCCTCGGCGGTGCGGATGCGAAATCCCTCGCCCTGCGGGGTCACGTCCGTGACGGTCACCTCCTCCACCTCCGGCGCTGCGTGCCGGGCGAACCACGTCCCGTACGCGCTGAACGTGCCGATCGGCAACGGAGTGCCGTGTTCCGCCGCCAGTCCGCGGGTGGCGCAGTACTCGGCCAGGGTGTGCCGGCCGTCGGGCGCCGAGAGGTTGGAGGACCAGGGCTCCGACTTCAGGAACATGCCGCGGGGCATGTGGTCCCGCCAGGAGGCCATGGGCCGCCCCAGGACCCGTACGTCGAGCCCCGCGCCCGCCGCGTGCGCGGCGATCGACAGCCCGTACGGGCCCGCACCGACCACCACGAGGTCGTCCATCCGGGTCACACCACTCCTTCCGCTCCGACGGTCAACGGGTCACCAACTCGTCCGGCTCCGCCGGCGTCTCCGGCGCAGCCGCCGACGCGAGCGCGGCGGACCGCGGTTCGGGCCGGGGCTGGTCCCGCCCGCGCTGCCGGGGCGCCCGGACCACCGCGCGGGCGGTGCGCCGCCCGCGCGCCGGGACGCCGCGCAGGATGCGCAGCCCCTTGCCGAGCCCGCGCAGCAGGAAGGCCCCGAGCATGGCCAGGAAAGGCAGCGGATCGTCGGCCGCGAACCACGCCGCCTCGACGCCGGCGCGGCGCCGACCGGCCGCCCCGCCGCCCCGGCTCCGCCCCTCGGCGTCCCCCGGCCCCGGCCCGGCCACCGCAGGGCGGGGCGCCGCAGGGCCGGGCGCCGGGGCCGCGCCGGCGGTGGGACGCACCCGGTCCGCCGCGAGGCGCACGGCGGCCAGCAGCGCGTAGTTCTCCGCGACGAACACCCGGCCCGGACCGCCCGAGGGCTCGGGGACCCGCTGGCCCGTCAGATCCAGGTACAGCGCCTGGACCACGTCCAGTCCGGCCGTGTCCGTGAACAGCCTGAACTGCGCGCCCGGCCGGGGATTGAAGTCGACCAGCCGGAACACCCCGCGCTCGTCCCGGCGGAAGTCGAGGTCCAGGATCCCCTGGTAGCCCAGCCGTTCGGCGAGGCGCAGCCCGGCCTCCTCCACCGCCGGGTCCGGCAGCCAGCGCCCCATCGCCGTCAGCCCCGTGCGCACCGGCCAGGACAGCTCCTTGCGGCCCGACCCCGCGAGCAGCGGACGGCCGCCCCGCCCGAAGGCGCCGTGGAAGAACCAGTCGGTGTCGGTCCCGGCCGGCAGGAACCGCTGGAGCAGCAGCCGGCTCCCCGCCTCGGCGGAACGCTCGTGGAGCCGGCGCGCCTCGGCCGGGGTGTGCACCAGCATGGTGCTGCGCAGCCCGTCGGCCGCGGGCAGCAGCCAGGGGCGGCTCCACTTGGCGACCAACGGCAGGCCCAGCCGCCACGCGGCCTGCGCCGCCTCGGCCCCGCTCGCCGGGATCGCGGTCTCGGGGTGCGGGACGTCCCACCGCGCACACAGCCGCGCCAGCTCGGCCTTGTCCGCCACCCGGGCCGGCAGGTCGTCGGGCTGATGGGGAATCCGGAAACGGTCCGTCAGCATCGGTGCGGCCCGGGACACGGCGATGGCGCTCAGGTCGTCCATGGCGACGAGCACGGCGGGCCGGCCGATCCGCTCCGACACCCCGGTCAGGCACTCCAGCAGCGTGTCGGGCGCCTCCGGGTCGATGCCGCCGACCGGACCGGGATGCACGGCGCGCAGATGGCGCGACCGCCCCATGGGACCTCCCCCGGCCTCGACGACGGCATGGACCTCCACGCCCCTGCGCCCGAGGGATCTGACGGCGCCGAGGGTTCCGTGGTGGAACGGGTTGCGATCGAGTCTGAGCAGAACGGCGGGCACGTGGTTGGCGAACGCGTGCATGGCATCGGGTTCTTTCACCTAGTCGGACCAAGCGGGGTAGATACGCACCTGCGAATGGCCTACGCGGCGGTCACCGAACAGGCCATTCGTCAGATCTGATGCGTAACGTCTCTGATAAGCACGCCGATTCAGGAGAGCTCGGGAGACGCCATGCCCAGACCACGCCGCCGACTGGCGCGCACCTGCATCGGTACGGTCGCGGCCGGACTGCTCGCGACCGGGGCCGCGCTCGCGGCCCCGGAGGAGGACCGGCCCCACGACTCCGACATCGCCGTGGGCGCCTACCTCGACTTCGGGCCGGCCGGGGTCTCCGGGATCCCGCACCTCTCGCACTGGCTGGGTGGCAAGGAGATCCGGGTCGGCCACACCTACCTGCCCGGCGACCAGTGGGCCGGCATCGAGGGGAACGTCGACTTCCTGGCGGACTGGGCCGCGTGGCGCCGGGCCCAGGACGACCGGATGTTCGTCCTCAACGTGCCCATGCAGGCGCGCAACGAGGGCCGGGTGCCCGACCGCCAGGTCGCGCGGCTGATCCGGGCGGGCGCGCGGGGGCAGTTCGACCTGCACTTCGAGCGGCTCGCCGAGCGGCTGGTGTCGCTGGGCGTCCCGGACACGGTGATCGTGCTCGGCTGGGAGATGAACGGCACCACGTACACCCACCGGTGCGCCCCCGACCCGGAGAACTGGAAGGTGTACTGGAGACGCGTCGTCACCGCGATGCGCTCCGTGCCCGGCCAGGCGTTCACGTTCGACTTCGCCCCGAACAGGGGTACGGACGCGATCGGCTGGAGCCGGTGCTACCCCGGCGACGACGTGGTCGACGTCATCGGGATGGACTCGTACGACCAGAGCCCGGGCCGGACCTTCGACGACCAGATCACCCAGCCCTTCGGGCTCCAGTACCACGTCGACTTCGCGAAGGCACACGGCAAGCGGATCTCGTACCCGGAGTGGGGGCTGTTCCGGCGCGGGGACAATCCGGAGTACGTGCGGCGCATGCTGGGATGGATCGCGGAGCACAAGCCGCTGTACCACACCATCACCGACTACTGCCCGCACGGCGTGTGGCAGTGCAAGCAGAACCCGCAGTCCTCGAAGGTGTTCCGCGACGCCCTGACGCCGGAGGGGCCCGGCCCCGTGATCCCGACGCCGGTGGTCCCCACGCCGGTGGTGCCCACCCCCGTGGTCCCGACGCCGGTGGTGCCGACCCCGGTCCTCCCGACGCCCGTCGTGCCGACCCCGCAGATCCCCACGCCCGCCGTACCCACGCCGGTCGTACCCACACCGGCCGTACCCACGCCCGCCCTGCCCACGCCCGAGGTCCCGACACCTGCCGTCCCGACCCCGCAGGTGTCGACGCCCGTGATCCCCGTGCCCACGATCCCCGTGCCCACGCCCGTGATCCCCGTGCCCACGCCCGTGGTCCCGTTCCCGGTCACCCCGAGCCGCACGCCCGACGCCTCCGGACCCGTACCGGTCCCGGTGCCCGTGCCTTCGCCGGCGGTCCCGACACCCTCGCCCGTGGCGCCGAGCCCGCTCGTGCCCACGCCGGTGCCCACCCCGAAGCCCCCACCGCAGCGGCCGCCGGCCAACAGCAAGCAGTGGTGCGTACCGCTCAGCTTCGGCGAGTGGCTCTCCGAGCTCGTCGGCAACCAGTCCGTCTGCTTCACCTTCGACTGGACCAAGGGCGACGGCATCTGGCCCTTCTAGACGCCTCATCTCACCCGCAGTTCGTTGAGCCGCGCCCGCCAGTCCCTGGCGGCCGGCAGCGCCTCCCGCAGCGCGTCCACGGCCCGCTCGCGCCCCGCCACCTGCGACTCGTGCAGTCGCAGCAGGGGCGCGAGCGCGGTCGTGGCCAGCAGGAACCGCCGGTTGACGACCGTCTCCGGCCGCCAGTGGTTCTTGTACGGCTCGCTGCCCCGCAGGAAGCTCACCACCGGGCGGCCCTCCGCGAGCGCGCGGCCGGCCTCGTAGCGCAGCAGCAGCGTCGCCACGTCCACCTTGCGCGTGCGCAGGTCCGGGTCGGCCCCGTACAGGTACCCGCCGCTCAGTCCCGCCGACAGCAGGGTGACGTTGGCCGCGACCACGTTCCCGTCCAGCCGGAACTCCGTCAGCCGCCCCTCGCCCGTCCGCACCATCCGCCGGGTGGCCCGGGTCAGGTGTTCGGCGAAGCGGGGCCGCAGGTGCTCGGGGGTCACCCCGCGCCCGCGCCACTGCTTCTCGTGCAGCCGCAGCAGGGTCCGCACGGCGCGCGGCACCTCCTGCTCGGTGACCTCGTGCTCCTCGATCCCGGCCGCGTCGCTCTTGCGGAGCTTGGCCCGGACGCGCTGGGCGCCCGAGGACGGCATCCGCTTGACCAGCTCGTCGAAGGGCAGTGCGGGCAGCTCCATGCACGTGGAGTCCGTAAGGGTGCTGGCGACGCCCGGCCAGTACGTGACCAGCCCCTCCGCGGCGGCCCCGGGGCGCACCTCGCGCAGATCGACGACCGCGCCCCGGGCGGCCCGGTGCAGCCCTCGGGCCAGTGCCGGGACGACCCGGTCCGCGTACTGGGCGTCCACGAGCACGTCGAAGTAGTCGGTGATGCCTCCGCCCAGCGGCACCAGCAGCGGCAGCGGCCGGTGTACGAGCATCAGCGCGGCCGCGCCGACCAGTTCCCCGCCGCGCCGCACGAGGACGAGCCGGAGCCTGCCGTCCTTGCCGTACGACAGCCACCAGGAGTGCAGCCAGGCGTGGCTCTGGAAGGGTGTGGCGGTGGGGCAACCGCGGAAGAGCCGGTTCCACGACTCCTCCAGCGCGGCGAACTGCCGGGGATCGCGGCACAGCGTCACCGACAGGGCCCCGGCGGAGCCCGAGGTCATCGCGCGGACTCCTTCTCCTTGGTCTCGATGGGCTCACCCTGCGCCGGGAGCGAGGCGTACTCCTCGGCCGCGGGCTCCTGGGCCGCCCCGGGCAACCGCCCGGAGGCCGGCGCGGCGGTGGACTCCTGGCGGCGGCCCCGGGCCGGCCGGGCCAGCAGCCACAGGCCGCCGAGCAGACCGCCCGCGCACATCCCGACGGCGCCGCTGATCGCCGGGGAGGGGGAGACCGGGTCCGCGGGAGCCACGGCCTGGTTGAACAGCAGCAGCTGGACGCCGGTGTTCTTGGCCGCCTGATTGCTGCTCAGGGAAAGGGCGTCGGCCACGGCGTTGGCGATGTCGGCGGCCTCCGCCGGGCTCGTGGAGGTGCCGGTGACGGCGATCATCGGCGACTCGGGGGAGGTCTCGGCGCGCACCTGGGTCCGCAGCTCGCGGACGCCGACGCCCGCGCGGGGCTGGGCGTAGGCGAGGGTGGAACTGCTGGTGGCGATGCGGGCGTAGGCCTGTGCGAAGCCGAGCGCGGTGGCCGGTTCGGTGGTGTCGTCCGGGACGGCGACGACATAGCTGGTGGCGGCGTACTCGGGGGCCTTGAGCACCCCGTAGGCGCCGCCCGCGGCCAGCCCCAGCAGGGCGCAGGCGGGCAGCGGCCACCACAGGGGCGGGAAGGGCCTGCGCCGCCGGTTCCTGGCGGAGCGGCGGTCGGACGTGGGCTCCGGCGTCGGGCCCGGCCGGGCGTCCGTGCTCCGGTCGGTGCTCCGGTCGGACTTCTTGTGGTCGGCGGTGTCGGCCATCACGTGCTCACTTCCTGCGTGGAGGGGAGTTCCTTCGGTTCCCGGCCGGTCCGCCGCGGGCGGCCGCCGGGGTGGGACTGATCAGCCGGGCCCGCCCGCTGCCGCCCGGCTCGCGCCCGTACCGGACGCACCGGACGTGCCCGACGTGCCGGACGCACCAGATGTGCCCGACGTGCCGGACGTGCCGGACGTGCCCGACGTGCCGGACGTGCCGGACGGCCCGGACCGGTGGCCGGCGCGGGACGCGCCGGGTGCGGGCACGGACACCCCGCCCGCGCCGGGGGCCCCGTCCGCGCCGGCCCCCCCGGCGTCCGGGCCCGCCAGGGCCAGGGCGTACACGTCCAGGAGTTGCCGCGCGCTCTGCGAGATGTCGTAGCGGCGGACCACCGGCGGCGCCGGCAGCCGGCGCGCACCCGCCTCCATATGGCCGCGCAGCGCCGCGACCAGTTCCTCCGTGCCCGTACCGATCCGGCGGGCGCCGGGGGCCTGGATCGCGGGCAGGTCGTCGATGGCCGGGCAGGTCACGTGCAGCACCGGCAGTCCGGCGGCCAGCGCTTCGACCACGGCCAGTCCGAACGCCTCCTCCCGCGACGGCGAGACGAAGACGTCCATGGCGGCCAGCAGGGCCGGGATACCGGGGGTGCGGCCGTCCGGGCTGTCGCCCAAGGGGTCCCGCTCCCCCAGCAGGTGGATCCGGTTCTGCGCGCCGAGCTCGGCCGCGAGCCGGCGCAGCGCCGCCCGCTCGGGTCCGTCCCCGGCCAGCAGCAGGTGCGCCCCCGGCAGCGCGGCCACGGCCCGGACCAGCACGTCGAACCGCTTGCCCGGCACGAGCCGGCCCACCCCACCGACCACGAAGGCCCGCTCGGGCAGCCCGGTCCGGGCCCGGGTGGCCCGCCGTACGCCCTCGTCGAAGCGGAAGCGGACGGCTTCGATCCCGTTGGGTACGACGTGCACCCGCTCGGGCGGCACCCCCCACCCCTCCAGCCGCGCGGCCACGGTGTCGGACACGGCCACGGTCGCCGCTCCGAGCCGTTCGCTCGCCAGGTACAGCCTCCGCACCCCGCGCGACAGGGGGCGGCCCTCGATCTCGTGCTCGCCGAGGGAGTGCTCGGTGGCCACGGTCGCCCGGACGCCCGCGAGGCGCGCCGCGAGGCGCCCGTAGACGCACGCCCGGTAGAGATGCGTGTGCACGAGGTCGTAGCCGCCGGCCCGGACGAAGCGCGCCAGCCGGGGCAGCGCCCCCAGGTCCCGGTTCCCGCGCATCCCCAGGTGCACGACCCGGACCCCGTCGGTGCGCAGCCCCTCGGCCACCGGGCCGGGGTTGGTCAGGGTCAGCACGTCGCAGCGCATCGGCATGTGTCGCAGCAGCAGGCGCAGTTGCTGTTCGGCGCCGCCGACACCGAGGCCGGTGATGATGTGCAGCACCTTGGCGGCTTCGACGGCCTCGGTGGGCGCATCGACCTGGATGTCCTTCACCGGACCACCGTCCGGCGCAGCTCCCGCATCTGGTGGCGCAGCTGCTTGGTCCGCAGCCGGGCCCCGCCGTCGGCCTGGCTGACGTGCGTACGGGGCAGGGCGTGCGGGCCCGCGAGCCGCCCCGGGTCGATGGCGCAGGCGTAGCCGTACCCGGCGGCCCGGGTCGCCTCGACGACCCGGGCGTCGAGGTGCCCGTACGGGTAGCAGAAGCCCTGGGGCAGGGTGCCGGTCAGCTCGCGCAGCAGGTCGCGGCTACCGCGCAGCTCCTGCTGGAGGACGTCGTCGGAGGCCGCCGTGAGGTCCTGGTGGAGCAGGCCGTGCGAGCCGATCTCCTGCCCGGCGCCTGCGACTTCGCGGATCCCCTCGGCGGTGAGCAGGGACTTGCGCGGCCCCAGCGGGTCCCACACGTTGTCCACGCCGAGCCGCCCGGGCAGGACGAAGAGGGTCGCCGTGCAGTCGTAGCGGCGCAGCAGGGGCAGCGCCCGGGTCAGGAAGTCGGTGTAGCCGTCGTCGAAGGTGAGCCCGACCAGGCCCGCGCCGCGACCGGCCGCGCGGGCCCGGAGCAGCTCCCCGACCGACACCCCGCGCAGCCTGCGGGCGCGCAGCCACAGCAGCTGCGCCTCCAGGGCACGGGGGGTCACGGTGATCCCGTACGGGTCCTCGGCGGGATCGGTGAACTCGGCGACCGAGTGGTACATCAGGACCCACGGGGACGCGGTCCCCCGGGTGGGGGCCGCCATGGCGGCGGGCGCCGTGTCGGTGTCAGCGGACATTGCGGAACCTCTGCGTGAGCTGGGAGATCTGACCGGGCAGGGCGGTGACTTCGAGAGTGCGTATGGCCATGCCGGTGGCTCCGAACATGGCCGGGACGAGCAGGCAGCCGAGGGCGGCGCTGAGCATCGGGTCGGGGATCATCGGGCCGGCGATCCAGCCGGTGGCGCAGGCGGCCGCGGCGGCCACGGCCAGCCGTCCGACGCTGACGGCGACCCGGCGGACGTGGATGGCGATGATCCGGGAGCCGAGGCCGGTGAGCAGCAGCACGGCGGTGGTGGAGATGCCGGCGGCGTTGGCGCCGGCGATGCCGTACGTGCCCCACCGGCCGACGGCGAGGGCTCCGGCCACGACGTTGACGAGCAGTCCGGCGCCCATCGCGAACGCCGGGAACCAGGTGGGCCGGGCGGTCGAGAAGAAGGGCCGGGACAGTGCCCCGACGAGGCAGTGGCCGAGCAGTCCGAGTCCGTAGACCCGCATGATCGAGGCGGTGGCGAGGGTGTCCCGGTGGCTGAAGGCACCGCGTTCGAAGAGGACCTCGATGATCTGGGGCGCGTACCCGATGACGAGTGCCGCGCCCATGAGGACGGCGAGGGAGGCCAGCGCGAGGTCCTGCTCGACGCGGCGCCGGGCCTTCTCCCGCTCCCCGCCGGCCATGGCCTGGGCGACGACGGGGAAGGTGACGGTGCAGATCATCAGCGAGAGGACCATCGGCATCTGCGCGACCTTCTGCGCGTAGTTGAGGTGCGAGATGGCCCCGGGGGGCAGGGAGGCCGCGAGGAACCGCTCGACCAGCACCTGCGACTGCCGGAAGACGGCGAAGAAGATGACCGGGGCGATCAACCCGAAGGCGAGGAGGGTGGGCCGGTCCCGGTCGCGCCGGACGCGCGGCGCGCCCTTGGCGCGGGACGGTCCGAAGCCGACGTTGCGCACGAAGGCGGGCAGTTGGACCAGGACCATCAGCAGTCCGCCGGCCGCGACCCCGGCGGCGGCGGCCCGCACCCCCCACAGGGTGTGGAGGGCGACCATGGTGGCGATGATGCCGACGTTGTACGAGACGTAGATCGCGGCGGGCGGTACGAAGGACCGGTGCGCGCGCAGCGCCGCGCTGAAGTACCCGGCGATCCCGAAGGAGACCACGGTCAGGGCCGTCAGCCGGGTGCACTGGACGGCCAGTTCCGGGTCGGGCAGGCCGGGCGCGAGCATGCCGACGACCAGCGGTGCGGCCAGGACGAGCACGGTCGCGACGGCGGCCAGGAGGACGGCGAGCCGCGGCAGGGTGGCCGCGACCAGCAGTCGTACGGGTTCCTGCGCGCGGGCCTCCTTGCGGGTGAGGCCGGCTCGGCTGGCGGCCCGCCGGGCCAGGGCGTGGCTGAAGGCGGGCACCATCAGCAGTGCCATGGCGTCCTCGATGAGGAGCGTCGAGGCCATCTCGGGCACGGTCCAGGCGATCAGGAAGGCATCGCTGTCGTGCCCGGCCCCGAAGAGGTGCGCGATGGTCTGGTCGCGCACCAGCCCGAACACCGCGCCGGCGGCGGTCAGCCCGGCCGTGACGGCGGCGGCCTTGGCCAGGAACCGTCCCAGCGGAGCCGGTCCGTTCCCGCTCGGGCCGGCGGGCGGCCCGGGGGCGGCGCCTGTGCGGGGCCCCGGCCGCGCCGGCTGCGGCGGTCGGGGCCCCGCACCGGCCGGCGG
>NZ_JBSGQV010000034.1:13994-73232 GCF_053606025.1 Streptomyces sp. NPDC055254 | reverse complement strand
CTTCTGCCCTCCAGCATGCCATCGCGCACATGGCGAGGGGCCCGCCGGCCAGTGCCGACGGGCCCCTGTGGTGAGGTGTGTCAGTCCTTGATCTCGCAGATCGTGGCGCCCGAGGTGAGGGAGGCGCCGACCTCGGCCTTGAGGCCGACGATGGTGCCGGAGCGGTGCGCGTTGAGCGGCTGCTCCATCTTCATGGCCTCCAGGACGACGATCAGCTCGCCCTCCTCGACGCGCTGGCCCTCCTCGACCGCGACCTTGACGATCGTGCCCTGCATCGGGGACGCGAGGGTGTCGCCGGAGGCGGCGGGGCCGGACTTCTTGGCCGCGCGGCGCTTCGGCTTCGCGCCGCCCGCGGCCGCCGTACGGGCCAGGGTCATGCCCAGGGACGACGGCAGCGAGACCTCCAGGCGCTTGCCGCCGACCTCGACGACCACCGTCTCGCGGCCCGGCTCGTCCTCGGTGTCGTCCGCGGCCGGGGCCACGAACGCGGGGATCTCGTTGGCGAACTCCGTCTCGATCCAGCGGGTGTGGACCGTGAAGGGTCCTTCCGCCGGGGCGAAGGCGGGGTCGGCGACCACGGCGCGGTGGAAGGGGACGGCGGTGGCCATGCCCTCGATCTCGAACTCGTCGAGCGCGCGGGCGGCCCGCTGCAGGGCCTGCTCGCGGGTGGCGCCGGTGACGATCAGCTTGGCCAGCAGGGAGTCCCAGGCCGGGCCGATGACCGAGCCGGACTCCACGCCCGCGTCCAGGCGGACGCCCGGGCCCGACGGCGGGGCGAACCGGGTGACCGTACCGGGGGCGGGCAGGAAGCCCCGCCCCGGGTCCTCGCCGTTGATGCGGAACTCGAAGGAGTGGCCGCGCAGGACCGGGTCCCCGTAGCCGAGCTCCTCGCCGTCCGCGATGCGGAACATCTCGCGCACCAGGTCGATGCCCGAGACCTCCTCGGTGACCGGGTGCTCGACCTGGAGCCGGGTGTTGACCTCCAGGAAGGAGATCAGGCCGTCGGCGGCGACGAGGAACTCCACGGTGCCGGCGCCGACGTAGCCGGCCTCCTTGAGGATGGCCTTGGACGCCGCGTACAGCTCGGCGTTCTGGGCCTCCGTCAGGAACGGCGCCGGGGCCTCCTCGACCAGCTTCTGGTGGCGGCGCTGGAGGGAGCAGTCACGGGTGGAGACGACGACCACGTTGCCGTGGGAGTCGGCCAGGCACTGGGTCTCGACGTGCCGCGGCTTGTCGAGGTAGCGCTCGACGAAGCACTCGCCGCGGCCGAAGGCGGCGACGGCCTCGCGGACGGCGGAGTCGTAGAGCTCCGGCACCTCTTCGAGGGTGCGGGCGACCTTCAGACCGCGACCGCCGCCGCCGAAGGCGGCCTTGATCGCGATGGGCAGGCCGTGCTCCTTGGCGAACGCGACGACCTCGTCGGCCCCGGAGACCGGGTCCGGCGTACCCGCCACCAGCGGCGCGCCGGCGCGCTGGGCGATGTGGCGGGCGGCCACCTTGTCGCCGAGGTCGCGGATGGCCTGCGGCGGCGGGCCGATCCAGGTCAGGCCGGCGTCGATCACGGCCTGGGCGAAGTCGGCGTTCTCGGAGAGGAAGCCGTATCCGGGATGGATGGCGTCCGCGCCCGAGTCGGCTGCGGCCTGGAGGACCTTGGAGATGTCCAGGTAGCTGGCGGCCGGGGTGTCACCGCCCAACGCGAAAGCTTCGTCGGCCGCGCGGACGTGCAGAGCGTCCCGGTCCGGATCGGCGTAGACGGCTACGCTCGCGATCCCGGCGTCCCGGCAGGCCCGAGCAACGCGGACAGCGATTTCGCCACGGTTGGCGATGAGCACCTTGCGCACGATGGCTCCCTCCTTGAAACAAGCTGAGTTTAGGGACAGCCCACACGGCCTTACGACCCTTCCCCAGTGGTGAGCTTGCCCACACAGACGGTGATGCGAGGCCGGCTCGACTGGAAAACCCTTGTGGCGCCCCAGGTCAGGGGGATCCCCGACTGCACAGTAACCCCGTGACGTGGCCGAGGTCTCTGTCCACCCGGTCAGCGGCCCCGGGTGATTCTTTGTCGGTTCCCTACGAACCGTGAACGGCTTCCGTACGTGATCACTGTGCGGTGGCCCTCCGGTAACGAAGCGGCCCGGACCCCTTGTCCCCACGTTTACCCGTTAGTAGCCTCCAGGCGTCGAACAGGCTTGTGACGGTGTGGGGGTGGGGGCGTCGTGGTGCGCAGACTCGTGGCCGGACTGGCCGCGATCGTGCTCGTCGCGGAAGCGGCGGTGCTCGTGCTCGTGCATATCGTGCTGGGCAGGACCACGGCGAACCAGTCGATGTCCATCGCCGGCAGCGATCCGGATGTCATGTCCAAGGCAACATACGGGCTGGGCGCGGGCATGGGAGCCTTCCTGCTCCTGTGCGCCGTGGTCATCGCCGTCGCCGCGGTGCGCGACCGGGCTCCCGCCCGCCCCGCTCGCATCGTGCTCATCACCGCCGCCGTCACTCACGGGCTGCTCGGCATCCTCTCCGTGGCGCTGGTCGGCTGGGCCGCCTTCACGGTGCTGATGCTGATCCTGTGCCTCCTCGTACTGATCCTGATGCTCTACTCCGCCGAGCGCGAGGCCGCGCCGCAGGCGCGTGACACGCCGCCACCGCCGCCGTTCGGGGAGCTCACGCCCACAAGTCCGTGATGGACACACCCAGTTCGCCCAGCAGGGAGCGCAGCAGCGGCAGCGACAGCCCGATCACGTTCCCCGGGTCCCCGTCGATACCCTCGATGAACGGCGCCGACAGGCCGTCCAGGGTGAAGGCCCCGGCCACGTGCAGCGGCTCCCCGCTGGCCACGTACGCGGCGACCTCGGCGTCCGTCGGCTCCCCGAACCGCACCGTCGTGGAGGCCGTCGCCGAGACCTGACGGCCGCTCACCGTGTCGATCACGCAGTGCCCGGTGCGCAGGACGCCCGAGCGGCCGCGCATCGCCTTCCAGCGCGCCGTGGCCTCCTCGGCGTCCGCCGGCTTGCCCAGCGCCTCGCCGTCCAGCTCCAGCACGGAGTCGCAGCCGATCACCAGCGCGCCCGCCGCCTCCTCCAGCGCCGCCACGACGGCCGCCTTCGCCTCGGCCAGGGCGAGCGCCAGCTGGGCCGGCTCGTCGTGGCTCAGGGCGTCCTCGTCGAAGCCGCTGACGATCACGTGCGGGGCCAGCCCGGCCTGGCGCAGCAGGTTCAGCCGGGCGGGGGATGCGGAGGCGAGGACGAGCTGGCGCCCGTTCGCGGGCAGCGGGGTGACGGTCATGGGGCCATCGTAGGGGCGCCCGCCGACAGGCCGGGAGCGCGGGCCGGGGGCCCTCAGAAGCCCACGCCGAGGACGTACACCACCACGAGCATGGCGAGGGCGAGCACCACGGTCATCCGCCGGATCATCGCTTGCGCGTGACGCATGTCCTCGGGCGGCTCGTTGTCAGGGTCGGACCAGAGCATGCCCCGATCCTGGCCCCGGGCACGGGCGTCGCGCCTGAGTACCCGTACTCAGGCGCCACCCTCCGTTCACACCATCTTCGCGTCCGGCCCGACGCGAAGACGGCCTAGCCGGGCCAGTACGTACGGCCCCACGCGGCCGGCCCCGGCCGGGGCACCCGGTGCCGGGCCACCCGGGCCGGCGCCGACCACTCGTCCGCGACCCGCGGCGCGCCCGGCTGCACCGAAGCCAGTGCCGCCGCGCGCGCTTGGACCACCGCCAGTGCGGCGGCCAGCTCCTCCGGGGTCGGGTTGCCCTTGACGACCTTGATCACCACAGAGATCTCCTGGAGGGGCTAGAGGGGGATGTTGCCGTGCTTCTTGGGCGGCAGGGACTCCCGCTTGGTGCGCAGCTGGCGCAGCCCCTTCACCACGTGCGCCCGGGTCTCGGACGGCATGGTCACCGCGTCGATGTACCCGCGCTCGGCGGCCGTGTACGGGTTGAGCAGCGTGTCCTCGTACTCGGTGATCAGCCGCGCCCGCGTGGCCTCGGCGTCACCGGCGGCCTCCGCCTCCGCGATGGCCCGGCGGTGCAGGATGTTCACCGCGCCCTGGGCGCCCATGACGGCGATCTGGGCGGTCGGCCAGGCGAGGTTGAGGTCCGCGCCGAGGTGCTTGGAACCCATGACGTCGTAGGCGCCGCCGAAGGCCTTGCGGGTGATGACCGTGATCAGGGGGACGGTGGCCTCGGCGTAGGCGTAGATCAGCTTCGCGCCGCGCCGGATGATGCCGTTGTACTCCTGGTCCGTGCCCGGCAGGAAGCCCGGTACGTCGACGAACGTCAGCACCGGGATGTTGAAGGCATCACACGTCCGGACGAACCGGGCCGCCTTCTCGGAGGCGTTGATGTCCAGGCAGCCGGCGAACTGCATCGGCTGGTTGGCGACGACACCCACCGGGTGGCCCTCGACGCGGCCGAAGCCGGTCAGGATGTTCGGCGCGAAGAGCGACTGCGTCTCCAGGAACTCCGCGTCGTCCAGCACGTGCTCGATCACGGTGTGCATGTCGTACGGCTGGTTGGCGCTGTCCGGGATCAGTACGTCGAGCTCCCGGTCGGTGTCGGAGACGTCGAGGTCGGCGTACTCCTCGTCGGGGAAGGCGGGCGGCTCGGACAGGTTGTTCGAGGGCAGGTACGCCAGCAGGGACTTGACGTATTCGATGGCGTCCTTCTCGTCACCCGCCATGTGATGCGCCACACCCGAGGTGGAGTTGTGGGTGCGGGCGCCGCCGAGCTCCTCGAAGCCGACGTCCTCGCCGGTGACCGTCTTGATGACGTCCGGGCCGGTGATGAACATGTGCGAGGTCTGGTCGACCATGACCGTGAAGTCGGTGATGGCGGGGGAGTAGACCGCGCCGCCCGCGCAGGGCCCGACGACCAGGCTGATCTGCGGGATGACGCCCGACGCGTGGACGTTGCGGCGGAAGATCTCCCCGTACATGCCCAGGGCGCTGACGCCCTCCTGGATGCGGGCGCCGCCCGAGTCGTTGATGCCGATGACCGGGCAGCCGGTCTTCAGCGCGAAGTCCATCACCTTGATGATCTTCTGTCCGTAGACCTCGCCGAGGGCACCGCCGAAGACGGTGAAGTCCTGCGAGAACACGGCGACCGGGCGGCCGTCCACCGTGCCGTAGCCGGTGACGACGCCGTCGCCGTACGGACGGGTCTGCTCCAGCCCGAAGTTGGTGGAGCGGTGCCGGGCGAACTCGTCCAGCTCGACGAAGGAGCCCTCGTCCAGCAACAGGGCCACTCGCTCACGCGCCGTCAGCTTGCCTTTGGCGTGCTGCTTCTCCACGGCACGCGCGGATCCTGCGTGGGTGGCTTCGTCGATGCGGCGCTGCAGGTCCGCGATCTTGCCCGCGGTGGTGTGCATGTCGATCGGCTCTGACGGTTGTGACATCGGGGTCGCGGCTCCCTGCGTGGTGTCAACTGCCTGGTCAATTCAATGACCACTGCTGGCTACTGGTGCGTAGCGTATCGGCGGGCATGGCGCTCGGCAGTGCGGCGTTTGACACACCTGCTGTGGCTTGCTTGCCGTCGCCGCCTTCTCTAGGGAACGGCTCCTTCCAGGATGCTCCGGATCGCGCGCCCCGACACGTCGGAGGTCCCGCACCGGGCCGTCACCGGAGAAACGGGAGCCGAATGCCCCCTTTGTCACTGAAATCTCCGCCGCCCGGAAGTTAGGGTCGGTCACGATCCGACCACAGCCTCGGGTCACCGGACACCCACGGCGACATAAGGACCCGACCATGTCATCAGAGCCCTCACCCGGAGCTTCCGCCGGACGCTGGTCCAGCCTGGGCCGGCCGCCCCTGAACGCCGAGAGCCTGCGGCGCGCCCTCGTCGTCGAGGGCGGGCTGTGGACCTCCCTGGAGGTCGTCGCCTCCACCGGGTCCACCAACAGCGACCTGGCGGCCCGGGCCGCCACGCTGCCCGAGGGCGCCGTGCTCGTCGCCGAGGAGCAGACCTCGGGGCGCGGCCGGCTCGACCGCAGCTGGGTGGCCCCGGCCCGGTCCGGGCTGTTCTTCTCCGTCCTGCTCAAGCCGGGCGACGCGGTGCCGCAGGAGCGCTGGGGGTGGCTGACGCTGCTCGCCGGGGTGGCCACCGCGACCGGACTGTCCCGGGCCGCGGGCGTGGACACCGCCCTCAAGTGGCCCAACGACCTGCTGGTCGCCGTCGACGGGGACGAGCGCAAGACCGGCGGGATCCTCGCCGAGCGGGTCGCCGACGGCATCGTCCTGGGGATCGGGCTCAACGTCACCCTGACCGAGGACGAGCTGCCGGTGCCGGCCGCCGGCTCGCTGGCCTTGGCCAAGGCCTCCGTGACCGACCGGGACCCGCTGCTGAGGGCCGTACTGCGCTCCCTGGAGCAGTGGTACGGGAACTGGCGCGCGACCGGCGGCGACCCGGCGGCCAGCGGCCTCCAGGAGACCTACGCGGCGGGCTGCGCCACCCTGGGCCGGCACGTCCGCGCGGAGCTCCCGGGCGGGCGCACGCTCACCGGAACGGCCGAAGCGGTCGACACCGACGGCCGGCTGCTGATCCGCACCGCCGCGGGCGAGCACGAGGCCGTAGGCGCAGGTGACGTGATCCACCTCCGCTCCGTCCACTGATCCGGTACCGGGCGGGCGGCCCCGCGGAAGGGGGAGTGAGGTACGGCACACCTGCCGTATGGTTTAGGCGACCCCGGTGCTCGCGGTGATCAACCGGTTCGGCAGGGCAGTGCGCACGGAATGGACAGGAGGCGGCTCTTGACCGTCGACGACTCTACGTCCGGCGCGTCCTTCGGTGCGGGCGGCTCCGGGTCCGGTCCGGCCACGCCGATCGGACGCGACCAGCACACCCCGCACCACGAGGTCGACCACACCGCGCAGCCGACGGCGGACCCGCTCGCCATCCGGCTCGAACAGCTGATCCTCGGTGCCGAGCGCCGCTACACCCCCTTCCAGGCCGCCCGCAGCGCCGGCGTCTCCATGGAGCTCGCCTCCCGCTTCTGGCGGGCCATGGGCTTCGCCGACATCGGTCAGGCCAGGGCGCTGACGGAGGCGGACGTACTGGCGCTGCGCCGTCTCGCCGGCCTGGTGGAGGCCGGGCTGCTGTCCGAGCCGATGGCGGTGCAGGTGGCGCGCTCGACCGGGCAGACCACGGCGCGGCTCGCGGAGTGGCAGATCGACTCCTTCCTGGAGGGGTTGACGGAGCCACCGGAGCCCGGCATGACCCGTACGGAGGTCACGTACCCGCTGGTCGAGCTGCTGCTGCCGGAGCTTGAGGAGTTCCTCGTCTACGTGTGGCGGCGCCAGCTCGCGGCCGCGACCGGCCGTGTGGTGCAGGTGGCGGACGACGACGAGATGGTCGACCGGCGGCTCGCGGTGGGCTTCGCCGACCTGGTGGGCTTCACCCGCCTCACCCGGCGGCTGGAGGAGGAGGAGCTCGGCGAGCTGGTCGAGTCCTTCGAGACGACCGCGGCGGACCTGGTGGCCGCGCACGGCGGCCGGCTGATCAAGACGCTGGGCGACGAGGTGCTCTACTGCGCCGACGACGCGGCGACGGCGGCGGAGATCGCGCTGCGGCTCATCGAGACGATGGGCGCGGACCCGCAGATGCCCGAGCTCCGGGTCGGGATCGCCTTCGGCACGGTGACGACCCGGATGGGCGACGTCTTCGGGACCACGGTGAACCTGGCGAGCCGGCTGACGTCGATAGCGCCGAAGGACGCGGTGCTGGTGGACGGCGCGATGGCCGAGGAGCTGGGCCGGACCGGGGCCGCGCCGGTGTCCGAGAAGGAGGCCGAGGCCGAGGGCGGCGGCTCCTACCGCTTCGCGCTCCAGCCGATGTGGCAGCGGCCCGTGCGCGGGCTGGGCGTCGTGGAGCCCTGGTCGCTGACGAGGCGGAAGCCTAAGATCCCCGGGTAACGTTCGTTAACCGGGAGGGCCAGTGATGTCGGAATCGGTGTCGGAATCGGTGTCGGAGCCGGGATCCGGATCGGAGTTCGTGACCGTGCGCCGCCACGAGGGCGGGGTCGCGGAGCTGGTCCTCGACCGGCCCAAGGCGATGAACGCGGTGTCGACGGCGATGGCGCGCGCCATCGGATCGGCCTGCGCCGCCCTGGCGGCGGATCCTTCCGTACGGGTGGTCGTGCTCTCCTCCGCCGCCGAGCGGGCGTTCTGCGTCGGCGCGGACCTCAAGGAGCGCAACTCGCTGTCGGACGCCGAGCTGGTGCGGCAGCGGCCGACCACGCGGGGCGCGTACGGGGGAGTGCTGGAGCTGCCGATGCCGACGGTCGCGGCGGTGCACGGGTTCGCGCTGGGCGGCGGCTTCGAGCTGGCCCTCGCGTGCGACGTGATCGTGGCCGACGAGACGGCGGTGGTCGGCCTCCCGGAAGTGTCGGTGGGAGTGATCCCCGGCGGCGGGGGCACGCAGCTGCTGCCGCGCCGGGTGGGCGCGGCGCGGGCGGCCGAGCTGATCTTCACGGCGCGCCGGGTGGAGGCGGCCGAGGCGCTGTCGCTGGGCCTGGTGGACTCGGTGGTCCCGGCCGGCCGGGACACGGCCGAGGCGCTGGAGCTGGCGGCCCGGATGGCGGCGAACTCCCCGGTCGGCCTGCGGGCGGCCAAGCGCGCCCTGCGCCTGGGGCACGGCATGGACCTGACCGCGGGGCTGGAGATCGAGGACGCGGCCTGGCGGACGGTGGCCTTCTCGGGCGACCGCGCGGAGGGTGTGGCGGCGTTCAACGAGAAGCGCAGCCCGAACTGGCCGGGGCAGTAGCCGCGGGGGCGCGCCCGACCGGCTCCTGGTGATCTTGGAGGGAGCGAAAGGCGCGCCGATTATCACAAGTCCCACAAAACTCCCTAACCTGGAGTGATGGGACTTGACGGGCGGCTGCGGGCCGTGGTGGGCCTCGCGCAGGCGATGGCCGCGGCGTGCGCGCCGCGGGACATGGTGCGGGCGGCCGCGCGGGGCGCGCGGGTGGCGATGGACGGGTCCTTCGCCGCCATCTCCGCGTGGGAGCGGGAGCGGGGGCGCCTGCGGGTGCTGGTGAACGAGGGGGAGCGCCGTCCCGGCGAGGAGGAGTTCCCCGAGGACGAGTCCTACCCCGTGCACGACTTCCCGGAGATCACCGAGTTCCTGCACGAGCGGTGGGTCGGCGGCGCCGGCCCGCACGCCTGGGTCGAGAGCGCCGTCGGCGACCGGCCCGGGCGGCGCGGGGAGGCCCTGCGCCGGCGTGGCCGCGGGACCTGCGTGGTGGCGCCGATCGTGCTCAGCGGGCGCGCCTGGGGCGAGCTGTACGTGGCCCGGGACGAGGGGCTGCCCGACTTCGACGAGGACGACGCCGAGTTCGCCGCCGTCCTCGCGGCCGTGGTCGCGGCCGGGCTCGCGCAGAACGAGCGGCTGGAGGAGGCCCGGCGCCTGGCCTTCACCGATCCGCTGACCGGCCTCGCCAACCGCCGGGCCGTCGACATGCGCCTCGACGAGGCCCTGGAGGAGCACCGGCGGACCGGGTCGGTGGTCAGCCTCGTGGTGTGCGACCTGAACGGGTTGAAGAAGGTCAACGACACCCTGGGACACGCCATGGGCGACCGGCTGCTGGAGCGGTTCGGGTCGGTGCTCAGCCTGTGCGGCGCCATACTGCCCGGTGCCCTGGTGGCCCGGCTCGGCGGCGACGAGTTCTGCCTGGTCGGGGTGGGTCCGACGGCGGACGAGGTGGTACGGGTCACCGAAGAGGTCTGCGCCCGGGCCGCCGAGCTGGAGCTGGGGGAGGGGGTGGCCTGCGGGGTGGCCTCCACCGGGGACCCCATCGGGCCGGTGCAGTCCTCGCGCAGGCTCTTCCGGCTGGCCGACGCGGCCCAGTACAAGGCCAAGGCCGCGCGCTCCGCGAAACCCGTCGTGGCCGGGCGGGACACCGCCGTGGTGCGGCTCGCCGACGCCGCCCAGG
This sequence comes from Streptomyces sp. NPDC055254, assembly GCF_053606025.1. NCBI lineage: Bacteria > Bacillati > Actinomycetota > Actinomycetes > Kitasatosporales > Streptomycetaceae > Streptomyces > Streptomyces sp. NPDC055254. The sequence goes on along the minus strand of NZ_JBSGQV010000034.1, from coordinate 63,301 downwards.
AGGGTTCGGGCGAGCGGCGCCGGTTCCGGGGGCGGGGGTGACGGCGCGCCGCGGGAGTCCGTAGCGCTCCGTAAGGGGCCCTCGCGGAAGTGGCTAGTGACATGAAGGGATTCAGTCCGTAGGGTGCTGAATATGGATATGCACACTGTCGTGGTGGGGACGTCCGGGACCACCGCCGAGGACGTCATCGCCGTCGCCCGCGGCAACGCGCGCGTCGAGCTGTCCGGTGAGGCGCTCGACGCCCTCGCCCGGGCCCGGGAGATCGTCGACGCCCTCGCCGCCAAGCCTGAGCCCGTCTACGGGGTGTCCACCGGGTTCGGTGCCCTCGCCTCCCGGCACATCAGTCCCGAGCTGCGCGCCCAGCTCCAGCGCAACATCGTCCGCTCGCACGCCGCCGGCATGGGCCCGCGCGTCGAGCGGGAGGTCGTGCGCGCCCTGATGTTCCTGCGCCTGAAGACCGTCGCCTCCGGCCACACCGGCGTCCGCCCCTCCGTCGCGCAGACCATGGCCGACGTACTGAACGCCGGGATCACCCCCGTCGTCCACGAGTACGGCTCCCTCGGCTGCTCCGGCGACCTCGCGCCGCTGTCCCACTGCGCGCTCGCGCTCATGGGCGAGGGCGACGCCGAGGGCCCGGACGGTGTCGTACGGCCCGCCGGCGAGCTGCTCGCCGAGGCCGGCATCGAGCCCGTGGAGCTGCGCGAGAAGGAGGGCCTCGCCCTCCTGAACGGCACCGACGGCATGCTCGGCATGCTGGTCATGGCCCTCGCCGACCTCGGCAAGCTCTACACCTGCGCCGACATCACCGCCGCGCTCACGCTGGAGGCGCTGCTCGGCACCGAGAAGGTGCTCCAGCCCGAGCTGCACGCCATCCGCCCGCACCCGGGTCAGGGCGCCTCCGCCGCCAACATGGCCGCCGTACTGAAGGGCTCCGGCCTGACCGGGCACTTCCAGGAGGAGTCCGCGCCCCGCGTGCAGGACGCCTACTCCGTGCGCTGCGCCCCGCAGGTCTCCGGAGCGGGCCGCGACACCATGGCGCACGCCGCGCTCGTGGCCTCCCGCGAGCTGGCCGCCGCCGTCGACAACCCGGTGGTGCTGCCCGACGGGCGCGTCGAGTCCAACGGCAACTTCCACGGCGCGCCGGTCGCGTACGTGCTGGACTTCCTCGCCATCGCGGCCGCCGACCTCGGCTCCATCGCCGAGCGCCGCACCGACCGGCTCCTCGACAAGAACCGCTCGCACGGCCTGCCGCCGTTCCTCGCGGACGACGCCGGTGTGGACTCGGGCCTGATGATCGCCCAGTACACGCAGGCCGCGCTGGTCAGCGAGATGAAGCGGCTCGCGGTGCCGGCCTCGGCCGACTCGATCCCGTCCTCCGCCATGCAGGAGGACCACGTCTCGATGGGGTGGTCGGCCGCGCGCAAGCTGCGTACCGCCGTCGACAACCTGACCCGGATCATCGCCATCGAGCTGTACGCGGCCACCCGGGCCATCGAGCTGCGCCACGGGCTCACCGCCGCCCCGGCCAGCCGCGCCGCCATCGAGGCCGCCCGCGCGGCCGGTGTGCAGGGTCCCGGGCCGGATCGTTTCCTCGCCCCGGACCTGGCCGCCGCCGAGGAGTTCATCCGTACGGGTGCTCTCGTCGCCGCGGTGGAATCGGTGACGGGACCGCTCGCCTGACGCGTCTCCGTACGCGTACGAGGGCCGTCCGGGAGGTCTCCCGGGCGGCCCTTTCGCGTCGTGGCTAGGGGGTGCGGGAGCGGTGCACGGAGAAGGTGACGAATCCGGCCCCGACGCCCAGCAGGAGGGTGCCGCCCAGGAGGTAGGGGGTGGTGTCGACGGAGCCGGTGTCGGCGAGCACGGCGGCCGCCGTGCTCGGGGCCGGGTCGCCGTCGGGCGCGCCCGTCGTATGCGCGGTGGCGGGCACCGATCCGGAACCGCCGGGGGCGTCGGAGCCGGCGGGTGCGCTCGCGCCGGGGCCGGGCGCGGTGGCGCCCGCCGAGGGGACGAACCACAGGGCGGCGAGGAGGGTGGTCGCTCCGAGAGCGGTGAGCAGCGGTCGGCGTGCGGACACGGTGCGATCCCCCTTGCGGCAGCAGCGAATTGGCCGTGTGCGGTGATGCTACGGAAAGGGGCGGGTCGTGGGAAAGTCGGGGCTGCCACGGGCTTACTCTCCGTCGTATGACCTCTACTGAGACAGCACGATACGTACGGCTTCGGGTGGATTTGGTGCTGGAGGTGCCGAACGCCGAGGCACTCACCGGAGCCGCCCTCGCGCACATCCAGGCCGACGAGTTCATGCCGGACGAGGAGCGCGGCCACGCCGAGTCCGCCGTCCGGGAGGACGAATCCGAGGCCCTCGCCTACCTGGTGGACCCTACCGACCTGGTCGCGGAGATCCCCGGCGTCGAGCTCGCCCAGGCCTCCTGGAGCAGCGAGCCCGTCGAATACGACCCCGAGTCCATGGAGTGGGACCTGGACGAGGAAGATGGTCCCTTCGACGAAGAAACCGGCAACGCCTGACCGTGGGGTGGCCCACATTCGAACGGGATGTGGAACCGGCCCGCGCCGTTAACGCGTTGTCAGGGCGAGGCAGGGGGTGCGTCCCCCTGCCCGGCCAGTCCCGGGACGGCAGCCTCGGGATATCCGGCAACGATGGAGTGGCGTGTGAGGACGGACAGCATGCGGCGGAGAAGGTCCCTGGTGGCCGTATCCGCCGTGCTCGGCGGTGTACTGATGCTCTCGGCGTGCAACGGCGGGGGCGGAGAGCCGACGGGCAAGGGCGAGGCCAGCAAGTCGCAGGCGGAGGTGGACGCCGCCGCGGCCAAGGACGCCTCCAAGGCCCGAATAGCCATCACCCCGAAGGACGGCGCCACCAACGTCGGCCTCAACGACGCGACGAACGTCGCCGTCAGTGACGGCACGCTCACCAAGGTGGAGCTGAAGGCCTCCGAGGGCACGGCCGTGGCCGGCAAGATCGCCGCCGACGGCAAGAGCTGGAAGCCCGACACCGCCCTGAAGCGCTCCACGAAGTACTCCCTGTCGGCGACCGCGAAGGACGCGGACGGGCGCGAGGCGCACGAGAACGCCTCCTTCACCACCGTCTCCCCGGAGAACAGCTTCGTCGGCTCGTTCATCCCCGACGAGGGCCAGACCGTCGGCGTGGGCATGCCGGTCTCGATCACCTTCAACAAGCCGATCAAGGACCAGAAGGCCGTCCAGTCGGCCATCACGGTCTCCTCCAGCAGCGGCCAGGAAGTCGTCGGGCACTGGTTCGGCTCGCAGCGGCTGGACTTCCGCCCGGAGAAGTACTGGCAGGCGAACTCCACCGTCACGCTCAAGCTGGCGCTGGAAGGCGTCCAGGGCGCCCCCGGCGTCCAGGGCGTACAGAGCAAGACCGTGACCTTCAAGATCGGCCGCAGCCAGGTCTCCACGGTCGACGCCAAGACGAAGCAGATGACGGTCACCCGTGACGGCGCGGTCCTCAAGACCATCCCGATCTCGGCCGGTTCCCCCGAGAACCCGACCTACAACGGCCAGATGGTGATCTCCGAGAAGTTCAAGGAGACCCGGATGAACGGCGCCACCGTCGGCTTCACGGACGACGACGGCAAGGGCGAGTACGACATCAAGGACGTCCCGCACGCCATGCGCCTGTCCACCTCGGGCACCTTCATCCACGGCAACTACTGGGGCCCGGACTCGGTCTTCGGCAGCGCCAACACCAGTCACGGCTGCGTCGGTCTGAACGACGTGAAGGGCGCGAACGACCCGAACCAGCCGGCCGCCTGGCTCTACGACAACTCGCTCATCGGCGACGTGGTCACCGTGGTCAACTCCCCGGACAAGACCATCAAGCCCGACAACGGCCTCAACGGCTGGAACATGAGCTGGGCGGAGTGGAAGGCCGGCTCCGCCGCCTGACACGACACCCGAGCGGTACGCACCGACTCGCCGGACGGCGGGGAGCCCCGTGGGCTCCCCGCCGTCCGGCGTTCTCGGCACGGCGTCACAGCACTAGGACGCCGCCCGGGGCCCCGGGCGGGTCGGCGGCCGGTCCCCTTCTCCACTGCGCTCCCGGAGTGCGTCCCCGTCCTGGCCGGTGGCGGGCGCCGGCGCGGAGGTCCACGACGACAGCAGCCGCAGGGCGTCCTCGGACGCCGAACCCGGTTCCGCGTGGAAGACCACCAGCGACTGCTCCGGATCGTCCGGCAGCCGCAGGGTCTCGAAGGACAGCGACATCGCGCCCACCAGCGGATGCCGCAACTGCTTCACCCCGTGCGTCTTGTCGGCCACCGTGTGCGCCGCCCACAGCCGCCGGAACTCCTCGTTCTTCACCGACAGCTCACCGACCAGAGCCGACAGCCGCTCGTCGTCCGGATGCTGCCCCGCGTACATGCGCAGGTTGCTCACCACCTCGCACGCCCGGCACTCCCAGTCCGCGTACAGCTCCGCCGTGGCGGGGTCCAGGAACACCAGCCGCGCCAGGTTCCGCTCCGCCGGCGGGAGCCGCCCGAAGTCGCCGAACACGGCCACCGCCAGCCGGTTCCAGCCGATGACGTCCTGCCGCCGCCCCACCAGGTACGCCGGTACGCCGTCCATCGCGTCCAGCAGCGTCCGCAGCTCCGGCCGCACCTGCTGCGGGCGGGGGCTCTGGCGGCGCCTGCGCGCCCGGGGGCGGGCCAGGTGGGTCAGGTGCGCCGTCTCCGTGTCATCGAGCCGCAGGGCCCGCGCGATGGCGTCCAGCACCTCCGCCGACACGTTGTGCCCGTTGCCCTGCTCCAGCCGCGTGTAGTACGCGACCGAGACCCCGGCCAGCTGCGCCAGCTCCTCGCGGCGCAGCCCCGGTACGCGCCGGTGGCGCCCGTAGTCCGGCAGACCCACGTCCTCGGGGCGCAGCCGGGCGCGGCGGGAACGCAGGAACTCGCCCAGTTCGGCTCGCTGATCAAGCTGGTCCATCACTCCAGTATCGCGGGCGGGCCGCCGCGCACCGGGCATGAGCCTGACCCTGCCAGTGGTAGGCCTGGCGGTCCTAGGCAGGACAGGGGGCTGGGTGGGGACGGGACGGCGGGGCAGGCTGGACGGTGCCGCCCCGGCCCGCAGGCGCCGGCCGGGGTGCGCGCGCCAGCACACCCGTGCCACGTCGAGGAGTACCCCGCATGTCCGTCACCCAGGTCGCCGCCTACGCCGCACCCGCCCCCAAGGCCCCGCTGGAGCGCACCACGGTCCCGCGCCGGCCGGTCGGCGAGCACGACGTCCTCATCGACATCAAGTACGCCGGCATCTGCCACTCCGACATCCACCAGGCCCGCGACGGCTGGGGGGAGGGCATCTACCCGATGGTCCCCGGTCACGAGATCGCCGGTGTCGTCGCCGAGGTCGGCCCGGGCGTCACGAGGTTCGCGGTCGGCGACCGGGTCGGCGTCGGCTGCTTCGTGGACTCCTGCCGGCGGTGCGAGCACTGCCTGGCCGGGCTGGAGCAGTTCTGCGTCGAGGGACCCACCGGTACCTACAACGCCCTGGACAGGAACGGCGAGCCCACCTACGGCGGCTACTCCACCCACGTCGTCGTCGACGAGAACTACACCGTCCGCATCCCCGACGGCCTGGGCCTCGACGTCGCCGCCCCGCTGCTGTGCGCCGGCATCACCCTGTACTCGCCGCTGCGGCACTGGCAGGCGGGCCCCGGCACGAAGGTGGCGGTCGTCGGGCTCGGTGGCCTCGGCCACATGGGCGTGAAGATCGCCCACGCGCTGGGCGCGGAGGTCACCGTGCTGTCGCAGAGCCTGCGCAAGAAGGAGGACGGTCTGAAGCTGGGCGCTTCGCACTACTACGCCACCAGCGACCCGGCCACCTTCGAGGAGCTGGCCGGCCGATTCGACCTGATCCTGTCCACCGTCTCGGCGCCGATCGGCCTGGACGCGTACCTGCGGCTGTTGAAGGTGGACGGGGCGCTGGTGAACGTCGGCGCGCCGGAGGAGCCCGTCGCGCTCAACCTGTTCTCCGTCATCAGCGGCCGCCGGACCCTCGCCGGTTCCTCGATCGGGGGGATCGCCGAGACGCAGGAGATGCTGGACTTCTGCGCCGAGCACGGCCTGGGCGCGGAGATCGAGCTGATCGCGGCCGACGGGATCAACGAGGCGTACGAGCGGGTGCTGGCGAGCGACGTGCGCTACCGCTTCGTGATCGACGCGTCCACGATCTGACACGGGGCCACGGGGCCACGGGGCCAAGGGCCCCGCGGCCGCCGTGCCGCAGGACGCCGGGGCGCCCGGGCACGGCGAAGGGCGGCCGGCGCGGGCCGGCCGCCGCCGCCTACTCCGCGGCGGCCACGCCGATCGGGCAGGAGACGCCCGTGCCGCCGATGCCGCAGTAACCGCCCGGGTTCTTCTCCAGGTACTGCTGGTGGGGTCCCTCCGCGGGCCAGAAGGGGCGCTCCGCCGCCGGGAGGACGGCCGTGGTGATCTCGCCGTAGCCCGACGAGGACAGGACCTGCTGGTAGGCCGTGCGGGAGGCCTCGGCCGCCGCCTGCTGGGCGGCGGAGTGGGTGTAGACCGCCGAGCGGTACTGGGTGCCGACGTCATTGCCCTGGCGGAAGCCCTGGGTGGGGTCGTGGGACTCCCAGAACAGCTTCAAAAGGGCTTCGTAGGAGACCGCGGAGGGGTCGAAGACCACCCGGACGACCTCGGTGTGCCCGGTCAGCCCCGAGCAGACCTCCTCGTAGGTGGGGTTCTCCGTGAAGCCGCCCTGGTAGCCGGCCAGCGTGGTCCACACCCCCGGGGTCTGCCAGAACTTTCGCTCGGCGCCCCAGAAGCAGCCCAGGCCGAAGTCGGCGACCTCCAGGCCGTCCGGGTAGGGACCGGCCAGCGGGTTCCCCAGCACCACGTGGCGGTCGGGCAGGTCGAAGAGCGGCTCCGCGCGGCCGGTCAGGGCCTCCTCGCGGGTGGGCAGCTCGGGCGTACGGCGGTACGAGAACATGGATTCCCTCCTTCTCGCCTTGCACAACGGACGGGGGCGGGCCGGGATTCCCGATCGGGGACTCCCGGCCCGCCCGCCGCCGCGCCCCGAGGGGCCGGCCGGGGTCAGCCCTCCAGCAGGGTCACCCGTACCGCCCAGTCCCGGGCGTGCACGTACCGCGACCGCGGCCAGTAGTACCAGGGCATCCCGCCGATGTACCCGTCGATGTGCCGGAACTGCTCGACGGCCTCGGCGTCCCGGTCCTGCCAGAACAGCAGCCACGCCAGCACGTGCCGCAGCCGCAGCGCGCGGGGGTCGTCCGGGTCCGCCGCCGCCAGGTCGAGCAGGGCCGCGTCCACGGCCGCGACGACCTCCGGCTCCTTGAAGAAGTGCTCCGGCTTCAGCTCGGGCTCCTTCACCTCCTGCTCGATGTACGCCACCAGTGGGAGCAGCGACAGCAGCTCGCCGGGGGCGCCCGCCGACGCGGACGCGCGCGCGAACTCCAACGCCAGCTCGTGCGAGCCGCGCCACTTCGCGGACCAGTACTGCAGGGCGTTGGTGTGCGCCGTCAGCACCTTCGGCGCACGCCCGGTGATCTGCTCCCACAGCTCCCGGTACCGCGCGTGCGGGTAGCCCAGACCGTGGGCGACGGGCTGCTCCACCATGTACGGGACCGGGTCCGCCGGGTCCGCCAGCCGCTGCGCCAGGTGCGTGAGCTCCTGCGCCTTGACCAGCAGGTCGTGGAAGAGCCGGAACTGCTCCTGGGTGGTGCGGCTGCCCGCCTGGGAGCCGCGGACGTTCCACGCCACCCGGATCGAGGTGTCCGCCTGGACCACGGCCGCCGTCGCGTCGCCCGGCCGGGCGGCCTGCCAGGCCGTCAGCCAGGTGTCGTCCTCGGCCGCCGCGTCCGCGAGCGCGCGGACCCGCTGCCAGCGCTCCTCCCAGTCCCGGCCGGCCGCCTCGACGTAGGCGGCGCCCGCCTCCCAGTCGCCGGAGCGCACCGCCTTGAGCGCGGCCGTGCGCTCGGGGGTGACCGGCAGCGCGTTCTCGGTGTCCAGGTCCGCTTCCGGCACGAAGCCCAGTGCGACGACCTCCGCCGCCTTGCGCGCCTTCCCCTCGGCGGTGATCGCGGCGGTACGGGCGTTGGTGGCTTCGGTACGCGCCTCCAGGACGGCGATCTCCGCCTCCAGCCGCTTCGCCTTGCGCAGGAAGTACACGCCGCGCAGGACCTTGTAGGCCCCGGCCAGCAGGATGACGCCGAGGATGACCAGACCGATCACGCCAGCACCAGCTTTCGCAGCGGTTCGGTGTCGCACTGGTCGGCGACGGCGGCGTCCAGCGCCAGGGTCAGCCGGTCCTCGAAACCGCCGTCCGGATAGCCCAGCGAGGCGGAATCGGACCAGGACAGCTGCCAGCGGGCGGTGCCGCGGGCCGTCAGCTCGACCGTGACCAGCTGGTTCAGGGCCTGCCGGACGGTGGGGCGGGCGAACTCGCGGGCGGTGCGGCCGGTCGCCGCCGCCGCCTCGTCGGACTTCGGGAATCGCTCGGCGATCCGCCAGCGCACCGCCGGGTCGGCGTCGACGGCGTCCAGCAGGCCGGCCAGGCCGGGGCCTGCGCCCTCGGCGGCCACGGCCTCGCGGATCTCCTCCGAGCCCCGGCCGACGTACAGGGTCATGGACCGGTGGACGAGGTCCTCCCACTCCGCCCGCTCGAAGGCGAGCGCCTCGGGGGACAGGACGGCCTGCTCCAGCGCCGCCAGCGCGCGGTCCGCGTCGGACAGCAGCTCCAGCGAGGGGCGGGCGGACTGCCCGGCCCGGCCGTCGTCGGGGAGGGCCTCGATGCGGGCCACGCGCTCGGCGAGCGGCGGGTGGGAGTCGTAGGGCGAGGCGGGCTCGTCCGACAGCTCCCGGCGCAGGCCCTCCAACTCCTGCGAGCGGGCGTCGAGGAGCCGGCTCAACCCGCCGAAGACCTGGCCGGGACGGGGCAGCAGACCGGCGCCGACACCGAGGGTGGCGTACGAGTCCATGTAGAACTCGTGCGCCGGGGCGAGGGCGTTGACCTCACGCAGCGCGGACGCGGCGGCGTCCCGGCCGGCGACCCGCACCGAGGCGAGGTCGGCGGCGAGTTCCTGGCGGCGGGCGGAGGTGCGGGTGGCACGGAGGTAGAACCGGCCGTAGGCCTGGTAGATCTTGGCCATGCCGCGGTACATCGAGCCTTGGCCCCAGGTGTCGACCTCGCCGGCCTTCTTGCCCTTGGCGATCCGCTTGGCGGCCTGCTTCTCCTGCCGGGCGCGCTCCTTGGCGACCTTGGCGTCGGCCCGCTGGTGGAAGTGGTCGACGGTGCGGATCAGTTGGGCGCGGCCGCGCGCGATCAGCGGCGTGAGCCGGGTGTCGAAGTTGGCGTAGTGACCCATCTCGTGGGCGAGCACGGCGCGCAGTTGCATCTCGTCCAGGCCGGTCATCAGCGGCAGGCCGATGTACAGGCGGCGGGTGCCGGGCCGCAGGCCCAGCAGCGTGGCGTCCTCGCCGACGGCCGCGTTGACGCCGCCGATCAGCACGATCTCGTCCGGGGCGCGGGTGCCGACCTGCGCCGCGGTGTCGCGCACCGTGCGCCACAGGAGCGGTTCGTCCTCCTCGGTGACGGGGATGCCGGCCGGCGGCTCGCCCTTGGGCATGCGGAGCATGAACAGGCCGCGCACGATCGGGATCGAGAGGACGACGGAGACGATGAGGACCTTGGCGGCGGCCGCGCCGGCCAGCCAGGTCACGGCGGCCGCGTCGACGGCGACGAGGACGGCCAGCAGGACGACGCCGAGCAGATAGAAGCCGGCGAGCAGGACGAGGGCGCGCAAGGCGCGCAGTGAAGCGCCCATATGGACAGATCCCCCCACGGGACGAAGCGGTGCGGTGCAGACGTGCGCCCCCGCGCCGGGACCTGGTCGGGGTCCGGGGTGGCGGGGGCTCACCGGGCATCATGCGGCCCGGCGGTCGCTTACGGCAACTTTATTCGCCGCCGATTTCCGCTGGTGGGGGGCCCGGTCGGGCCCGGGAAAGCGGACCCGACCGGTCCGTCAGTGCGGGAGCGTCGCCGGGGAGCCGCCGTTGGCCTCGTAGCCGGCGACCGCCAGTGCCCGGTAGACCGCGTACTGCGCCGCCGGGTCCTCGGCCGTCGACCACGGCAGCGCGCCCACGTAACCGTCCACGTGCCGCACCTGCTCCATCGCCTCCGCCCAGCGCTCCATGTTGACCAGGAACACCAGCAGCAGGTGCCGTACGTGCGCCAGCATCGGATCGTCCGCCCGCGCCGTGCCCACCGCGTACAGCGCGCCCTCCACCGCCCGCGTCACGACCTCGCTGCGGTAGAAGCCCTGCACCAGGATCACCTCGGGCAGGTGCTCGTACACCGCGAACAGCGGCAGCGCCGCCAGCAGCGATCCGTGCGGGGCACGGGCCGCGGCCGCGTGCGCGAACACGTCCGCCTTCTCCCGCGAGCCGTGCCACTTCTCGCACCAGTAGTGCAGGGCCGCCAGGTGCGCGCCCATGTGCTGCGGTGCCCGGTCGATGACCTTCGCCCACAGGTCGTCGAACTCCGCCTCCGAGTACGCCAGCGCCCGCGCCACCGCCAGCTCCGTGATGTACGGGACCGGGTCGCCCGGCGCCAGCAGCGCCGCCCGCCGGCACGCCTCGCGCGCCTCCTCGACGATGATCCGGTGATCGGCGGAGCCGACGCCGCCCGAGTGCCGCCACGCCTGCTGCACGAGCAGCTCCGCGTGCACCTGGGCGCCGCCCGCGTCCTTCTCCGCCTCCAGCCGCCAGGCCTTCAGCCACCGGGCGCCCGCGCCGGGCTGCTGGACGAGTTCCAGGGCCGCGGCCCCGCCGAAGGCCTGCACCCGCTGCCAGCGCTGCTCACCCTCCTTCGGGGTCCCGGCGAGCAGCTGCGAGGCCGCCTGCCACTGCCCGGTGCGCTGCACGGTGTCGAGCGCGTCCATCAGGTCCGGGTCGGGGCCGGGAATCCGGATGTCGAGGTCCTCCTGCCGGTCGAACCCGTAGTTCGCCGGGTCGGCGGCATCGGGGCTGCCGGGAGCGACCAGCCGGATACCGCCACGTCTGCGCCGCACGTACGGGGTGACGAGGGCCACCATCAGGCCGATCGCGAACAGCAACCACAGAATCTCCATGCCTCCAAGCGAACCAGACCGAGGGGGCCGCAGGCCAATAGGGGAGCGAAACGGAGGTGGGGATTAGGCTCTGCCCATGAGCGACGACAGCCACGAGCACCAGAGCTTCGAAACCCGCGCGATCCACGCGGGCAACACGGCGGACCCCCTGACCGGCGCGGTCGTACCCCCGATCTACCAGGTCTCCACGTACAAGCAGGACGGCGTGGGAGGGCTGCGGGGCGGCTACGAGTACAGCCGCAGCGGCAACCCGACCCGCACCGCGCTGGAGGAGAACCTCGCGGCGCTGGAAGGCGGCCGGCGCGGCCTCGCCTTCGCGTCCGGGCTCGCCGCCGAGGACTGCCTGCTGCGTACGCTGCTCTCCCCGGGCGACCACGTGGTCATCCCGAACGACGCGTACGGCGGCACCTTCCGCCTCTTCGCGAAGGTCGTCTCCCGCTGGGGCGTGGAGTGGTCGGTGGCCGACACCTCCGACGCCGAGTCCGTACGGGCCGCCCTGACCCCGAAGACGAAGGCCATCTGGGTCGAGACGCCCTCCAACCCGCTGCTCGGCATCACGGACATCGCCGTCGTCGCCGACATCGCGCGGACCGCCGGCGCCAAGCTGGTCGTGGACAACACCTTCGCCTCGCCCTACCTCCAGCAGCCGCTCGCGCTGGGCGCGGACGTGGTCGTGCACTCGCTGACCAAGTACATGGGCGGGCACTCCGACGTGGTCGGCGGCGCGCTGGTCACCGCCGACGCGGCGCTGGGCGAGGAACTGGCCTACCACCAGAACGCGATGGGCGCGGTGGCCGGGCCCTTCGACTCGTGGATCGTGCTCCGCGGCATCAAGACCCTGGCCGTGCGCATGGACCGGCACTCGGAGAACGCCACGCAGGTCGCCGACATGCTGACCCGGCACCCGAAGGTCACGCGCGTGCTGTACCCGGGCCTGCCGGACCACCCGGGGCACGAGATCGCCGCGAAGCAGATGCGGTCCTTCGGCGGCATGATCTCCTTCCAGGTCGCCGGCGGCGAGGAGGCGGCGGTCGAGGTCTGCGACCGCGCGCAGCTCTTCACGCTGGGCGAGTCCCTGGGCGGCGTCGAGTCCCTCATCGAGCACCCGGGCCGGATGACGCACGCGTCGGTGGCCGGCTCGGCGCTGGAGGTTCCCGGCGACCTGGTGCGGCTGTCGGTCGGCATCGAGAACGTCGACGACCTCCTCGCGGACCTGACCCGCGCACTGGGCTAGGCCCCCCCCGCCGGCCCCGGCCCGGGTCCGGCGGGGGCTACCAGCCCTCCAGGGGCGGGGAGATGCCCGCCGGCGGGGTCGACCACGGGCGGGTCAGCGAGGCCCAGACCGTGAAGGCCACCGCCGCGGCGAAGAGCACGCACCAGCCGAACCGCCGCAGCGCCCGGCGCCGCCGCCGCAGCCGGTCCCCGCGTGCGGCCGCGCCCGCCGCCAGGCCGGCCGGAACCGCCGGGTACGGGCCGTCCATGAGCCGGCGGACCTGCGCCTCCTTGCGGTCCGGGACGCCGCTCACGCCGCCTCCCGCGAACGCAGCGCCGCCACCGCCCGGTTGCAGAGCACCCGGACCCGCTCGGGCGGCAGCCCCAGCTGCGCGGCCGTGACCTCCTCCGCGACACCTTCGTAGATCCGCAGGACCACCACCAGCCGCTCCAGCGGGTCGAGGCGGGCCAGCGGCCCGGTGCCGCCGTGGTGGCGCCTGCTCGTACGGGCGAACGCGGCGCACAGCTCCTGGCGGGTGAAGTCGTACGGGTCGTCGGCGCGCAGGCGGCGCCAGTCGGCGTACGTACGGGCCAGAGCGCCCGCCAGCAGCCGGCGGGCGGGCTCCGGCGAGCCGGTCAGCAGGATCGCGACGTGCAGCAGCCGCCCCGCCGCGCCCGCGACGAAGGCCTCGAACTCCGGGTAGGGGCCCGCCCGGTGGTCAACCGCCCGCATAGCCCACATAGTGCGGGCAGCGGGACCACCCCGGTCAAGAGGTCGGACGGTACGAGGTCGGGGGGCGCGGGACGGGCGGGACCGGGGGTCTCAGGAAGCCGGACCGGCGTCCGTGACGGCGGCCATCAGCTCCGAGAGCGACAGGTTGAAGCGGGTCAGCAGCGCCGTGAACGCCTCCCGCTCCTCCTCGCTCCAGCCCTCCGTGACCCGGGCCATCAGCTCGCGCCGCGAGGAGCGGACCTCCTCCAGCCGCGCCAGCCCGCGGGGGGACAGCGCGAGGACCACGGCGCGGCCGTCCTCGGGGTGCGAAGTCCGTTTGACCAGACCGCCGTCGACCAGCGGGGCGACCTGGCGGGTCACCGTCGAGGAGTCGATGCCCATGCCGCCGGCGAGCGCCTTGACACCCATCGGCCCTTCCAGATCGAGCCGGTTCAGCAGCAGGTACGCGGCACGGTCCATCGAGTTGCGGGCCTGGCCGACCCCGCCGAGGCGGGTCTGCTCGGCACGGCGGGCGAAGACCGCCACCTGATGCTGGAGCACGTCGAGGAGACCGGCTCCGGCGGGCGCTTCGGCCACGGCGGGCAGATCGGAATTGGCCGGGGAGGAAGGCATGGCCGTGGGCTCTCTTCGCGTGGTCCGACAAGGATGGGGGACAGAGTACGCGGCCGTGGGGCGGCTCGTACGCCGCGTACGAGAACTGGTACGGGCCGCCCGCGCGCCCGCTCCGGGGCCCTCGTCCGGCTGTCCCGGATGGCGAGATTTCGCCCCTTCCGCCAGGCTTGCGGCCCCGGGCCGCCGGGACCCGTCCGCGCCCCTCGGACGCCCCGCGCCGGGCCGCTCGCGGGCTGCGAGACTGGCGGCATGAACTACCGCGTGCCCCAGCCCGTCCCGCAGGTCATCCTCGACGACGTACGGGGGGCCCAGAAGATGCTGTCCGGAGTCTCCCGGGTCACCGCGATGGAGGGCAGCCGGCACCTGTCGCGGCTCACCGGCTCCCCGGTCCACCTCAAGTGCGAGAACCTCCAGCGCACGGGCTCCTTCAAGCTGCGCGGTGCTTACGTGCGCATCGCGGGCCTGCGCCCCGAGCAGCGGGCCGCGGGCGTCGTCGCGGCCAGCGCGGGCAACCACGCGCAGGGCGTGGCCCTGGCCTCCTCCCTCCTCGGGGTCCGCTCGACGGTGTTCATGCCCGTCGGGGCGCCGCTGCCGAAGGTGGCGGCGACGCAGGAGTACGGGGCCGAGGTGCGCATGCACGGGCACGTCGTCGACGAGACCCTCGCCGCCGCGCAGGACTACGCGGACCGCACCGGGGCGGTGTTCATCCACCCCTTCGACCACCGCGACATCATCGCGGGCCAGGGCACGGTCGGCCTGGAGATCCTGGAGCAGTGCCCGGAGGTGCGCACCATCGTGGTCGGGATCGGCGGCGGCGGTCTGGCGGCCGGAGTCGCGGTCGCGGTGAAGGCGCTGCGACCGGACGTGCGGATCATCGGGGTGCAGGCGGCGGGCGCGGCCGCGTACCCGCCCTCGCTCAAGGTCGGGCATCCGGTCTCCCTGGACAACCCGGTCACGATGGCGGACGGCATCAAGGTCGGCCGCCCCGGCGACGTCCCCTTCCACATCATCGGCGAGCTCCTCGACGACGTGCGCACGGTCTCCGAGGACGCGCTCTCCAGCGCCCTGCTGCTGTGCCTGGAGCGGGCCAAGATGGTGGTCGAGCCGGCCGGGTGCAGCCCGGTCGCGGCCCTGCTGAGCGAGCCCGGACTGTACGGGGGCGGGCCGGTGGTCGCCGTCCTGTCGGGCGGCAACGTCGACCCGCTGCTGCTCCAGCGCATCCTGCGGCACGGCATGGCGGCGGCGGGCCGGTACCTGTCGCTGCGGCTGCGCGTGGCCGACCGGCCGGGGGCCCTGGCGGGGCTGCTGGGGGTGCTGTCGGTGGTGGACGCGAACGTGCTGGACGTGAGCCACGTACGGACGGACCCGCGGCTGGGGCTCACGGAGGTGGAGGTGGAGCTGCACCTGGAGACGAAGGGCCCCAAGCACTGCGCGGAGGTCGCGCGGGCGCTGCACGGCGCCGGTTACAGGGTCATGAGCCAGGGGACCTGAGCCAGGGAGGGCCGGGGGAGAGCCCGGCCGGGGGACCTGAGCCGGCGGTCGTGAGCCCGGCGGCCGTCGACCCGTGTCCCGGAGCCGCGGCACGGCGCCCGTCACGCACGATGCCCGGCCGGGAGGACCCGGCCGGGCATCGCCTTCGGATCAGGGGGTGATCAGCCGGTGAAGGGCTTGACGTCGAGGATCTTGACGGACGCCTTCTTGCCGTTCGGCAGTTCGTACTCGGCGTCCTCGCCGATCGCCTTGCCCATCACGCCGGTGCCCAGGGGGGACTGCGGGGAGTACGTCTCGAAGTCCGAGGACGCGTACTCGCGCGACGCCAGCAGGAACTCCATGGTGTCGTCCTCGTCGCCGTCGAAGGCGATCTTGACGAGGGTGCCGGGGGCGACCACGCCCTCGGCGGCCGGCGCGGTGCCGACCTTGGCGTTCTCCAGGAGCTGCGTGAGCTGGCGGACGCGGAGCTCCTGCTTGCCCTGCTCCTCCTTGGCCGCGTGGTAACCGCCGTTCTCGCGCAGGTCGCCCTCCTCGCGGGCGGCTGCGATCTTCGTGGCGATCTCCGTGCGTGCGGGACCAGAGAGGTAGTCCAGCTCCGCCTTGAGCTGGTCGTACGCCGCCTGGGTCAGCCAGGTGACGCTTTCGCTCGTCTGGGTCACGGGTTGCTCCTCGTCGGTACAGGGGGACTACAAGCCGCCAGCGGCGGACGAAACCACGAGCCTAACAATTCGGGAAGAAAAGGGGGAGGACCCGAGGGCCTCAGTGCCCCGCGGGCCGCCGCGCGAGCGGCTTACCGGACCGCGCGCGGTCAGGCCGCGGGGCGGCAACCGAGCAGTTCGATCATGGTGGCGCGGTTCGTGGTCCGCAGGGAGACGACCTCGTCGACGCGCGCGTCGGGCTGGGCGAAGGTGTAGTCCGCGCGGCCGACCTCGCCGTGCCCCTCGTCCTGGGAGCTGAGGGTGCAGACACCGGTGACCGAGGCGTCCTTGCGAACCTCCAGGTGCACCTTCACCTCGGTGTCCGAGACCACCTGGAACTTGATCACCTCGGCGCTGACGCTCTGCCCCGCCACGTAGCCCCAGCCGATCCAACCGACGACGCCCAGCAGCACCGCGCCCAGCGCGGCCCCGATGATCTTGAGCTTGCGGTCCGCGCGCTCGTCCGCGGACCGTCCGTAACGGCCCTCGGGAAGCCCTTCGCGTACCGCGCTCATGATCGTTCCTTTCGGTGGGCCAGGGCCGGCGGCGCCCGGCGCGGCCCTGCCCCGGAAATTTTCCGCCCCCCGGTTCGGTCACTATAGATGCGCCCACCCTGACGAATCACAGAGGATCCTGTCGTGACCGAGCAGCTTCGACTGATGGCCGTACACGCACACCCCGACGACGAGTCCAGCAAGGGCGCGGCCACGATGGCCAAGTACGTGTCCGAGGGGGTGCCCGTGCTCGTCGTCACCTGCACCGGTGGCGAGCGCGGCTCGGTCCTGAACCCCAAGCTCCAGGGCGACACGTACATCGAGGAGAACATCCACGAGGTGCGCGCCAAGGAGATGGACGAGGCGCGCGAGATCCTCGGCGTCGAGCAGGAGTGGCTCGGCTACGTCGACTCCGGGCTGCCCGAGGGCGACCCGCTGCCGCCGCTGCCCGAGGGGTGCTTCGCGCTGGAGGACGTGGACCGGGCGGCCGGCCGTCTGGTGAAGAAGATCCGCGCCTTCCGGCCGCAGGTCGTCACCACGTACGACGAGAACGGTGGCTACCCGCACCCCGACCACATCATGACCCACAAGATCACGATGGTGGCCTTCGACGGCGCGGCCGACACCGAGAAGTACCCGGAGGCCGAGTTCGGCCCGGCCTACCAGCCGCAGAAGCTCTACTACAACCAGGGCTTCAACAAGCCGCGCACCATCGCCCTGCACGAGGCGCTGCTGGCGCGCGGCCTGGAGTCGCCGTACGGCGAGTGGCTGGAGCGGTGGAAGGAGTTCGAGCGCACCGAGCGGACCCTGACCACGCACGTGCCGTGCGCGGACTTCTTCGAGATCCGCGACAAGGCGCTGATCGCGCACCGCACGCAGATCGATCCGGACGGCGGCTGGTTCCGCGTTCCCATGGAGATCCAGAAGGAGGTCTGGCCGACGGAGGAGTACGAGCTGGCGAAGTCGCTCGTCGACACCTCCCTCCCCGAGTCCGACCTGTTCGCGGGCATCCGGGAGAATGCGTAGCTATGAGCGCTACGCAGGCAGCACTGATCGAGCTCCTTCCGCTGGCCGGGGACTCCTTCGACAAGAACAAGGTGACCCCCGGCATCCTGGGCTTCATCGTCTTCGCGGCCCTCGCCCTCGGGGTGTGGTTCCTGATGAAGTCGATGAGCCGCCACATGGGCCGCGTGGACTTCCAGGAGGCCCCGGAGCCCGGCGCCCCGACCGCCCCCGGCCCGGCCGCTCCCGAGCGGGCCGGCTGAGGACTTCCGCCCGAGGGCCCGCCCCCGGCCGCGAGCCGGTGGGGGCGGCGGCCGTTGTGCGGGCACGGCCGCCGGTCCGGGCCACCGGGATCGTCCGGACCCCGCCGGCTCGGCGGCCCGTCCGGTCGATCAGGCCGTCCGCTCCGCCGGCGGGACGCCCATGACCTCCCGCGAGCGCAGGTCGGGGACGAGGCCCAGGCGCCAGGCCTGCCAGCCCTCCGCCGGGTCGACCCCCCGGCCCAGGACCACCCCGTACGTCTCCAGGCAGTCCACCAGCCGCCCGTCCCGCGCCGGGTGCGGGGCCCCGGCCAGCCGGTCCAGCTCCGCCCGGGCCTCGTCCGGCGCGCCCGGACCCGTCAGACCGGCGTAGGGCAGCAGCGTGCAGCGCAGGAAGCGGGCCCAGTCCTCGCCGCGCCGGTCCCCGTACGAGGCGAACAGCCGGACCGCCTCCTCGCACAGGCCGAGGGCCTGCGGCAGCCGGCCGTTGCCCGCGTCGACCACGGCCAGCTCCACGCAGGTCCACGCCTCGCCGTGGGCCAGGCCGATCCGCCGGAAGTCGGCGCGCGCGTCCACCAGCAGCTGGCGGGCGAAGCCGGAGTTGCGCAGGTTGCCCGTCTGCGCCGCCCGCTGGTCGCGGGTGACCCGGCCGGAGTGGTGGCGGGCGTGCGCCAGCCCGTACACGTCCCGCATCCGCGAGAACATGGTCCGGGCCCGCTCCAGTTCCCGCACCGCCCGGTCCCGCTCACCGCTCTCCTCCAGGGCATGTCCGAGGTAGTACAGCGTCCAGGCCTCGCCGCGCGCGTCCTCCGCCTCCCGGTGCCGGGCCAGCGCCGCGCCCAGCCGCTCCACCGCGGCGACCGGGTCCCCGTCCACCACCCGGGCCCGGCCCAGCTGGGTCAGCGCCCAGGCCCGGCCGCGGTCGTCGCGGGTGCGCCCGTACTGGTCCAGGGCCAGCCGCAGCTCCTCCTCCGCCCGCGGCACATCGCCGTACCGCAGGTGCACCTGGCCGAGCTGGAAGTGCGCCCACGCCTCCCCGTGCACGCTCTCGCTCTCCCGGTGCAGGGCCAGGGACCGCTCCAGCAGGGCGCTCGCCTCGCCGAGGCGGGCGAGGTCCCGTTCCACCGCCGCCAGCGCGTGCAGCCCCCACGCCCGGTCGCCCGCCAGCTCCGGCGGTTCCTGGAGGGCCAGCGCCTCCCGGATGCGGGCCGCGGCCTCGGGGAGGTTGCCCTGGTGGTGCAGGGTGATGCCGAGGGAGACCAGGGCCATCGCCGCGCCCGCCTCCTGGTGGGCCTCCAGGTACTGGTCCACCACCGAGGTCAGCGTGGTGCGGGCCTTGTCCAGCTCGCCGAGCTGGCGCGCCGCGATGCCGGTGCGCCACTGGACCGACCGCACCAGGTGTCCCTGCCGGCCCTGGTGTCCCGCCCCGACCGCCTGGGTGAGCTCGTCGATCTCACCCAGCCGGTACAGGTCCCCGCGCAGCAGGCAGAAGTCGCACAGCGCGCCCAGCAGGTCCAGGACCGCCTGCTGGTCCACGCCCTCCGAGTGGCGCAGGGCCGCCGTGATGAAGCTGGACTCGTCGTCGAGCCAGCGCAGCGCCGCGTCCAGCGAGCCGAAGCCGTGGCCGTCGAAGTGGCCGGCCCGGGTCGACGTCTTCCCGTCGACCATCCGGATCACCGAGTCGGCGAGCTGCGCGTAGGTGCGGATCAGCCGCTCGTGCGCGGCCGATGCCTGTGCCGGGTCCTCGTCCGCCGCCAGCCGCTGGGCCGCGTACGCGCGTACGACGTCGTGCATCCGGAACCGCTGCCCGCGCACGCGTTCGATCAGCCCGGCCTCCCAGAGGTCCTCCAGCGTGCGCAGGGCGGCCTGTTCCGCCACATCGGCCAGCGCGGCGGCGGCCGCGCCGCCCAGGGAGGCCCGGCCGGCCAGGGGGAGCCGCCGCAGCAGGAGGCGGGCCGGTTCCGCCAGCAGGGCGTCGGCGGCGCGCAGCGCGCGTTCCACGGCGGGCCCCGAATCCGGGCCGGGGGTCCGGCCGGCCCGGGCCAGCGGGGCCAGCATCCGCAGCGCGAGCGGGAGCCCGCCGCCGACCCCCAGCACGGCGGCCAGCGCGGCCCCGGCGGCCGCCGGGTCGGGGCCCGGGTGCGGACCGGGACCCGTCCGGGATTCCGGGGCGGCGGCCCGGACCAGCTCCGCGGCCTCCGCCGCCGCCAGCGGTTCCACCGGCAGCTGGTGCACCCATGCCGCCAGGTCCGCCGGCAGGTCCAGCGGCCCCCGCGCCGTCACCAGCACCAGGCTCTCGGAACGCTCCGGCACCAGGGCCCGTACCTGCGCCGCGTCCACGGCGTCGTCCAGCACCACCGTCACCGGCAGCCCCTGGAGGTGCTGGTGGTACAGCTCGCCCAGGCGCCGCACT
Source organism: Streptomyces sp. NPDC055254 (assembly GCF_053606025.1). Taxonomy (NCBI): domain Bacteria; kingdom Bacillati; phylum Actinomycetota; class Actinomycetes; order Kitasatosporales; family Streptomycetaceae; genus Streptomyces; species Streptomyces sp. NPDC055254. Next base: position 43,252 of record NZ_JBSGQV010000034.1, on the reverse strand, counting down.
TGCTGCTCCGCCGACGCGCCCTCGCGGAACAGCAACTGCTCGCGCGGCGCGCCCAGCCGGTTCAACAGGTGCAGCAGCGCCTCGCGGGTCGACAGCGGCGCCTCCCCGCCGGGGGATCCGCCGCGCAGGTCCACCACGCACGCGCCCCGGAACTGGTCCCGCAGGGCGTGCGCCGCGCGCAGGGCCAGCGCCGTACGGCCGACCCCGGGCTCGCCGTGCAGGACCACGACCACCGGCCGGGTCTCCGTACTGGCGCGCGCCGCCTGCACCCACTGGGCGATCCGGGTCAGCTCCGGCCGCCGGCCCGCGAAGGCGGCTCCGGGGTCCGGGAGTTGTCCGAACGACTGCTCCAGCACGCTGCGCCGCCGGGCCTGCGCACTGCGGTCGGTCCCGCGCAGCGCGGGGGCGGTCCGGGGCGCGGGGCGCGGGGTGGGGGCCGCCGTGGTGACCGCGCGCTGCCGGGTCAGGAAGGGCCGTATGCCGCGTACCTCCAGGGCGGTCAGCCACTGCAGCTTCAGCTGTTCGGGGCCACCCGGGCGGCCCCGTTCCCCGGCGCGCCGGTTCGCGGCGGGCAGGTGCCGGGCCGTCACCTTGGCGACCGCCGCCACCGCCCCCGCGACGCCGACCGCGGCCCCCGCCGTCGCCGCCGTACCGGGCGCGACGCCGAGCGCCAGGTCCGCGCCGAAGGCGGTGGCGGCCGCCACGGCCGTGACGAGCAGGGCCGTCGAGGTGTCACCGCGCCGCAAGGCCTCGCCGAGCGACTCGTCGCCGGCCGCCGCCTCGTCCAGGGCCCGTACGTAGGTCTCGTACTCCGGTGCGGCGCTCGCGGCGAGCGCGTCCAGGGCCTCCCTGCCGCGCGCCAGCAGGGCCGCCCTGTCGACCGGGGAGCCCGCCGTCGTCCGCCGGAGCTCCTCGTCCACCGCCCGCACCAGCAGCCGCTCGGCCTCACCACGATGGCTGTCCCGCATCCGCATCCCCCTCAAGAGAGCTCGGGCAACGAGCCCCAAGTGTCCTGCGGGGCGGTCGCGAGCGCGAGGGAATCTGAGCTAGTTCAGAGGGAAGCGGTCGGGTGTGCGCCCGGACGGGTCGCACACGTCCAAGTCCCGTGAGGGAACGCCGTCATGACGTTACGACAGGCGTCGAACCGGCCCCGGCCCGGCCGGCCGGCCGTCCGCGCGGCGGGCGCCGCCAGGGGCGGCCGGCGGCCCGGGAAGGCGCACCGGTGCCCGGATCGCGGACGGCAGCGGGCCGGTGCGGCCCGCTGTCCGTGATCAGGGGAGGGGGAGCTCCATCAACGTGGAAGACCTCGTGGCTGAACAGAACCCTGTACGGCAGCCGGCCTGAGCGGCTACGTTCCGGATCGGTGTCACGGGCGGCGATGGGGAAGAAAGCGCTGCGAATTCCAACGTGAGGCTTTTGGCTCGGCGGCTCTTGAGCGGCCCTGAACGTGAGCATTCGCTAGATGTCACGCCCGCAGAAAGAGAGTGAAGAGGTGCGGCAAGAGCGCGCGATGAGGACGAGAAGGCAGATCCTGGATGCGGCCGGCATGCTGTTCGCCGCGCTGGGGTACAAGAGGGCGACGGTGGTCGACCTTCTCTCGCACTCCGGGGTGACCAAGGGGGCGTTCTACTTTCACTTCTCCTCCAAGGAGGACGTCGCCCGGGCTCTGTTCAGGGAGCAGAGCCCGGGGCAGGACCTGGTGGCGCCACAGAAGTTCCGGCTCCAGGAGCTCGTGGACGGACATCTCGTCCTGACCAGCAGACTCCGCAACGGCGCCCGTGAGCGCGGATGCTTCCGGCTCTGTCTGGAGCAGGGGCTCGACGACGAACTGCGCAGGAGCTGGTTTCTCGAACGCGTCGTCTTCAACCAGGAGTTGCTGGCGGCAGCGCAGGAGGCAGGGGAGCTCGCCGCGCACGTGTCAGTGCGGGAGACGGCGGAGTTCCTGGTCAGTGCCTCCATGGGTCTGCAACTCATGTCCCAGACCGTCATCGACGACGCCGACACGGGCATGGAGCGGCGGATCGCGCTCCTGCTGCGCAACGTCATGTCCGACATCGCCGTCCCGGACGTCTACGCCGAATTGGACATCGACCGGGACCGGGGAATCAAGCTCCTGGAGATGTAGGAACCGCTCACCTCGTTCCGTGGTCCCGCATACGTGCGGCAGGCCGCGGCGATACTGCCCGTGAGCTGCTGAGAATCCCGTCTCAGCGACATGTCAGAGCCGTCTGGCACTGTTGTTCTCGTCACCGGGGAACGCCGGTGGAGGCAAGGAGAGATTCCCGTAGCGGCCTAACGGGGCCCGGACTTGTTCCGGGCCGGGGCTTTCGCCCCACGCAGGTTCGAATCCTGCTCTCTCCGCTGCGCCTGCAAGACGCGGACGGCGACGTGTCCGGCGATGTGAACATCTCGCCGGACACGTCGCCGTGCAGCGCTCATCGCGACCGCAGGAGACATTCTTATGGAACTCGCCTGGAACTTCCCCATGACGGGTACGAGCCGTTTCACATGGGAATACGATTCCGAGCGCGAAACCCTGATGAACCTCTACCAAAAGGGCAAGGACAAGCAGTGGGACAGTGCGAAGCGCATCGACTGGTCCCTCGAAGTCGACCCCTACGACGCCCTCGGAACCCCTGAGCACACGCTCGGCCTGTACGGCTCGAAGCAGTACTCCAAGCTCAATGTGCGGGAGAAGCAGGAACTGCGGCAGCACATGGCGGCCTGGGAGTTCAGCCAGTTCCTGCACGGGGAGCAAGGCGCGATGATCTGTTCCGCGCGCATTGTGGAATCCGTCCCCGACATGGACGCGAAGTTCTATGCCTCCACGCAGGTGATGGACGAGGCCCGGCACGTGGAGCTCTTCTCCCGGTTCGTGCAGGAGAAGATCGAGATGACCTACCCGATCAGCCCCCACCTCAAGGAGCTGCTCGGCCAGGCACTGGGAGACTCTCGCTGGGACATGCCCTACCTCGGCATGCAGGTCCTCATCGAGGGGCTCGCGCTCGCCGCCTTCGGGATCCTGCGGGACAAGACCACCAAGCCGCTGCCCAAGCAGATCCTCTCGTACATCATGCAGGACGAGGCCCGGCACGTCGCCTTCGGAAGGCTGGCCCTGCGGGACTACTACAAGAACCTGAGCAGCCAGGAACTCGCGGAGCGCGAGGAGTTCATCATCGAGGGCTGCTACCTGATGCGGGACCGGCTGCGGATGCAGGAAGTCTGGGAGAATCTCGGGTTCGACATGAAGGAGTGCATGGAGTACATGAACAACGGGCCGCGCATGCGGGCGTTCCGTTCCCTGCTCTTCACCCGCATCGTGCCGTGCGTCAAGGACATCGGCCTGTGGAGCCCCAGGATCCGACAGGCGTATGACGACATGGGCGTCCTGGATCTCGCGGGCGCCGACCTGGTCAAGCTGATGGAGTCCGACGAACTCCAGGCCGATGCTCTCGACGCGGAACGCCGTGAGATGGAGGCGAGGCGTGCCGAGGTCCACGAGGCCATCGCCGAGGGTGCGCTCAGCGCGGCCGGCGGAGCCGGTGGCAGCTGATTCCGGAGCCTCCGTGCGGAGCCGGACGCGGGGGGCCGCACGGTGACGCGGACGCGGGGCCGGTGCCGTCCATGGCGGACCACCGGTCCCGCGCCGTTTCCGTTTCCGTGACGTGACGTGACGTCGCTTCACGTCGCTTCACTTCACGTCACGTGGGCCTCGTGCACCGCGTACGCGGTCTTCGAACAGGCCGAGGGCAGGGGCCCGGTGTGACCACCGGGCCCCTGCCCTCGTCGTCCTCAACGGCTGGTCTCCGTGCGCCTCAGGAGGCGTCGTCGAAGATCAGTGTCAGCAGCCGCCCCACCTCGTCCGCCGACGCCTCCTCCAGGCGGTCGACCCCGTCGGCGAACTCCTCTCGGCCCCCCGTACCGAGCCACTTGTCCCGCACCACCCCCGCGATCGGCGGGCGGCCCTCGCCGCCGATGGCCCCCATGGGTACATGCAGCTCGCGGCTGACGCTGCGCCCGTCTCTCAGGCGCACGTGCACTCGTGCCCCGGTCACCTTGCGTGCGTCGCTGAAGTCCCTGCTGGGTGCGGGCAGTTCGCCTACCAGATCGACAAGCCACTGCCCGTCGCCCTCCCAGCCCGCACCGAACTGCCGCAGCCACTCCTTGCCCCGTCCACCGGCCTGCCGCAGCGCCTCGCCGAAGGGCACCTCGCAGTGGAACAACTCCCGCGTCATGTCCAGGTCCAAGCGCACGTCCATCCGGTCGGCGAGCGACCACCTCTCCGTGTCCGCCATCCCCTGCTCGGTGAAGTCGCCGGTGCTCAACTGTCCCGTGAGCAGCGCGGTGGCCAGCGTGTACCGCAGGGAGAACACCAAAGCGCTCACCGGGGACAGCGGGCCGCGCAGGTACTCGGCGGCCCGTCGCTCCACCACCGCCGTGTACAGGGAGGTGTCGACGCTGATCTCGGCGATGTCGTCGGCGCGCAGCGGACGGTCCGGCGAGGACAGCTCTCGGTGCAGCTCCAGGCCCACATCGATGGCGGAGTCCATGCCCGGTCCCCCGGGGTGCACCTTGAAGGACGTCGTGCGGGTGTGCCAGCGCGTGCCGAGCCCGGCCACCACGGCCTCGGGAAGCGGAACGGTGGCGAACCGGGAGAGGAACCCCTCCGGGTGCTCGAAGATCACCGGGCTGCCCGCGAGGCCCACGGCCGAGGCGTCACAGGCGTCGAGCCCCACGCGCACCGGGGTCGACGCGCCGAAGAGCTTGGCATCGCCGTCGAGGAAGCCCACCGGCACGGTGCGGGGAGGCAGCCCGAAGCCGAGGCCGAGTGTGTCCACCCAGCGCTGCGCCGATGCTCCCTCGCCGCGCAGTCGCCCGGCTATGGCCCCGGTGACATGGGTGAACGCGGCGCTCTGGCCCCGGAAGGGTCCCAGCGTCGTGGCGGCGGTGATCCGCGCCGCCGTCTCGTTGGCCACGATGATCGAGGTGAGCAGCTGCTCACCGGTGAGCCCTTGGCTGGTGGCGTACGCGAGGGGGACGGCCACGGTCGAGTTGGACAGGTGCCCGGCGTAGGCCGTGTCGTCGAAGTGGAGCCAGGACCCGAGACCGGCGAGCACGAACGCGGACCGGGCCGGGTCGTCCTGGAACGGCGCACCGAAGCCCTGGACGAAGCGCCGGCCCAAGGGGTGGTCGAGGCCGGCCCGTACGGCGGCCAGCTGGGACAGGATCTGGTGTTTGGCGGTGGTGACGACGTCGTCCGGTATCTCGTCGAGGCGCAGCACGCTCGCCCATCCCGCCAGCTCTTCCGTGAGTGTCGCCACTTGGTCTCCCTCAATCCTCTCGGGTGCTCTCGCGTCGTGCTTCGGTGCCTATGCGTGTCTTACGCGCGAGAGGGCTCCGCCCCTCATCCCAGTGGGCGGCATGTGACGTGATGCCGTCTCTGTCGTCGTCGGAACGTGTGCGAGCGCAGCATCGGCGCCGACCGGAGGGACCGGCCGTGCGGGCGCGTCCGCGTGAGGGACCTCCCCGAACCGGACATCGCGTCGCTCGCCGCCCTCTCGGGGCGGCGGAACTGTTTTGAGGGGTGCGGTGGCCGCCCGCGTAACAGGAGTGTTCGTCCCTTTACCCGCACCCATATCTGAGCGAGGCATCTGCCGTGACAGCCGCACCTCCACCCACCCGGCTGCAGTCCGGGCACTCGAGCGAGACCGCCCATCTCACCGCCCGCGCCCGTGCCGCCGACGCCGTCATCGAGTCGGGCAGACGACTGCTCGGTGACACCTACGCGCACCTGTTCGTCACCGTTCCCCCGCCCGTCACCTCGCAGGAGGCCCTCGACCGACTCCAGCGCCTGGACCACGCCCACGGCGGATTCATCGCCGAGATCCTGCTGCGTCAGCGTTACTTCGAGGACCTGGTCGCGCTCGCGGTCGACGCGGGAGTGCGCCAGGTGGTGCTGCTCGGCGCCGGATACGACACCACGGCGCTGCGCTACACCGGCCCCGACACGGTGCGGTTCTTCGAGGTGGACCACCCCGCGACGCAGACGGCCAAGCTGGAGGCGCTCGCCGCGGCGGGCCTCACGTCCCCGGTCACCTCGGTGCCCCTCGACTTCACCGCGGGCGCCTCGCTGCGTGCGGAGCTCACCGCGCACGGCTTCGACATCGGCACGCCGTGCGTCGTGGGGTGGTTGGGGGTGACGTTCTTCCTGCCGCCCGAGGCGTGCCGCGCCACCCTCGCCGACCTGGCGGACACCGTCGCGCCCGGCAGCCTGCTGCTCCTCGACTACATGGACGAGGCCGTCGTGGACGGCACCAGCCCTTATGAGGGGGCGCTGCAGATGGCACGCCAGGTGGCCGAACAGGGCGAGCCGTACATCAACGGCCTGACCCCGCACTCCGCCGCCGCCGCGGTCCGCGACACGGGATTCGAACCTGTGGAGCAGCTGCGCGTGCCCGACCTGGTCCGACGCTACGGCGGCACCGACCCGTACTGCAGCGACGACGACTTCATGGGCCTGGTCACGGCGCGTCGCGTTGAGCGAGAGGTGAGCGGCCATGGTGACTGAGCCGAGCTGGGCGGCCCGCGCCCTGTTGATCGCCAACCCCCGGGCCGGGGCCCGCGATCGGCAGCGCATCGACCAGGTCATCGCGCACTGCGAAAGCCTGGTGCCGCACATCGACGTCGTGCACACCGCATACCAGGGCCACGCCGAGGAGTGTGCCGCCGAGGCCGCCGCCTCGCACAGCGACGCGGTGATCGTGCTCGGCGGTGACGGCACGACCCGCGAGGTGGCGTCGGGCCTGGCTCGCTCGGGCCTCGTACAGCCCGAGGGGAAGCGGCCCGCGATGGTCAACATCCCTTTCGGTACCGGGAATTCGTTCTACCAGGAGATCTGGGCCGACGCCCCCTGGCGCCGGGTCCTCGACCAGGCCCTGTCCGGCGAGCACCCCCATCTGCGCTGGGTGGACATGGCGCACATCCGGGAGATCGACGTCCTGGCGCTGCTCGGCGCGGGGTCGGGCCTTGTCGCCGACGCCCTGGAGGCGGCCAACGGCATGTTCGAGGTCCCGGGCCGTGACCGCTACCAGCAGGCCGTCGCTCGGATCATGAGTACGTACACGCCGTACGAGGGCCGGGTGAGCGTGGACGGAAGGGTCGTCCACGAAGGCCCCGTCACCCTGGTGAACATCGGCGGCGGCCGCTACCGGGCGGGCCGGTTCAAACTGCTGCCGCACTCGGTCATCGACGACGGCCTGCTCGACGTCTGTGTGGTGGGCGGCCGGATGGGCGTCCGCGAGCTGGCCGGACTGACCCAGGACGGCAGCCACATCGGGCGCCCCGGCGTGGTGTACGAGCGGGGCTCCCGCTTCGTCATCGAGCGCACCGACGGCCGGCGGCTCTCCTTCGAGCACGACGGTGAACTGCGCACGGGCGACGCCTCGCGCTACACCATCGACGTGCTCCCCGCCGTCCTTCCCGTCCTCGCCCCGCGGACGCCGGTAGCGGGCTCCCCGCGCGAGGCGAGTTTCGCGGAGCTCGCCGAGGGCCTCGCATGAGCGGTGAGAGCGGCGGGGGTCTCACCCGGGCTCTCGCGCAGTGGACCGCGGGGCTGCGGTACGACGACATCCCCGCTCGTGTCCGCGCGATCGTCACCAGCCAGGTCGTCTCCCACCTGGCGGCGGTCCGCGCCACCGCCGCACACCCGGTGGGCCGCACCCTCCTCACGGCGTACGGCCCCCTCGACGCCGATGGCGACCCGGCTCGTACGGCGCATCTGATGGCGGCGCTGTCCTCCAGCCTCTATCTGGAGGACACCCTGTACGCGGGCCACGTCTCGCACGCCGCCGTCGGCGTGCCGGTCGCCCACCAGAGGCGCCAGGCGCTGTCCGGGCGCGCCCTGATCACCGCCGTGACCGCCGCCAACGAGGCTGCCGCCCGCGTCACCGCCGCCGGCACGCTCGGCCCGTTCCGGGGCCAGTGGGCCGGCCACACCCATCTTGTGGCGGCCTGCGCCGCCCTGCTGCACGGCGCGGGCGCGGACGCCGGGAAGCTGCTGAACGCCTGGGGCCTGGCGCTGGCCGCGCCCCCGCGCGCGCTGCGTCCCGCCGTGCTCGCCAGCGACGCGAAGGTGCTGTCCGCCGCCGCTCCCGTGCGCACGGCGATCGACGCCTGCGCCGCCGCGCTCGCCGGGCTCACCGGCCGCGACGACGTGATCGAGCATCCCGAGGGGCTCCTCGCGGTGTTCGCCGGGGCGGCCGTGCCCGAGCTCGTGGCGTACGGCCTCGGCGAGCGCTGGCACACCGAGACCCTCTCCTTCAAACTGCTGCCCGTCGGCGTCCACCTGGACGCGCTGGTCGAGTGCGCCGCCGAGCTGCATCGCAGGCTGCGCCCTGCGGACCCGGCCGGCATCGCCTCGGTCGACGTGGCCGTGCCCAGGATGACCATGGTGATGAGCGGGCACGCGGACGGCTATGTGCGGGGCGCCGCCACCTCCCTGCCCGCCCTCAACCTCAGCGCCGGGTACAACGTCGCCACCGCCCTGCTCACCGGCGGCCTCACCGTAGCCGACCTCGCCCCTCCGGGCCTGGCCGAGGAGGGACGCTGGCAGCTCGCGGAGCGGGTGCGGCTGCACGCGGACGAGGAGTTGAGCAGGCGGGGCGTGATGTCCACCGCCCCGGTCGGCGAGACGCTGCGCCACGCCGGGCGGCGCGCCCTGGAGTGGGAGACGGAGCTGCCCGGAATACCCATGGAGAAGCTCCTGGAAGAGCTCGGCCCGCCCGTCGCCTCCTTCGAGGAGTCCACCAAGATGCTGGGCTGCCGCATGACGGTGCGGATGCGTGACGGGCGCGAGGAGACCTGCGAGCTGGCCGCCGGGACCGGAGCCGTCGGGTCGGCTTCCTGGCGCGGCCATCCGGCTCTGGTGCGCGAGAAGTTGCTGCGCACGGGCGTGGACGAGGTCGCGGCCGACGCCCTGGCGCGCCTGGAGGAGCTCACGGCCCAGGAACTCGCCGAGGTGTTGCGCCAGGTCTTGCGCCTCGCGGATTAATACCTACTGTTGGTATGTGAACTGGGTCACGTCGCCGGGAGCTCGTTGACACCTGCTGTCGGGGCTAAATACATTCCTACCAACGGTATCTAAGAAAGAGGTGCATCCCGTGGCTACCACCGATGCCGGCGCTCCACAGCGACGGTCAACGGCGTCGTTACTGCTCCTGGCGTCCGGAGCCTCGTTCCTGGCGGTGCTCGACGTCACCGTCGTGAACCTCGCCATGCCCGACCTGCGCGAGGACTTCACGGGCTCCGCCTTCCAGAGCCTGTCGTGGGTCATCACCATCTACGCGATCGTCTTCGCGGCCCTCCTCGCCCCGGCGGGGCGCCTCGCGGACGCTCTGGGCAGGCGCACGCTCTTCCTCGCGGGCATCAGCGTCTTCACGGCGGCGTCGCTGCTGTGCGCCGTAGCGCCCAACCTCGACACCCTCCTGGTGGCCCGCGCGATCCAGGGACTCGGCGCGGCCGCGATGATCCCCGCCTCGCTCGCCATCGTGCTCATGGACACCCCGCCCGAGCGTCGCCGCGCGGCCATCGGCCAGTGGAGCGCCGCGGCGGCCCTGGCGGCGGCGGTCGGTCCCGCTGTCGGCGGCGTTCTGGTCGACACCTTCGGCTGGCGCTCCCTCTTCCTGATCAACATCCCCTTCGGGCTGCTCTTCCTCTACGGCGCCGTCGCGATCCCGCGCTCGACGGGTCCGGCCACCGAGCGCAAGCTCCCGGACCTCCTGGGCACGATCATGCTCGGCGCCGGTGTCGGTCTGTTCTGCCTCGGCATCAGCAAGGGCAGTGAGTGGGGCTGGACCGAGCCCTCCAGCCTGGTCTGCGTCATCGCCGGCCCGGTCCTGATCGCGCTGTGCCTGCTGCGCTCGGCCAAGCACCCGGCCCCCGCCGTGGAAGTCACCCTGTGGCGCAACCGCACCTTCGCCCTGGCGAACGCCGCCGCGTTCTTCTACGGCATCGCGCTCTTCTCGTGGCTCCTGGTCGGCGTCCTGTACGTCACCCAGGTGTGGGGCTACTCCGAGCTGGAGGCCGGACTCGCCATGACGCCGGGCGCGTTCGCGGCGACGATCGTCGCGATGCGGGTCGGCAAGCTTCCGCCCACGTACGGGCCGCGGCTCGCCACCGCCGGCGGCGCGATCATCCTGGCAGGCACCGGCTTCCTGCTCGCCTTCACCCTCCCCGACCACTCGATGTTCCTCGCCTACTGGCTTCCGCTCGGTGTTCTGGCGGGTGTCGGCATGGGCGCCATCACCACCGGTACCTCCACGGCCGCCGCGCTCTCCGTCTCGCCGCTGCGGTTCGCCGGGGCGACGGGTCTGAACCAGACGGCCCGGCAGATCGGCGGCGCCATCGGCATCGCGATCCTGGCCACCGTGGTCTCCGGAGCCCTCAAGGACATCGCCGACTTCGAGCGCATCTACCTGATCGCCGCGTGCGCCTCGGTGGTGGTGGCCCTCCTCGGGTTCGGCCTCACCATCAAGCTGCCGCCGACCCCGCCCGCCGCCGAGCCCCCCGCGCAGGCCGCCGGCGAACAGAAGACCCCGACCACCGACGCCGCGAACTAGAACGGCCCACCCCCCGCCTCACCCCAAGGAGATGTCAGCCATGACGAGCACGGAGTTGCCCTCGGACCGCACGCAGGAGCTGCAGGACCCGCACATCCTGACCGTGGAGGAGATCACCGCCCAGCTCCAGGGTGCCCCCTGGGCCCGGTACGCGGCCATCGGCGACAGCATCGTCGCGGGCACCCGCGAACCCGTCGAGGGCTACGCCGACCTCAGCTGGGCCGACCGCGTCGCAGCCGCGCTGCGCCAGATCAACCCGCAGCTCGAATACCACAACTTCGGCGTGCCGGACCTCCCGGCAGCGAAGATCAGGGCCACTCAGCTCGACCCGGCGCTGGACTTCAAGCCGGACATCGCCATCGTGGTGGCGGGCGGAAACGACCTGCTGGGCAAGCACTTCGACACGGCGGCCGTGGAGACGGAACAGGCCCGCATGGTCTCGGCGCTGCGCAGCCGGGGCTGCACCGTGGTGACGATGGGCCTGTTCGACAACACCTGGACGCCGTACGTCGCCGACAAGTACAAGGCGGTCATGAAGCAGCGGCTCCAGCAGTTCTCCGACCTCACCCAGGCGGTGACGCAGCGGATGGGCGGCCTTCACGTCGACCTTCCCAGCCACCCCGCGGGCAAGGAGCCGATCTTCGCCGCGGACGGCCTTCACCTCAACGTGCGCGGGCACGCGGTCGTCGCGACCGAAGTGATCCGCACGCTGGGCAAGCACCTGGCCGCCAAGAGCGCCTGATCCGCCGCCTCCGAGGCCCGGTCCCGGCGGGCGCGAGACCGTTCTGCCCCCCGCAACGGTATGCCCCGCCGGGACCGCCGGGTTCCTCCTCGGAGGAGCTCGGGCTTCGGCGTGTCGCAGGACGCCCGGCCGGATTTTCGATGAAGGGAGTGCCGGCGATCCGACGCTCGTCCCAAGAAGGCCGTTCCGGGCCGCAAGACCAAGGTGAAGGACGCCGAAAGAAGGAAGGTGGGACACCGTGAACGCGCGCTCTGCCGACGAGCGGTACGACCCTTACTGCATCGCCCCGGGCATGGCCACCGAGCTACTGGCGCAGGCGCCCTGGCGGCGGTTCGTCGTACTGGGCGACGCCTTCGCAGAAGGGCCGGGGGAGTCGTGCGAGGGGTACGACGACGCTTCCTGGGCACACCGCGTGGCCGCCGCGCTGCGCTCGGTCCATCCGGACCTGGCCTATCTCAACCTGGCCCAGCGGGACCCGGTCGCCGCCGAGGTGCGGGCCAGGCAGCTCGGCAAGGCGCTGACCTTCCAGCCCGACCTCGCAGCCGTGGTGGCGGGCGGCAGCGACGTACTGCGCGAATCCTTCGACGCCGACGCGACGGAGGCGGAACTGGCGCGGATCATCGCACCGCTGAGGGACGCGGGCGTCGAGGTGGTCATCCTCGCGCCGTTCGGCAGGGGCAGCGCCCAGGACGTACCCAAGGACGTCCTGCGTCGACGCCTGCGACTTCTGTCGGAGCGCACCTACAGCCTGGCGCTGCGCAACGGCGCGATCCACGTCGACCTGAGCGCCCACCCCGCCGACGCCGACCCCGGCATCTTCGATGCGGACGGCCGGCACGTCAACGCACGGGGCCACGCCATCGCCGCCGCGGCGACGATCCGCCGTCTGGGCGTCCACCTCGGCGTCTACGGCCCACCGTCCCTCCGCTGAGGCGCGACCCCCGGCGTTCCCAGGAGGCCTTCGCAGGGCGCCGCTCGGAGTGGCCGGTCCGCCTTGAGGGCCGCCCGACGTCCAGGCTCCGGCCCGATGCCCGAGGCCGGGCAGTGCCCCACGCCGGCGACGCCGGCCCGGAGCAGCCCTGACGCCACCGCGCTCGGGTCAGCGACCTCCGGCACCCGACGTTCGCGAGGACCTGCCGGCGGACGTCCGGGTGCCCGCGGCGGACGTCCGGGTGCCCGCGGCGGGGATGGACTCCGGTACGAGGACCCGCCGGTCGACCGGTCTACGGCTCCAACGTGGCAGGCATGCGCCGAATGGAGTCGAACAGATAGCGGAACTGGCGCAGGGTGGCTTCGAGGAGCTCGTCGGGATCGTCCGTGTGTGCCATGGCCATGGCAGCCTCGCACTGGGCGCCGTAGACCATTGAGGCCAGCGACTCGATTTCGTGCCGGGGGAATCGCCCTTTGCCCAGGGCCTGGCAAAGGCCGTAGAACATCATGCGCCGACAGTCGGTGCGGATTTCGCGCATCGCCTCCCACCCCAGCGCACCCGGCGCGTCGATGAGGGTGATGCGTTGCGTGCTGGGCTCCATGGAGCCGACCAGGAATTCCCGCATTCCCTGGAACAGTGCTTCCCAGGGGTCGTTGTAGTGCGAGTACTTCTGGGCGATCGCACTGGAGAGGTCTTGCTGTTCGCGTTCGTACACCGCTCGGAAGAGCTGCTCCTTGTTCTTGAAATGGTGGTAGAACGCGCCCTTGGTGACCTCGGCGGCATCGCAGATGGCGTCGAGCGAGGTCGGGGTGTATCCGTCCCGGGCGAACAGCTTCCGTGCGGCGATGAGGAGCTGTTGTGTGGTCGTGGAGGAGCGCTCCTGCTGGGTGCGGCGTCCGGTTCGCCGTGTCACCGTCTGCTGAGTCATGATCCTGTACTCCTCCTTACGACCGGCTTTCGCCACCAGGGTCGCAGCCGACCTTCGCCGCCGCGATGCTCCCCTGAAGGGGCCACCGTCCTGGCAGCGCGTACGTGAGTGACAGTCTAGGTTACGTACCGACAGTCGGAATCTGCAATGGGGGCGACGTCCGGAACGGCGGACGGCTCGAATGCGGATTCCCGGGTGGCCCAACCGCCATTCACGCCTCCTGCCCCGTGGTGGTCCGGGGCTCGGCCGCCGCGTCGGCGCCCCTGGCGAGCTCGATGCGGTCGAGGGCCTCGGGGGTGGCGATGTGCGGCAGCAGGTGACGCATGAAGGAGACCACCCGCTGCCCCAGATCGGCCTCGTCGGGCAGGAGCTGCGAGGCGAGGCGGGCGCCGGCGAAGGCGCCGACCAGGAGTTCTGCGGCTTCGCCGGTGGCGACATCGGGGCGCAACGCCCCTTGCCTGCCGGCCTCTTCGAGCAGGTGCTGGTAGCGCCCGGTCCAGACGAGATACGGACGCTGTCGTTCCGCCGTGTCAAGCCCCTGTTCCAGACATAACCGGAAGCTGCCGCTCACTATCGGGTCGTTCTCCAGCTGGCGGGCCGTCGCCAGCGCCCGCTCCTTCAACTCCTCCAGCTTGAACGGCAGCGGTCCCGCGGCGGCCGGGCGGGCGATCCACTCGTCCAGTACGGCGCTCGCCAGATCGCGCTTGGACGGGAAGTGGAAGTAGAACGCCCCCCTGGTGACACCCGCTCGCGCGGCGATTCCGACGCATGTCGCGGCCACGTAGCCGCGTTCGGCGAACTCCTCCGCCCCGGCCTCCAGGATGAGCTGGCGGGTCCTGGCCGCCCGTTCCTGTCTGGTCACACACGCTCCTTGTCAATCTGTCGATGAGTTCCGCCATGACCAACGAGGCTTGAATTCGATGTTTAAGGTGAGTGGATCTTGGCTGATTCTTGTTCCATTGACCCAAAAGAGCCCCAACATCGAGTCGAGGGAAGGGTTGTGATCAAAACCAGCACGAGTGTATGTTCTGGGATCGATGTAAAGTTCGAAACGTCGCTCGCTCAAAGTGGTGCCGCATCTCTCGGTCCGGAAAGGGTTGGTCGGATCTTCCGTCGTCAAGCAGCATTCTTGAGGGTTGTGCGTTCTTATGGTTTCTTTTCTGACGTTTCCGTGCGTGTGGTCGAGTTCAATGTAACACGCCCATTCATCAGTTCGAACCACGGGGGGTTTAAGATGCGCATCGGACTACTCGGGCCATTGATCGTCACCGATCACTGCATTCCGATCGACATTCCGGGTGAGAAGCTCAGGGCAATCATCGCCACACTCGCTCTCACTCCCGGAATGACGGTTTCGTCTTTCGCTCTGCTTGACGAACTCTGGGGCGAGCAGCCGCCGCGGAGCGCGGCGAATTCACTTCAAGGCCATATCGCCCGGTTGCGCCGGGCATTGGTGCAGCACAGTGGAAAGGAGGAATCACGGAATGTGATCCGGACGTCGGGGTCGGGATACATGCTCGTGCTTCCGCCGGAGAACATCGACGCCTCGCGGTTCATCCTGGACGTCGAACTGGCGAGCCGCGTCAGGGCCCGCGAGCCGGAGAGGGCCATCGCCCTCCTCACCGGCGCCCTCGAGATGTGGCGGGGGCCCGCGCTGCTCGACACCGGGCACGGCATGATCTGCCGCACCGCCGCCGCCCGGCTCGAAGAGACGCGGCTCATGGCCAGGGAGCTCCTCATCGAGGCCAAGCTCGCGCTCGGTGGCCACTACGAGGTGGTGTCGGAGCTGGAGCAACTGCTCTCGCGCCACCCGCTCAGGGAGCGGCTGTGCGAGCAGCTGATGATCGCCCTGTACCGATGCGGCCGCCAGGCCGACGCCATCGGCACCTTCCACCGGGTGCGCCAGCGTCTGTCCGCGGACTTCGGTCTGGAGCCGGGGCCGGTCCTGCAGAAGACCATGGCCGAGATCCTGCGTCAGGGGCCGAGCCTGCTGCACCAGGTCGGCTGAGGGGCTGGGCGGGCCGGCGGGCCGACCCCCGTGCGGCTCGCCGGCGCCGCGGCCGAGGCCCGGCGCGAGATCCGGGCGGGCCGACCTGCTGGACGGTGGGGAACGCGGTGGCCGGCACGCCGGCGGTGACGTGGCGGTGCCGGGGCGTCCACGTGCGGATCTGGTGCCGGGCGAGGCCGGCGAGCGCTTGTTGATCTCGTTCACCGTCGCGGCCGACCGTCCACCCGGGGCTGGGCTTCGGATCCGGGCGGACCTGCCGGCGGCGCCCGGACCGCTGGATGCGGTCCGGCGTCTTCGACCGGCCGCACCGCATCCAGCTCCGCCACGCCGTCGGGCAGACCTTCGCGCCGCTCCACCGGTCCAGGCGCCGGGCCGTGCGCGGGGACGGCTTCACCACAAGATCTCCGGCTGGTCGCCCCGGGGCGCCCGCCCGTCCCGGGAGCGTCCTGCCGCAGGGGTGGTCAGATGGACTTGGTCACGCGCAGGACCTGCCAGATCGCCCCGAAGCTGGCGCCCCCCTGGAACGCCAGATACTCGGGCAGCACCAGGTGCGGCCCCCATTTCTCCTTGTAGGCCAGTTGTGTCGCCGCCGGATAGATCGAGCCCCCCTTATCCGCGAGCAGCCGCATGAACTTCCCCGTCAGTGCGCTGTTGCCGGGAAGTTCGCACGCCGGGTCAAGACCGGTGAACGGAGTGAAGCCGAAGTGCAGCCACTCGGCGCGCTCCTCGACGAACCGCTCGATCGCCGCGGCGTTGATGGCCTCCATGACGCCCGGCCCCACGTCGGGAAGGCGCCGGCTCAGATCGTGCAGCCAGCCCGGTCGGCTGCCATAGGCCGGGGAGTACGAGATGTAGGCGACCGGCCTGCCCTCGATGAGCCCCACGAACAGCCGGCGGTACTCCTGTGCCGGGCCGCCCATCTGCCCCACCAGGAACTCGATCTCCTTGACGTGCCTGCCCTTCGAGCGCAGCCAGTTCCGGTCGATCTCCGCGATCTGATTCCTGACGTCCTCGTCGTACGGCAGTTCGCGCACTTCGAGGCCGCTGCGTTTCGCCCTCGATATCTTGTTGCGCAGCTTTACGAACTTCGTGCCGCGCAGCGTGAATTCCGGAAGATGCACCGAGTACGAGGAGCCCACCTGGTTCACGGTGAAGCCTGCGGCTGCGAACAGTTCGACGTCCGTCTGCTGGAGCTGGATCCCGACGATCTTGCGCCGCTTTGCGCGCGCGTACCTGGCGAACTCGTCCAGCAGTGTGCGCTGCTGCTCCTTCTCGGCGAACGCGCCGCCGAACTGGATGAAGTACCTGCCCGCCCGACGATAGGTGATGACCCCTTGACCGCTTCCTTCGAAGTGTTCGTTCCCGTCATTGACGGCAAGGAAAGCGCTGGGATTCTCACCGTAATCCCGGATCGACTTCAGAACTGACTCAAGTTTCCCCTGAGCGCCTTGAGAAGACTCTACCGACGGGCTCATCAGTCCACTCCATCGTCAAATCGCCTATGCGTATGCGGGAATGTAGCACAAGGTGACGATGAGATGCTGAAAAGCCTGTATCAGTGAGATCTAAGCGACCTATCAGAGGGTTCTGAAAGTATCGTTCGCGAGGCTTGCGCTGGTAAGTTTTCGAACGATGAGGAGTGTCCGTGGGCAGTACACAGCTGTCTCGCCCGGTGTCGCAGAATCAGTCTGCTCCACCCCAAGAAGCCGCTTCTCTGCGCACCTATCACTCTTATGTGAGGGGTGAGTCGCTGGAAAGCACTGACTGGGTATATGTGATCAATTCCAGCATCCTGCTCGATGACGTCTTCGCCAGCCTGACGCTGAAGCGGAAACTGGAACAGGGGCGCATCACGGCCGAGGACCGGCCTGATGTCGTCGTGGGGCGGGTCGCCAAGGCGGATCGGGCCACCGTCCAGCGGGCGATCGACGCCGCGGCGGAAGCCGCCCCCGCCTGGGGTGCGTTCCCCCTCGACGAACGCATCGGGCGCTTCGGTGCGCTTCTGCACGACAGGCTTGCCGAACGGGCCGAGGAGATAGCGGAGATCCTCGTCCAGGAGGGGCATCCCCTGATGCTCGCCCAGTGGCAGGTCTCCGGGATGCTGGAGTGCTTCAGCCCCGAATCCAACGCGTTCTACCGCTCCCAGATGCTCCAGGAGTTCCACCGCGGTGAGCGCCGGCTCCAGGTGCGCAGGCGGCCCGACGGCGTGGTGTGCCTCAACCCGCCCCAGAACGCGCCGCTTTCGAGCGCGCTGCTCGGCGTCACCGCCATCATGGGCGGCAACTCGCTGATCGTCCGCGCCCCGCGCAGCGGCCCGCTCGGCGTGATGTACGTGATGCAGGAGATCGTCGCCCCCGCACTCGACGAGGTGGGCGCCCCGCCCGGCACCCTCAACGTGGTCTGCGGAGACCCCGGCCCCATGCTCTCGGCCTGGCTCGCCAGCCCCGACGTCGACGACATCATCTACTTCGGCTCCAGCGAGAACGGCACCAAGTTCGAGGCGCGCTGCGTGGCCGAAGGCAAGAAGCCCATCCTCGAACTCGCGGGCAACGATGTCGTGACCGTCTGGAAGGACGCCGACATCGAGCTGGCGGCCGAGGCGCTCACCGAGAGCTTCTACGGCTCCGGACAGCTCTGCATGATTCCCAACCAGGTCCTGGTCCATCCCGACGTCGCCGACGACCTGGTCGCCGCCCTGATCCGCAAGGTCGGCCACATCCGGCCGGGCTACCCGACCGAGCCCGACGTACTGCTCACGCCCGTGCTGCGCAACGAGAAGTTCTTCACGTGCCTGGACGACGCGCTGACCAAGGGTGCCGAGCTGGCCTGCGGCGGGCACGCCATGCAGATGGACGGGCGCCGCGATCCCAACGGCATCTTCCTGGAGCCGACCGTCATCGTCGTCCGCGGCCTGGATCGCGCACGCGAGGTCGAAGCCGTGGTGCACGAGACGTTCTTCCCGCTGCTGCCCATCGTGGTCGCGGAGCCCGCGCCGGACGACGAACTCCTCGAACACTTCATCGACTTCGTCAACTCCAACGCCTACGGACTGCGCAACTCCCTGTGGGCCAGGGACTCCCGGGTCGTGGACCGCTTCCTGGCGCGGGTGAACAACGGGGGTCTGCTCAAGGTCAACGACTCCCACATCGGCTTCCTGCCCTGCCTGCCCACCCATGGCGGCACGGGGCTGACCGGCGGCGTGTTCGGCGAGGCCAACTACCCGATTCTTCGTACCTCCCATGTCCAGGGCGTGAGCATCTCCACGGGCTCCCGGCCACGCGACGCGGTCTTCGGAGCCTGGCGGACTCTGCGCGAGAAGAAGACCTCGTAACCACCCCGCATCCCGCCTCTGCGAAGGAGTTCCCATGCGTGCACTGGATGCCGCCCGCGACACCTGCGAGCGCTATCTGCCCGGACTGCTCGGCGCGCTCGCCAAGCATTCGCTCAACGACCTGGAGCGGCCCGACAGCCCCGCCATCGAGCTGTTCCGCTCGCACGGCGGACCCGCCCTGGTCATCCCCAAGACGTATGCGGGCCTCGGCGCGGGCCCCCTGGAAGCGGTCGAGGTGACCCGCGCGCTCGCCGCCGCATCGCCCTCCCTCGCCGTGGCCACCACGATGCACCACTTCTCGGTCGCCACGCTCTTCTCGCTTGCCGGCAGCCTTCAGTCCAGTGGTGTCGAGTGGGCGCTGCTCGAGGGGATCGTGGAACAGAACCTGCTGGTCGCCTCCGGCTTCGCCGAGGGAAGGCCAGGACGCGGCATCCTCGCGCCGACCATGGAGGCCCGACTGGACGAGGGCGGCAAGGGCTACCGCATCAACGGCTCCAAGAAGCCGTGCAGTCTCTCCTCCTCCATGGACCTGCTCACGGCGAGCGTCGCGCTGCCCGGACCGGACGGCACCAGTGAGATGGCCGTGCTGCTCGTGCCCCGCCAGACCGAGGGCGTCACCGTCCATCCCTTCTGGTCCAGCTGGGCTTTGGCGGGCGCTGAGAGCGACGAGATTCGCCTCACCGACGTACTGGTCGACGAACAGCAGGTCATGCGGACCGAGGTGGGCGACAGCGGTGAGCTGGACGAG
Source organism: Streptomyces sp. NPDC055254 (assembly GCF_053606025.1). Taxonomy (NCBI): domain Bacteria; kingdom Bacillati; phylum Actinomycetota; class Actinomycetes; order Kitasatosporales; family Streptomycetaceae; genus Streptomyces; species Streptomyces sp. NPDC055254. The sequence goes on along the minus strand of NZ_JBSGQV010000034.1, from coordinate 23,948 downwards.
CTCCAGACCGTCGGCTTCATCTGGTTCGAGATGCTGATCTCCGCCTCGTATCTCGGCATCGCCAGCGCGCTCGCAGAGCGTGTCACCACCGGCGGGCGCGGCTCGGTCTCCGAGCGGGCGCAGTTGGTCACCCGCCTGGAGACGGCCGCCCTGCTGCTCGAAGGCGTGGCCCGGATGACCGAGGACGGCGAGACGGGCAACGCCGCGCTCGGCAAGTCCCTGGTGGCCCGCTACGGTGCCCAGGACGCCATCGGCGAAACCGTGCGCAGGGCCGTGGAACTCCTCGGTGGAATGGCGTTCATCAGCAGCGGCGACATCGGCTATCTGGCAGCAGCCTCCAACGGGCTCTCCTTCCACCCACCGTCCCGCTCCAGCTTCGCCGAGCCGTTCGTCGAGCACATCGGCGGCAAGCCGCTGCGGCTGGCCTGAGGAGCTGTCACATGACCACCATCACGGACGCGCCGGCTCACGACCGGGAGCACGTCGGGCGGCTGTATCGCGCCCACCTCAGCAAGGGCCGTGCCACCCTCGGCGAGCTCTTCGGCGGCCACATCGAGACCGGCTCCGAAGGCCCCTGGATCACCACCGACGACGGTCGCCGCTTCCTCAACTGCGGCAGCTACGGCGTGCTGATCACCGGCGCCCGGCACCCCACCGTCGTACGCCATGTCACCGAGCAGCTCGGGCGCCATCCCGTCGCGAGCCGGGTCTTCCTCGAACCCCAGGCCGCCCTGGCCGCCGAGGCCCTGGCCGCCAGGGCCCCGGCCGGCCTGGAGCGGGTGCACTTCGCCTGCTCGGGTGCCGAGGCGGTGGAGACCGCCATCAAGATCGCCCGAACCCGGGGCAAGGACCAGCTGATCGCCACCCACGGCGGGTACCACGGCAAGACCATGGGTGCCCTCAGCCTGACCGGCAAGGACGTCTTCCAAGACCCGTTCCGCCCGCTTCTGCCGGGCGTCCACCACGTGCCCTACGGGGACGCGGACGCACTGGAGGAACTCCTCAAGACCATGCCGGGGCGGGCCTGCTTCGTCGTCGAACCCGTCCAGGGCGAGGCCGGGGTCGTACTGCCGCCGCCCGGCTACCTGCGCGCCGTGCAGGAGCTGTGCCGCACCTATGACGCGCTTTTCGTCCTCGACGAGATCCAGACGGGCCTCGGCCGCCTGGGCACCTGGTGGGGCGCCGACGCAGAGGGCGTCACGCCCGACGTGCTGCTCGCCGGCAAGGCGCTCGGCGGCGGCATCCTGCCCGTCTCCGCGGTCATCGCGACCCCGAAGGCGTTCGCGGCCTTCGACAAGGACCCCTACCTGCACACCTCGACGTTCTCCGGAACGCCCCTGGCCATGGCCGCCGTGCGCGGCGCCCTCGCCGCCATCGAGGAAGACGGCCTGGTCGACCGGGCTCGCGACCTCGGTGCCGAGATGCTCACCACCATCCGCAACATCGCCCAGCGCCACTTCGGTCCGGTGGTGCGCGAGGTACGCGGCCGGGGCCTGCTCATCGGGATCGAGTTCGCGATCCCCGGCCCCGCGGGCGATCTGCTCATCGAACTGATCTCGCAGGGCGTGGTGGCCAACCACTCGCTCAACTCGCACCTGGTGATCAGGCTCACGCCGCCCGCCGTCCTCAGCGCCGCGGACGCGAGCTTCCTGTACGAGGCATTCGACCGCGCCTGCCGAGCGCAGGCTGCCCGATACGTATCGACTTTCGAAGGTGACTCCGCCCATGCGTAGTGTTCACGTGGCCGTCGAGCTGTCTGGGACCTCACCGGCCGGGGGGTACGACCAGGTGAAGCAGTTCGCCCGCTACCCCGAGCTCGCCCCGGTGGTCCGCGCCGTGACCATTCATGAGATCAGCGCCGACAAGGAGACCAGCGACTGGGAGGTCTACTTCCGCAACGGCATCCTGCGCTGGACCGAGTCCGACCACTTCGACCCGGACGACCTGACGATCGCCTTCACCCAACTCGACGGAGACTTCGACTCCTTCGAGGGGACCTGGCGCGTCTTGGGCACCGAGAACGGCTGTGTGGTCGACTTCCGCGCCGAGTTCGACTTCGGCATCCCCAGCCTGGCCGGCATCCTCGACCCCGTCGCCGAACGGGTCATCAAGGAGACCATCGCCCGCGTCGTCATCGGGCTGTTCGGCGGCAGGGGAACCGTCGTCGGCGACGAGGCCCTGGCCCAGGCCGTGGCCCGCCCGGCCGCCGAGCCCGAGCTCGCCGGCGCACCGGTGGAGTGAGCCATGGACACCAAGAACCTGTTCATGACGCCCACCACGGCCCGACTCATACGCGCGGAGTACGCCCTCGGTCTCGTGGTGTCCGTCGTTCTCTTCTTCGCCCACCTCGGCGAGATCCGCTGGTGGGTCGCGATCGGTCTGTTCCTCTACATCGACCTCGTCGGCTACATCCCCGGCGCCATCGCGTTCCGGCGCAAGGGGCACGGCGACATTCCCAAGGGGTACTACCTGGCCTACAACGTCATGCACAGCCTGGTCACCCAGGGCCTCGTGGCGCTGGCCTGGATCTGGCTGTGGGGCGCCGAGTGGGCGCTGCTCGCCCTGGCCATCCACCTCTTCGGCGACCGGGCGCTGTTCGGCAACTTCCTCAAGCCGTTCGGACTGCGCTTCGAACCCGAAGCCCATCCGGCGTACCGCAGATTCCACAGCGAGTTCACCGCCGCCGCCTCGACGGGCAGCAACGATGCCCTGCACACGGTCACATGACGAACTCCGCCACGGTCCCGGCCGCCGCTCAGGCCGCGCTGAACACCACGATGCGGCACTTCGTCACCGGCGTGACGGTCCTCACCTGCGGCGGACCCGCCGAGGCCGAAGGGGTCACGGTCTCCACACTGACCACGATCCCGGGCGACCCGCCCAGGGTCTGCGTCGCGCTGCGCCAAGGAAGCCGGGGCCTCACATCCCTTCTCGCCGCCGAGGCGTTCGTGGCCAACGGCCTGGCCGCCGACCACGAGTGGCTCGCCCGTCACTTCGCCCGGCGCCGCCGGCCCAGGGGCCTTGCCCAGCTGCCGCCCCGGGTGTGGGCGGAGCCGTCACCGCACGGTGCGCCACGGCTGCGGGGAGCCGTGTCCTGGCTCGAATGCCGACTTGAGCGGACGGTGGCCGCAGGCGATCACGAACTGGTGATCGCCCGCGTGCTGACCGGCGCCGCCACCGTCGGCGCCCCTCTGGTCAACTTCGCCGGCGTGCTGCACGCGGGCCCGTCCTCCGCCCCGCACGCCGCGAACCCCGTCAATGCGATGAATACCGAAAGGAAGCAGTGATGACCTCCTCGAACATCCCCTCCGAGGCGGACTGGGAGCAGGCCCCCTCGCTCATGGACGGGGCACTGAACCTGGAGCTCTCGGCGGCGACGTGCGATCTGGCGTACTGGTTGCGGTCCGTTCCGCAGGGAACGTTGCGTGGCCGGATCCTCGGGCACGCCGACGACGTACAGCCGCTGGACGTCGTACGGCAGGAAGGTCCGCTCAACGCGGCGATCAAACAGGAGCTGGCCTTCCGCTCCATCGCCGAGGAGAAGGCGACCCGGGCCATCGGATACATGGTCGCCCTGGCGCCCGACAACGACACCATGGAGTTCTACTCCACCCAGCTCATCGACGAGGCGCGGCACGCGATGGTGTTCCGCAGCCACCTGCTGCAGCTGGGCACCGCCCCCGACGACCTGCTCGCCGAGGTGGACCGGCTCGCCGCCGAGGACCGCGAGTCCATCCTCGTACCGCTGGAGGACTTCGGCCTCAGGGTGCTGCGCGACGAGCGGGACTTCATCGGCGGCGTCCTGGTCCTGACCGTCCTGGTCGAGGGCGTCCTCGCCCCCGCCGCCGAGCTCAGCGAGCGCAAGTGGCGGGTCTTCGACCCGGCGGCCGCCGACATCGAGCGAGGCGCGGGCATCGACGAGATCCGCCACCTGACCGTCGGCAGCTCCATCCTGCGCGAGCACCTGCTCAAGCACCCCGAAGACAAGCCGCGGCTCCTGGAGCTGATGGCGGAGGGCTACGAACTGTGGGGCCGGCTGCCCACCACCGAGCAAGTGCTGCGCCGGGAGACGCTGTTCCAGAAGGGCATCGACGAACACGGCCATCTGCTCGGCGACTACGAGGCGTGGCCGGGGCGGCGCTTGGCCGACACCACTCCCGAGGAGCGCATGGAGACCGGCAAGGCGTGGGCCGAAAAGATGCAGCACACCCGGCTCGCCTACATGGGGCTCGAGGAGGCGATATGACTTCAGCCAGCGGGGCCGGTGCCGCGGGCGGCGCCGACAGCCCGACGGCCAGCTTCGACGAGGTCACCAAAGTGGTGAAGCGGGCCGGCCTGATGGATCGAGAGCCCGCCTACTACGTCTTCAAGATCGCCGTCAATCTGCTGCTGCTCGCCGCGGGCTGGACCGCCTTCGCCCTGGTGGGCGACAGCTGGTGGCAGCTGGCCGTCGCGGTCTTCCTGGCGATGTGCTTCGGCCAGACCGACCTGATCGGCCACGATGCCGGACACCGCCAGATCTTCCGCACCCGCAAGGGCAGCGACGTCATCGGCTACATCCACGGCAACCTTCTCACCGGGGTCAGCTTCGGCTGGTGGGTGGGGCACCACACCAAGCACCACAACTACCCCAACCACCTCTCCCTCGACCCCGACATCACACGTCGCCAGGTCATCTTCACCTCCAAGCACCACACGAAGAAGACCAGCGGCATGGCTCGGTTCATCGTGCGCCACCAGGCTTGGATGTTCTACGTAGTGATCATGATGGAAGGGCTGCGCATGCACCTTTCCGGATACATCGCCGCCCGCATGGGTGTGATCAAGCGCTACGTGGTCACCGACCTGGTCCTGCTCACCCTGCACCTGGCGGCGTACTTCACCGCCGTCTTCCTGGTCCTCCCGCCGGTCAAGGCCCTCGCGTTCATCGTCGTCCACCAGGCCCTCTTCGGGTTCTACATGGGGCTGCTCTTCGCGCCCAACCACAAGGGCCTGCCTGTGCGCGACGGCGAGGAGGAGGAGCTCGACTGGCTGACCCGCCAGGTGGTGACCTCTCGCAACATCCTGCCCAACCGGGTCACCGACTTCTTCTACGGTGGCCTCAACTACCAGATCGAGCACCACCTCTTCCCCTCCATGCCGCGCCGCAACCTGCGCCGTGCCCAGCCGCTGATCAAGGAGTATCTGGTCAGTCACGGAATGCCGTACGTAGAGGTGTCGCTGATGCGCTCCTATCTCGACGTGTCGGACTACCTCGGCGAGGTCAGTGACGAGGTCACTGCCCTGGAGCGGACCGCGCGACTCCAGGTCGGAGGCGCCTGATGGCGGCGGGGCGCGCGGCGGTGGTGTGCGGGCTGGGCACCCATCTGCCGCCCCGGGTGATCACCAACGCGGACCTGGCGAGGGAGCTCGACACCGACGACGAGTGGATCCGCAGCCGCACCGGGATCGGGCAGCGGCACATCGCCGAGAACGGCACGGCCACCTCCGACCTCGCCGTCGAGGCGGGCCAACGGGCGCTCAAGTCCGCCTCGACGGATGCGGTGGACGCCGTCATCGTGGCGACGAGCACCCCGGACCACTCCTGCCCGGCCACAGCGCCGGCGGTGGCGGCCCGTCTGGGCCTGGGCACCGTGCCCGCCTTCGATGTGGCGGCGATGTGCACCGGCTTCCTGTACGGCCTCGCCGTGGGCGGCGGCCTCATCGCCGCAGGCACGGCGCGCAGCGTCCTGGTCATCGGGGCCGAGACGTACTCCAGCATCCTCGACCCCGAGGACCGCTCCACCCGGGCGATCTTCGGGGACGGGGCCGGCGCCGTCGTCCTGCGCGCGGGCGAACCGGACGAGCCCGGCGCGCTCGGGCCGGTGGTCCTCGGCAGCGACGGCACCGGAAGCGAGCTGATCCGGATCCCCTCGGGCGGCTCGCGCGACCCGATCCGCGCCGAGCACGCCGAAAGAGCCGACCCGTACTTCCGTATGGAGGGCGCACAGGTCTTCCGCAACGCGGTGGAGCGGATGGTCGACGCCTCCCTCGAAGCCGCGGCACGGGCCGGGTGGACACTCGACGACATCGACGTGTTCGTCGCCCACCAGGCCAACCTTCGCATCATCAACGCGGTCGCCGATCAGATGCGGCTGCCCCGATCACGCTTCCCGGTCCATCTCGACAGGGTGGGCAACACCGCCGCCGCGTCCATCCCCCTGGCCCTCGCCGACGCTGTCACCGCGGGCACCCTGCGAGCCGGGCACCGCACGGCGCTCGCCGCGTTCGGGGGCGGGCTGACCTGGGGCGCGGCAACCCTGACGTGGCCCGAAGTCACATCCGTCTGAATGATCGTCATCTCTGTAGGCCATCACCTCGCAAGGAGTACCGCCATGAGCGACACCTACCCGCGTCTGGTCCAGCTGCTGGTCAAGAACTTCGGCTTCGAGACCGACGAGGTCGGCCCCGAGGACACCTTCAGCAAGCTCGAACTCGACTCACTGGCCCTGGTGGAACTGACCCTGACGGTCCAGCAGGAGTTCGGCGTCAAGCTGTCCGACGACGACCTCGGCTCCGAGGACACCCTCGGCCAGGCCGCGTCCGTCATCGAGAGCAAGCTGGTGGTGGCCTGATGTCAGGCTCCACCGGCTCGTTCGACGCCGCGGTCACCGGGATCGGCATGGTGACCGCGGCGGGGATCGGAGCCCAGGCGTCCTGGGACGTGATACGTGACCCCGAGGGCACGGTCGCCTCGGAGGTCCCGGCCCTGGAGGGCACCCCCGCCCACATCGGGTGCTGGATCCCCGACTACGACGCCGACAAGGCCATCGGGCGACGCAAGGCGTGGCGCTACGACCGCAGCAGCCAGCTCGCCCTCACCGCCGCTGCTGAGGCGGTCGCCGACAGCGGGCTCGACCCGGGCAACTGGGACGGCACCCGGGTCGCCGTCGTCCTCGGCAGCGGCATCGGAGGCGCCGGCAGCTGGGAGAAGCAACACCACGTCCTCCTGGACGGCGGCCCGCTGAACGTGTCCCCGCTGCTGATCCCCATGCTGGCGGTCAACATGTCGGCCGGATACGTGGCGATGGAGCACGGTGCCCGCGGCCCCAACTTCGTCACCGCCACCGCCTGCGCGTCCGGCACCACGGCCATCGGCATGGCCCGCGAACTGCTGCGCCGTGGCGTCTGCGACGTGGTGATCACCGGCGGTACGGAGGCGTGCCTGATCCCCTCGATCATCACCGGCTTCAGCCAGATGGGCGCACTCAGCGGCCGCCAGGGCAACCCGCGCGCGGCATCGCGTCCCTTCGACGTCGACCGCGACGGCTTCGTCCCCGCAGAAGGGGCCGCCGTCCTCGTCCTGGAGCGTGCGGCCGACGCGAAGGCCCGAGGAGCCCGCGTGTACGCGAACGTCTGCGGATACGGCGCCTCCGCGGACGCCCACCACGCCACCGCTCCCGATCCCACGGGCGCGGGCGCCGAACTCGCGCTGCGTGCGGCGCTCGACGACGCCGGACTCGCCCCCGACGCCGTGGACCACGTCAACGCGCACGGCACGTCGACGCCGCTCAACGACGTGGCGGAGGCGAAGCTGATCCGCAGGGTTCTGGGTCAGCGGCCCGCCGTCACCTCCATCAAGGGCGTGGTGGGCCACTCGCTCGGAGCCGCCGGCGCCATCGAGGCGGCCGTCACCGCCCTCACCGTCAGCCGGGGAGTCATCCCGCCCACCGCCAACCTCGACAGCCAGGACCCCAAGGTCGAGCTGGACGTCGTCGCCAAGACGGCGCGCACGGCCACCGTGGAGGTCGCCATCAGCAATTCCTTCGGCTTCGGCGGCCAGAACGCCGTGCTCGCCTTCTCCCGGGCGTGACCCGCCCCCGACCCTGTGGATGAGATCCTCATGACGTACGTGATCGCCCAGCCCTGTGTCGACGTCAAGGACAAGTCCTGTATCGACGAATGCCCGGTGGACTGCATCTACGAAGGCCGGCGGGCCCTGTACATCCACGCGGACGAATGCGTCGACTGCGGTGCCTGCGAACCGGTGTGCCCGGTGGAGGCGATCTTCTTCGAGACGGACCTCCCCGCGCGGTGGCACGTCTTCCACACGTCCACGGCCGAGTTCTTCGAGACCGTCGGTGCCCCCGGCGGCGCCGCTTCCTCGGGGCCGTACGACCGCGACTCCACGCTGGTGGCCGCCCTGGAACCGCAGGGGGTGGCGCACTGATGGGCGGCCGTTCGATCCTCGTCACCGGAGGAAACCGCGGCATCGGTCTGTCCATCGCCCGCGCCTTCGCCGCGGTCGGCGACAAGGTCGCGATCACGTACCGCACGGGTGACCCGGCGGACCTGAGAGCGGAGGGCTTCCTCCCGGTCCTGTGCGACATCACCGACTCCGCGCAGGTCGGGCAGGCCTACAAGGAGGTCGAGGAGAGTCACGGTCCGGTCGAGGTGCTGATCGCCAACGCCGGTGTGACCCGCGACCAGTTGCTGCTCAGGATGTCGGAGGAGGACTTCACCTCCGTCCTCGACACCAACCTCACCGGCACCTTCCGGGTGGTGCGGGGCGCCACCTCCGCGATGCTGCGGGCCAAGAAGGGCCGCGTGGTGCTGATCTCGTCGGTGGTGGGGCTGCTCGGCTCTGCCGGTCAGGCGAACTACGCGGCGTCGAAAGCGGGGTTGGTGGGCTTCGCACGCTCGCTCGCCCGCGAGCTGGGTTCGCGCAACATCACCTTCAACGTCGTCGCACCCGGCTACGTCGACACCGGCATGACGCAGGCGCTGACCGACGAGCAGCGGGCGCGGATCGTGGAGCGGGTGCCGCTGGGCCGGTACGCGCGCCCTGACGAGGTCGCGGCGGCGGTGGTGTTTCTCGCCTCCGACGAAGCCTCGTACATCACTGGAGCCGTCATCCCGGTCGACGGCGGAATGGGTATGGGGCACTGAATGAGTGGAATCCTCGACGGCAGGCGCATCCTGGTCACCGGCGTGCTCCTCGACTCCTCCATCGCCTTCCACGCGGCGCGCCTGGCACAGGAGCAGGGGGCGGAGGTCATGCTGACCGCGTTCCCCCGCCCCAGCCTCACCGAGCGCGTGGCCCGTCAGCTGCCCCGGCCGGCGAAGGTGGTCGAGCTGGACGTCTCGAACGAGGAGCACCTGGCCCGGCTCGAGGACGTGGTGCGTGCCGAGCTGGGAGGGCTGGACGGTGTGGTCCATTCGATCGGCTTCGCGCCGCAGGACGCGCTGGGCGGGAACTTCCTGAACACACCGTTCGCGTCGGTGGCGACGGCGATGCACGTGTCGGCGTACTCGCTGAAGTCGCTGACGATGGCATGCCTGCCGCTGATGCCCGCAGAAGGCGGTGCGGTGGTCGGCCTGACCTTCGACGCGCAGTTCGCCTGGCCGCACTACGACTGGATGGGCCCGGCGAAGGCGGCACTTGAGGCGACGTCGCGGTACCTGGCGCGGGATCTGGGCAAGCGGAACATCCGCTGCAACCTGGTGTCGGCCGGCCCGCTCAACTCGATGGCGGCGAAGTCCATCCCGGGCTTCACGGACATCGAGGACGTGTGGAACCAGCGCTCCCCGCTGGAGTGGGACGTGGAGGACCCGGAGCCCGCGGGCCGTGGCGTGGTGGCGCTCCTTTCGGACTGGTTCCCCAAGACCACCGGCGAGATCGTCCACGTCGACGGCGGTGTCCACGCGATCGGGGCTTAGGCCCTCCTTCCCACCCCGTGTACGGACACCGAGAACCGCCCCGTTCCCGAGGCTTGGCCGGGAACGGGGCGGTTGCTTCGCTCGGAGGGACCGGAGGCCGCCGGACAAGGAGGGTGTTGTCGTACGGGCACGAGGGCCATCGGTGGCGGGCGTCGTCGCTGCCGGCGCGAGACAGCCGTACGGAGCCACGACGTCCTGGGCGGCGCCGGCGCGAGGAAAAGTGGAGGGGGCCCCGCCGGGGGTTGGACAAAACCG
>NZ_JBSGQV010000034.1:0-13984 GCF_053606025.1 Streptomyces sp. NPDC055254 | reverse complement strand
GGGGGGGGGGGGGCGGGGGGGGGGGGCGCTTTATCGCGGGGGGGCCCCGCGGGGGGGGGGGGGCGGCGAGCATGAGCCATGCTCGCGGCGCCCAGGGCGTCGTTTCCCCTCACCCGTTGGTCAGGCTCGCTCCGTGCCAGCGGCGAAGACGGGCGCGGGCGCGGGTGAAGGCGCCCTCCGCGGCCTTGATGGAGATACCCAGGCGGCCCGCGGCCTCGCGGGTGCTGGTGCCCTCGATGCGGGCCAGGATGACCTCGCGCTCCCTGCCTTCGAGGCGCTGCACCTGCTGGAGCATCCAGGCGCCCTCGGCGGCCGCGCAGGCCGCCTCCTCCGGTCCCGATGCGGTCTCCGGGGCGAAGGAGCGCTGGTACAGGTACCTGCGGGTGCGCTCCCTGCGACGGTAGACGTCCACGCACAGGCGCAGTGTGATCGAGGTGAGGAACGGACCGACGCGCTCCGCGTCGAGGTCACGGTGGCCCGCGGCCCGCAGCAGCGCCTCCTGCACGCAGTCCTCGGCATCCTGATGCGCGGTCAGGCGCAGTCGCGCCAACCGGTACAGCCGCTCTCGGTGGGGCAGCAGCAGCTCCCAGCGCTGAGCCAGGGGCAACTCGTCCGTACTCAGCACTGGTGCAGATCACCCCTCCCGGGTGAGACCTCCACCGGCACCGCGTTGAAGACCGCGTTGCCCGAGAGAGGGTCGACGACCAGTTCGTCGGTGAGCGCGTTCACGTTCACACCCGGAGCCTTCGCCGCGTACGCCATCCGCGTGCCGTCCCGGCCGTGACCCCAGCCGTGCGGCAGGCTCACCACTCCCGGGCCGACCCGGCTGGTGGGCTCAGCGAGCGCCACGACCGCGCCTGCCCTGCCCCGTACCGTCACCTCGTCACCGGCCCCGATGCCGAGCCGGCGCGCGTCCTCCGCGTTGATTTCGAGGGTGCAGCGGTTGGTGCCGCCCGACAGCGCGGCGATGTTGTGCGTCCAGCTGTTGATCGAGCGCAGATGGCGTCGCCCCACGAGCAGGAAGCCTCCCTCCCCCCGCTCCCGCTCGCCCGCGAGGAACTCCGCGAGGCGGGGGATGTCGCCCGCCACCGGCTCGGGGAACAGTTCCACCTTCGACTCGGTGCCCACGATCTCGGCGAGCCGGGGGCGCAGCGGACCGAAGTCCACCCCCTGCGGCCGCTCACGCAGCACCGCCAGGTTCACCCCGTCGGGACGCAGTCCGAAGGCATCTCCGAAGGCACCGAGCCGGATCATCAGGTCGATCCGGCGCTCCGTGCTGTCCTCGCCGCTCAGTTGCCCCTTGAGGTCGGCGGGGTCGCGGCCCGCCAGCGGCGAGCCCGGCGTCGAGACCACGGCCGCCAGCGTCTTGTCGATGATCATTGAGTCCAGCGCGGCCGGGTCCGCCTCGGGCCCCGCGCCGGAGAGGATGAGGGTGAGCTTCGCGAGGATCTGCGCCTCGCTCGGCCGGCCCTCATCACGCGGCAGCAGCGGAGGCGAGTAGCGGGCCACCCGGCGTACCGCGAGTCGGGAAAGCACGATGTCGAAGTGCTCCGACTCCAGTACGCGGGGCGGCGGCAGGATGACGTTCGCGTGCCGCGTCGTCTCGTTCACGTACGGGTCGACCGCCACCATGAATTCCAGGTCCGCGAGCGAGCGCTCCAGGCGCTCGCCGTTGGGCGCGCCGAGCACCGGATTGCAGGCGATGGCCACCAGCGCCCGTACCTGCCCCTCGCCGGGGGTGTCGATCTCGTCGGCGAGGGTGGCAGCCGGGAACTCGCCGAGCACCTCCGGGAGTCCGCGCACCCTGCTGTGCCACCGGCCCAGCTCCAGCGGCCCCGTCGGGCGCAACGCGTTGTGCTGCGCCTCCCCGAACATCGCCCCGCCAGGACGGTCCAGGTTGCCCGTGAGGGCGTTGAGCACGTCCACCAGCCAACTGGTCACGGTGCCGAAGGCGGCGGCGGTCGTGCCCATGCGGGCGTACACGGCGGCCGACGGGGCAGCGGCCAGTCCACGGGCGAGGCCCCGGATGGTGGCCGGGTCCGTACCGCACGCCCCGGCCACCGCCTCCGGTGTGAACTCCGCCGCGGCGATGCGGAGTCGCTCCTCACCCGTGAACAGGCCGGGATCGAGGGGGGAGGCGAGTCCCTCGTCGAACAGCGTGTGCACGAGCGCGAAGAGCAGCAGCGCGTCGGTTCCGGGACGTATCACCACGTGCTGGTCCGCGATGTCCGCCGTGCGGGTACGTCGAGGATCGACCACCACGAGCCGCCCGCCGCGCGCCTTCAACGCCCGGATACGGCCCGGAAGATCGGGCACGGTCCACAGGCTCCCGTTGGACACCAGTGGATTCGCGCCGAGGATCAGCAGATGGTCGCAGCGGTCGATGTCGGGCACCGGGATCGCCCACGGATCTCCGAACATCAGCCCCGACGAGACGTTCTTGGGCATCTGGTCGACCGTGCTGGAGCTGAAGACGTTGCGGGTGTCCATGAACTGGCGCATCACGGCCACGTGCAGCGGAATACCCACCGTGTGGATCACGGGGTTGCCGTAGTACAGCGCCACCGCGTCCTTGCCGTGCTTCTCGGCCACCCGGCCGAGGCCGCGCGCCACTTCGGCGAAGGCCTCGTCCCAGGTGACCTCGGCGAACTCCCCGTTCGGCCGGCGCACCAGAGGTGCGTGGCATCGCTGGGGGTCCTGGTCGATCTCGCCCAGGGCGATGCCCTTGGGGCATACGTATCCCTTGCTGAACACGTCGTCCTGGGCGCCGCGCACCTTGACGGCGCGTCCGCCCTCGATGTCGATGCTGAGTCCGCAGCCCGCCTCGCACAGCGGGCAGATGCGGTGATGGGTGGTGATGCCGGTCACCATATGACCGGGATCTCCTCGTAGCCGCCGAGGGCGGCAGTCATCCGCCAGCGCAGTTCCTCGGGGTCGACGTGCAGGCGCAGGGTGGGGAAGCGGGTGAAGAGCGACTTCATGGCGATCTGCACCTCGGCGCGCGCCAGCGCCGAACCGGCGCAGAAGTGCGTGCCGTAGGCGAACCCGATGTGCTTGTTGTCCTTGCGGTGGACGTCGAAGGTGTCCGGGTTCTCGAAGACGGAGCCGTCGCGGTTGGCGGAGCTGATGGGCGCGATGACCGCGGAGTTCGCCGGGATCGTGGTGCCGGAGAGCTCCACGTCCTCCAGCGTGATCCGGATGAACGTGCCGTCGCCCGGGGTGACGAGACGGATGATCTCCTCGCACGCCTGGTCCATCAGGGACGGGTCCCTCCGGATCAGGGCCAGCTGGTCGGGGTTGCGCAGCAGCAGCACCGCACCACCGCCGGTGACGGTCACGGTGGTGTCGTGCCCGGCGAGCAGGAACATGACGCCGGTGCTGATCAGCTCCTCGTGCGTGATGGTCTGTTCGTGGTCCATCGAATGGACCAGCTTGCTCAGCAGGTCCTCGCCGGGGTCGTCCCGCTTCTGCGCGGCCAGCTTGGCGATGTAGTCGCGCATCTCGGTGTTGGAGCGCATGATCTCTTCGGCCGGGTACTTGGTGAGCGACATGAAGCGGTCGCACCAGGCGCCGAAGAGGTGCTGGTCCTCGTACGGAATGCCGAGCAGCTCGCAGATGACCTGCAGGGCGAGGGGGCGCGCCAAAGTGGCGTTCAGGTCGACCGGGCCGGTCATCTCGGCCATGTCGTCGAGGAGTTTGTCGACGATCTCCTGGATGCGCGGGCGCATGGCCTCCGCGCGGCGGGGCGAGAACTCGCGGTTCGTCAGGTTACGCAGTACCGAGTGGCGCGGCGGGTCCATGCTGATCAGACTCGACGAGTCGGGCTCGACCAGCTGCGCGCGCGGAGCGCCGTCGCGGAAGAGTGCCTCGCGGCTGAACCGGGAGTCCGAGAGGACCGTCTTCACGTCCTCGTAGCGGGTCACCAGCCAGGCAGGGTGCCCGGTGGGCAGACTGATGGGGCAGACCGGCTCCTCGGCCCGCAGCTGCGCGTACTGGCACGGCGGCTCGTTGGGCGAAGTACGGGGAATCGGATACGAGTACTTCGGTTCGTGGGCGGCCGGTTGCTGGGCCTGAGTCGACTCCGTCATGGGCGGGTACTCCCTTCGCTCGGATGAACTCGTCGGATACTTTCCGTACTTCTTCTCGGTGCTCTCTGGCCTTCTTCACGGCGTGCTGAAATGTTTTTCCGCTCCCTCCTTCGCGGTCTTCTGGATATGCGGAGAGGGCGGAATTCGAACCTGCGCAGGGCGATGCCCCCATGGTGAGCGACCACCGTTTCCCCTGGGCTGATTCGGGTACCTCTCCGGGGGTTCGTACCGAGGCAGGGCCCACGGTGTCAGATCGCTCTGGCAGTCCGCTTACAAACTGCTGAGATGGGCATCTCAGCAGGCGTTTTCCCTGTTCGTCGACGGGGTCGTGCGGGTGTGGCGCGGCCTGTGTGAGCGCGCGACAACCGCTGAAACAGGGGTCTCAGCGTGTTGTCAGGCGAACGCTTCACAGGGGGTCGAAGTGGTTGTCCGGCGTCGGGGCCGCGAGGAGCGACGGAAAGCCGGAAAGGGTGAGGAAAACGGACTGTGCGCGGGCGGCCGGCGGAACTCCGCTCTCTCCATGAGCGGGCCACAAAGGGCCCGAGTGCGAAGGGTCCGGGCGGGCTGGTTCGATGACTTCTTCGCCTCTTTGGCGGGGGTCTTCGGGCGGGTCGAGCCGCGGCGGACGGCGATGTCCTGTGTGAAGGCGCTGGTGGCGCCGGTCGAGCGCGCTTACGGTCGGCTCACTCCCCGGCGTCAGCCTCGGCGTGGGTCCCACCCGGGCCGATCGGTCACGGATGCCGGCGGAAGGGTTCTGGATCTTCGACACCGCGCAGGACCGAGTCGGCCTTCTCCGCGCCGTGCCCCTGTGGCGCATCTGCGGGGCGGAGGCCGGGTGCGCAAGGATGGGGGGTATGCCGAACCGACTTGCGCAGGCCACATCCCCCTACCTCCTCCAGCATGCGGACAACCCCGTCGACTGGTGGCCGTGGGAGGTCGGCGCGTTCGAAGAAGCCCGGCGGCGCAACGTCCCCGTTTTCCTGAGCGTCGGCTACAGCGCGTGCCACTGGTGCCATGTCATGGCACATGAGTCCTTCGAGGACCACGACACCGCTGCGTACATGAACGAGCACTTCGTGTCCGTCAAGGTAGACCGTGAAGAGCGGCCCGACGTGGACGCGGTCTACATGGAGGCCGTGCAGGCCGCCACCGGACAGGGCGGCTGGCCCATGTCCGTGTTCATGACACCGGACGGGGAGCCGTTCTACTTCGGCACCTACTTCCCGCCCGGGCCCCGGCACGGCCTGCCCTCCTTCACGCAGGTCCTCGAAGGCGTGCGGACGGCCTGGGTGGGACGGCCCGAGGAGGTCGCCGAGGTCGCGCAGAAGATCGTACGGGAGCTGTCCGGGCGGCAGCTGGACTACGGGAAGGCCGCCGCGCCCGGGCCGGAGGAGCTGGCGCGGGCACTGCTCGCGCTGACCCGCGAGTACGACGCCGCGCGCGGCGGCTTCGGCGGTGCGCCGAAGTTCCCGCCGTCCATGGTGTTGGAGTTCCTGCTGCGCCACCACGCCCGCACCGGGGCGGAGGGCGCTCTGCAGATGGCCGTGGACACCTGCGAGGCGATGGCCCGGGGCGGGATCTACGACCAGCTCGGCGGCGGCTTCGCGCGGTACTCCGTGGACCGCGAGTGGGTCGTACCCCACTTCGAGAAGATGCTGTACGACAACGCCCTCCTGTGCCGGGTGTACGCCCACGCGTGGCGGGCGACGGGCTCCGACCTGGCGCGGCGCGTGGCCCTGGAGACCGCCGACTTCATGGTCCGGGAGCTGCGCACGGAGCAGGGCGGCTTCGCCTCCGCGCTCGACGCGGACAGCGAGGACCCGGGCTCCGGCGCGCACGTCGAGGGGGCGTACTACGCCTGGACCCCGGCCGAGCTGCGCGAGGTGCTGGGGGAGTCCGACGGGGACCTGGCGGCCGCGTACTTCGGGGTGACCGAGGAGGGCACTTTCGAGCACGGGAAGTCGGTGCTCCGACTGCCCCAGGACGGTCCCGTCGTGGAGGCCGGTCGGATCGCGGACATCAAGGCGCGGCTGCTCGCGGCGCGCGGTCGGCGGCCGGCGCCCGGACGGGACGACAAGGTCGTCGCCGCCTGGAACGGGCTGGCGATCGCGGCCCTGGCCGAGTGCGGGGCCTTCTTCGACCGGCCCGACCTGGTGGAGCGGGCGACCGAGGCCGCCGACCTGCTGGTGCGCGTGCACATGGACGGACGGGCCCGCCTGGCGCGGACCAGCAAGGACGGCCGGGTCGGTGCGAACGCCGGTGTGCTGGAGGACTACGGCGACGTGGCGGAAGGCTTCCTCGCCCTCGCCGCCGTCACCGGGGAGGGGGTCTGGCTGGAGTTCGCCGGCTTCCTCGTCGACCTGGTCCTGGACCGGTTCACGGCCGAGGACGGATCGCTCTACGACACCGCGCACGACGCCGAGCAGCTGATCCGGCGCCCGCAGGACCCCACCGACACGGCCGCGCCGTCCGGCTGGACGGCCGCCGCCGGCGCCCTGCTCTCGTACGCCGCGCACACCGGCTCACAGGCCCACCGCACGGCCGCGGAGCGGGCGCTGGGGGTGGTGCACGCCCTCGGGCCGCGCGTGCCGCGCTTCATCGGGCACGGGCTGGCGGTCGCCGAGGCGGTGCTGGACGGGCCGCGTGAGATCGCGGTCGTCGGCCACCCCGACGATCCGGCGCTGGCGGAGCTCCACCGGACCGCGCTGCTGGGGACGGCTCCCGGGGCGGTGGTGGCGGTCGGCCTGCCCCGCACGGCGGACGGCAGCGGAGGGGAGTTCCCCCTTCTGGCCGAGCGCACACTGGTGCGCGACCTCCCGACGGCGTATGTGTGTCGACATTTCGTCTGCGCGCGGCCTACGACGGATCCGGTCGAACTGGGGGAGCAGTTGGGGATGGTTCGTCCCTGAAGTACCCGGAGTACCGTCAATTCCGGTTACTCGCATATCAGTTCTGAAACACGGTTTTACCCCAGGTAGTACCTGACTCTCGTCCGGGCTGCCTAATCTCGTGTCTTCGGGAGCTACCGAGACGGCGCACTGGGGGGTGCGCGCAGGGGGGAAGCGGAGGCGGCGGGCCGGGGGGCCCGCCGTGAGCCTCCGGGGGGATCAGCGACAGCCGCCTGGGGTTGCGGCACGTCTGTGGGGGACAATTTGTACACCTCTGTGTTCATTTCTGTGATATCGCTCGCTCTCTTCTGGATGGCTGCCTTCACCCTGTGGTGGCAGATGCACGCCTGGCGGACACCGGAAACGCTCGCCGCCACCCGCTTCGACCGCCCCGACGGGGGCGGCCGGCTGGCGTTCTCCCTGCTGCTGCCCGCCCGCCACGAGCAGGCGGTCCTGGAGCACACCATCGACCGGCTGCTGGAATCGACCCACACCGACTACGAGATCATCGTGATCGTCGGCCACGACGACCCGGAGACGGCGGCGGTCGCCGAACGGGCCGCCGCCCGCGCACCGGGTCTGGTCCGCGTCGTCGTCGACCACCACGAGGCCAAGAACAAGCCCAAGGCGCTCAACACCGCCCTCCCGCACTGCCGGGGCGACATCGTCGGGGTCTTCGACGCCGAGGACCAGGTCCACCCCGAACTGCTCGCCCACGTCGACCACGCCTTCCGCTCCACCGGCGCCGACGTGGTCCAGGGCGGGGTCCAGCTCATCAACTTCCACTCCAGCTGGTACAGCCTGCGCAACTGCCTGGAGTACTTCTTCTGGTTCCGCTCCCGGCTGCACCTGCACGCCCAGAAGGGCTTCATCCCGCTCGGCGGCAACACCGTCTTCGTGCGGACCGAGGTGCTCCGCGAGGTGGGCGGCTGGGACGGGAACTGCCTGGCCGAAGACTGCGACCTGGGCGTTCGGCTGTCGTCGATCGGCAAGAAGGTGGTCGTCGCGTACGACTGCGACATGGTCACCCGCGAGGAGACGCCCGGCTCGCTGATGAGCCTGCTCAAGCAGCGCACCCGCTGGAACCAGGGATTCCTCCAGGTGTACCGGAAGAAGGACTGGCGGCAGCTGCCCGGGCGCGGTCAGCGCTGGCTCGCCCGCTACACGCTGATGACCCCGTTCATGCAGGCGGCGTCCGGCGTGATCATCCCGATCAACTTCGCCGTCGCGGTCTTCCTCGACGTCCCGGTCGGCGTCGCGATCATCACCTTCCTGCCCATGATCACGGCGCTGGTGACCTTCGTGTTCGAGATCGTCGGACTGCACGACTTCGGCCGCCAGTACGGGCTGCGCATCCGCTTCGTGCACTACCTCAAGCTCGTCCTCGGGGGCCCCTTCTACCAGGTGATGCTCGCCGGCGCCGCGATCCGCGCGGTCTGGCGCGAGCAGCGCGGCCGCAACGAGTGGGAACTCACCAGCCACACCGGCGCCCACCTCACGGCCGCGTCCGCCGCGTCCGCCGTACCCGGTGCGTCCGCCGCGTCCGCCGCGATCCGAAAGGACAGCCACCAGTGACCGCCATCCTGCCCACGGCCACTGATCCCCATCCCCGACCCGACGGCGCGGGGACGGCCACCGCGACCGCGACCGCCACCGCCACGGCGTCCGCCGCCCTGCCCGCCCGCCCCGCCCGGGGCGACGGCGGCGGACCCGGGGTCCGGCCGCCCGCGCCGGCCCCGGCCCTGGTCCGCTTCCGCTCCTCGCGCCCCGACCTCCTGCTGTGCGGCGCCCTGCTGCTGGTGATCGTCCTCGTCCAGGGCTGGAACATCACCGCCTTCCCCACCCTCAGCGACGACGAGGGCACCTACCTCGCCCAGGCGTGGGCCGTCCAGCAGGGCCACGGCCTCGCCCACTACACGTACTGGTACGACCACCCGCCGCTCGGCTGGATCCAGCTCGCCGGCCTCACCTACCTGCCGTCCCTCCTCGTCCCCGAGTCGATGACCGTCGCGTCCATGCGGTTCGCGATGCTCGCCGTCTCCGCCGCCGGCTCCGTCCTGATCTACGTCCTCGCGCGCCGGCTGTGGCTGCCGCGCTGGGCAGCCGGGCTCGCCATGGCGCTCTTCGGGCTGTCCCCGCTCTCCGTCGTGCTCCAGCGCGAGATCTTCCTCGACAACCTCGCCGTGATGTGGATCCTGCTGGCCTTCTGCCTCGCCGCGTCGCCCAGCCGCCACCTGTGGCACCACTTCGGCTCCGGCCTGGCGGCCGCCACCGCCGTGCTCACCAAAGAGACGATGCTGGTGGTGCTCCCGGCACTGCTGGTGACGATGTGGCGCCACAGCCACCGCGACACCCGGAAGTTCGCCGTCACCGGGGCCATCACCGCCTGCGTCCTGATCGGGCTCTCGTACCCGCTCTTCGCCCTGCTCAACGGCGAACTGTTGCCCGGCGCCGGGCACGTCTCGCTGATCGACGGCATCACCTACCAGATGGGCCGCGAGGGCTCCGGCTTCATCCTCGACCCCGGTTCCGGCTCCCACGGCGTCTTCCGGTCCTGGCTCTACTACGACACCGTCCTGCCGCTCGGCGGCCTGGCGGGCGCCGTCCTGCTGCTGGCCACCGTGCGCTGGTCCGTCACCGCGCGGGCGCTGGCCGGCCCCGCCCTCGCCGCCGTCATCCTCGCCCTCGTCGCGATGCGGCCCTCCGGCTACCTCCCGGCGATGTACGTGATCCAGGCGGTGCCGTTCCTCGCGCTCGTCCTCGCCGGGGGCGCGGCCAGCGTCACCCACGCCGTGCTGCGCCGCGGTCGCCGCCCCGGTGAGCGCCGGCCGTTGGTGCACGCTCGCCGGGCACTGGTCGGCGTACTCGCCGTGGCCGCCGCGGTCTACGTCCTGCCGCGCTGGTACGACGGCAACCGCACCGCGCTGACCGCCGACGCGAACGGCCCCTACCGGCAGGCCGCGGCCTGGCTGGGCAGCGAGGTCGCCGACCCCGGCAGCACCCGGGTGCTGCTGGACGACGCGCTCTGGCTGGACGCCGTCCACCACGGCTTCGAACCGGGTCTGGGCGCCATCTGGTTCTACAAGGCCGACCTCGACCCCGCCGTCACCGAGACCCTGCCGCGCGGCTGGCGGGACATCGACTACGTGGTCTCCTCGCCCACGGTGCGCCGCGACGCGGTGGACCTGCCCAACGTGAAGGCCGCACTGGAGCACTCGACCGCGGTCGCCGTCTTCGGCACCGGCGAGGACCGCATCGAGATACGCCGGACCGACCCCGAGAGTGGGAGCTGAGCGACCATGAGCGAAGACCTGTGGGCCCTCCCTGCCCGGACCGAAGCGGAGCTGACCGCTCCGCGGACCCTGGCCGGCAGCGTCACCCTCATCATCCCGACCTTCAACGAAGCCGAGAACATCCCCGAGTTGCTGCGCCGCCTCGACGCCGCGCTCCCCGCCCACCCGCCCTGCGACGTGCTGTTCGTGGACGACTCCACCGACGACACCCCGGCCGTCATCGAGAAGGCCGCCCTGGAATGCGCCTTCCCCGTGGCCGTCCTGCACCGCGACACCGCCGAGGGCGGTCTCGGGGGCGCGGTCGTCGAGGGGGTGAAGCGGGCGGACACCGACTGGATCGTCGTCATGGACGCCGACCTCCAGCACCCGCCGCACCTGGTGCCGGAACTCGTCGGCGAGGCCATCCGCACCGGCGCCGACCTCGTCGTCGCCTCCCGCTACATCAGCGGCGGAAGCCGGGCCGGGCTCGCCGGGAGCTACCGCGTCGCCGTCTCGCGCGGCGCCACCTGGCTCACCAAAGGCCTCTTCCCGCGCGCCCTGCGCGGGATCAGTGACCCGATGAGCGGATTCTTCGCCGTGCGCCGCGCCGCGGTCACCTCCGTGGCACTGCGCCCGCTCGGCTACAAGATCCTGCTGGAGCTGGCCGTGCGCTGCCGTCCCGCGAAGGTCGCCGAGGTGCCCTTCGTCTTCCAGGACCGCTTCGCGGGGGAGTCGAAGTCCACCGCCCGCGAGGGCGTGCGCTTCCTCTCCCACCTCGCCGCGCTGCGGTCCGCGACCCCGCTGGCCCGGATGATCGGATTCGGGCTGATCGGCCTCTCCGGCTTCGTCCCCAACCTGGCCGGGCTCTGGCTGCTGACCCGGGCCGGGATGCACTACCTGCCGGCCGAGATCGTCGCCAACCAGGCCGGCGTCCTGTGGAACTTCCTGCTCATCGAGGTCCTGCTGTTCCGGGACCGCCGGGGCCACCGCCACTGGGCGGACCGCGTCGGGCGCTTCGCCCTGCTCGCCAACGCCGACCTGCTGCTGCGGATCCCGCTGATCGCGGTGTTCGTCGCCAAGTTCGGCATGGCGGTGCTGCCCGCCACGGCCCTCGCGCTGGCCACCACCTTCGTGCTGCGGTTCGTGGCCACCGAGGGGCTCGTCTACCTGCCGCGCACCGCGCGCAAGGCAGGTCGTCACACCAGGAGTTGAGCCGCACAGAAGGGAACCTCTCATGCGTGCGAACATCCGGCGCAGGGCAAGGTGGCGCGCCGCCCTGCTGGCCGTCGGGGCGATGACCGCGAGCCTGCTGCTCACCGCACCGCAGCAGGCCACGGCCGGACCGCCCAATCTGCTCACGAACCCCGGTTTCGAGACCGCCGGCGGCGCCGGCGCCGACATGCCGTCCTGCTGGTCCAAGTCGGGCTGGGGCGACAACGACTTCACCTTCGCCACCGTCGCCGACGCGCACACCGGCACCAAGGCGATGCGGGTCTCGCTCACCCGCCGCGTGGACGGCGACCGCAAGGCCCTGGTCACCGAGAGCACGGCCTGCGCCCCGACCGTCAGTCCGGGCAAGCAGTACGACCTCTCGGCCTGGTACAAGTCGAACACCCCTGACGTGTCGGTGACCGTGTTCCGCCGGGACACCACGGCGGGCTGGCAGTACTGGACCGACCTGGCGAACCCTGCGGTCAGTGCCGGCTGGGCGCGCACGGAGGTCCGTACGCCGGTGGTCCCGCCGAACACCGACAAGATCGCGTGGGGTCTGTCCGTCTACGGGGTGGGCACGCTCACCACCGACGACTACGTGCTGGAGGAGGTGGGCGCGGCCCCGCCGCAGCCGGGCTGCTCGGGCACGGCCGAGGAGTGCGCCAAGGGCAAGTGGCAGGTGATCCCGGCCCAGAACCCGGTGCGTTCCATGCACGCCGTCGTGCTGAGGAACGGAAAAGTGCTGCTGATCGCGGGCTCGGGCAACGACATCGCCCAGTTCAACGCGGGCACCTTCACCTCGGCCGTCTACGATCCGGCGAACGGCAGCTTCAAGACGGTTCCGACACCGGTGGACATGTTCTGCTCGGGCCACGTGCAGCTGGCCGACGGCCGGGTGCTGGTGATGAGCGGCAACAAGGGCTACCCGTCCGCCGACGGCGCCATCGGCTACCAGGGGCTCAAGGACTCCTTCGTCTTCGACCCGGCGACCGAGCGGTACACGCGGACCAACGACATGAACGGCGGGCACTGGTACCCGTCGGCCACGATCCTCGGCAACGGCGACGTGATCTCCTTCGGCGGGCTGAAGGAGGACTCCACGGGCAACGTGACCGCGGAGAAGTTCTCGGCGGCGCAGGGCAGGTGGCTGCCGATGAACGAGGTCAACCAGACCTGGTCGTACTGGGGCCTGTACCCCTCGATGATCCTGATGCAGGACGGGCGGCTCTTCTACTCGGGCAGCCACACCTTCGGCAACGGCACGCCGGGCACCGGCGCGTCCGTCTACGACTACGACGCCAACACCATCACGGACGTGCCCGGCCTGCGCAAGAAGGACGAGCGCGACGAGTCCGCGAGCGTGCTCCTGCCCCCCGCCCAGGACCAGCGGGTCCTGACCATCGGCGGCGGCAACAACGAGACCAACCCGGCCGCGAACCGCATCACCGACCTCATCGACCTGAAACAGCCGAGCCCCGCCTACACGGCCGGCCCGGACCTCCCGCAGGGCCTGGTCGACCAGGGCGCCGGCAAGCGGCCGCAGACCGGGGCCGAGGGCAAGATGTACGTGTCCGCCGTGCTGCTGCCCGACGGCAAGGTGCTGGAGACCGGCGGGGCACTGCACGACCGGGCGGACCCGGTCTTCGAGGCCTCGTTCTTCGACCCGGTGACCAACACCTACCAGCCGGGGCTGGCCGCCGACCCGATCCCGCGGGGCTACCACTCGGCCTCGTTCCTGCTGCCCGACGGCCGGGTGATGTCCGTCGGCGACAACCCGGGCAACGGCACGTACAACCACAACGTGTCGATCTACACCCCGCCGTACCTCTTCAAGGGGCCGCGCCCGCAGATCACCTCGGTGATCGACACCCAGTGGGTGTACGGGGACACCCAGCGGATCACGGTGAACCGGCCGGTCGCCAAGGCGGAGCTGATCCGGCCGGCGGCGGTCACGCACTCCTCGGACCCGAACCAGCGGTTCGTGGACCTGCCGATGACGGTGGACGGCAACCAGATCGACCTCAACGTCACCAGCAACCCCAACCTGGCGCCGCCCGGCTGGTACATGCTCTTCGCGGTCGACGCGAACGGCATCCCCTCGATCGCGACCTGGATCCACCTGGGCGGACCGTCCGCCCTGGCCGGGACGGCCGCGCCGGCCGCGCACGAGCACACTTTCGCGAACAAGCTGGGGCCGCCGAAGGAGAACCCCGGCAAGCGGGACTCCGTACCGGTCGCGCCGAGCATCGCGGGCTGCGACCGGCACTACGGGTCGGTCAACCTGTGCGTGCCGACCCGTTTCCCGGCGCAGGTGAAACCGACGACCGGGGCCCGCTGCGACTGGCTGGCCGCGCACCGGTACCCCGCGCGCATGAAGGTCCACGGCAGCGACCCGCTGCGCCTGGACCCGGACAAGGACGGCTACGCCTGCTGAGCGGGGGCGGACCCGACCGGAACCCATAGCCGCTGCCGACGACCACCGGCCGGACGCCGACCGCCCCGGACCTCGACACGAGGTCCGGGG
>NZ_JBSGQV010000033.1:0-74832 GCF_053606025.1 Streptomyces sp. NPDC055254 | reverse complement strand
GCTCGGGCCCGAGCGGGGGCCGGGGCCCCGGCCGGCCCGGGGGTCGCGCCCGGGTGTGACGGGGCGGGACGGGGGCCGGCGCGGGGCGCCGGAGCGGTCGGTGGCCGAAGCCGGAATCCTTCCGGGCCGGTATGCGTTGGGATGGTCGTACACCGACGACCGTCCTGCCCCCCACGCTCCCAGGAGGCGCCTTGACCGGCTCCCGTCCCCCGCGTCCGCGGCTGCGCGCCCTGCGGCCCGAAGCCTTCGGCGCGGACCCGTCCGGCGCCCGGCTGGAGCGGATCCGCCGCTCACCCCACTTCGCCGACGGCTCCTTCCAGAACCCGGTCGGGGCCCGGACCAGGCCCTCGGGGTCGATGCGGGAGTTCGCCAAGATCTACTTCCACAAGGAGCAGCGGGTCCGGCGCAACCCCGGCGCGCCGATCCCCGTCTACCCGACCACCCTGGC
Organism: Streptomyces sp. NPDC055254; assembly: GCF_053606025.1. Taxonomy (NCBI): domain Bacteria; kingdom Bacillati; phylum Actinomycetota; class Actinomycetes; order Kitasatosporales; family Streptomycetaceae; genus Streptomyces; species Streptomyces sp. NPDC055254. Next base: position 74,384 of record NZ_JBSGQV010000033.1, on the reverse strand, counting down.
GGAGCTGGCGAAGCCGCCCGCGAGCGGACTGCGCCTGACCTGGATGGGGCACTCCAGCGTGCTCGCGGAGATCGACGGGCGCCGGGTGCTGTTCGACCCGGTGTGGGGCGAGCGCTGCTCCCCGTTCCCCTTCGCCGGGCCCAAGCGGCTGCACCCCGTGCCGGTCCCGCTGGCCTCCCTCGGCACGGTCGACGTCGTGGTGATCTCCCACGACCACTACGACCACCTCGACCTGCCCACGATCAAGCAGCTGGCCGGTACGGACACGGTCTTCGCGGTCCCCCTCGGGGTCGGCGCGCACCTGGAGCGCTGGGGCGTGGCGGCCGACCGGCTTCGCGAGCTGGACTGGAACGAGTCCGTGAAGGTCGCCGGGCTCTCGCTCACGGCGACCCCGGCCCGCCATTTCTGCGGGCGCGGCCTGCGCAACCAGCAGCACACCCTCTGGGCCTCCTGGGTCGTCCGGGGCGACGAGCACCGGATCTTCCACAGCGGGGACACCGGCTACTTCCCCGGGTTCGAGGAGATCGGCGCCGAGCACGGCCCGTTCGACGCCACGATGATCCAGATCGGCGCGTACTCGGAGTACTGGCCCGACATCCACATGACCCCCGAGGAGGGCATGCGCGCCCACCTCGACCTCCAGGGCGGCATCCCGCACGGCACGATGCTGCCGATCCACTGGGGCACCTTCAACCTGGCCCCGCACCCGTGGGACGAGCCCGGCGAGGGGACCGTCGCCGCGGCGGCCGGCGCGGGCGCCGCGATCGCGCTGCCGGTGCCCGGGCAGCCCTTCGAGCCCGGCTCCGCCGATGCCCCGCGTGCGCCCTGGTGGCGGCCCTTCGTGGCGGGCGGGCCCGCGCCGCGCACGGTGGTCGACCCCGCGCCGGCGGCCCCGCCCGTCGAAGCCCGCCCGACCGGCACCGCGGAGCCGGAGGCCGTCGGGACCTGAGCGGGTTGCGGCCGCGATCGGCCGGACCGCGCTTCTGGCAGCGCGCGACCGGCCCCGACCGCGGGACGCACCGGGACCGCGGGACACGCCGGGAGAGCCGGGCGGACGCGGGGTCGCGCCGGAGGCCGCAGGCACCGGACGCACGCCGGGGCGTGCGCGCTCCCGGCGGATCCGGACTGGCGTGCGAGCGCTCCGTCGGGAGCGGGAAGCACCCCGCCAAGTTCCCCAACTGGCCGTCCAAGGCGTGAGACTGCGGTCTAGCGTGGGTACCCGGTGATCAACACCCGGCCCCGGGAACGCTGGGGGCCGGGCCCCACGTACCGAGGACGAAGATGTCCGGACCCCGCGCAGCCCGCCACTCCCCGTCGAGACACGCCGTCGCCGGTCCGAGCCGGCAGATACGCCCCCAGTTGGTCCGCGCCGCCGTCCTGCCCACGCTGGCCGCCGGCCTCAGCGGCGCCGCCGCGGTGATCTTCACCCTGCAGCTCGGCGGCGGAGCAGGCGAGCGGGACGCCCGCCTGTGGCCGGTGCTCACCGGCTGCGCCCTGCTCGTCGTCGGCGCGCTCGCCGCCGCCCTGCTCGGGGCCCGGCGCGCCGGCAAGGCCGTCCGGGACCGGTGCGAGGCACTGCGCCGCTCCAGCGCGCGCGGCCGCCAGGAGCTGCGGGCGGTCGCCGACCGGCTGGAGCGCGGCGAGCTCCCGCCCCGCCAGGTGCGCGGCGGCCCGGGCGGTCCGCCGCACGGCGTCGACCCGGCGGGAGTGGACGAGTTCTGGCTGCTCTCCCAGGAGCTGCGCGGTGCCCGCGAGCAGGCGCACGCCACCCTCGTACGGCTGGCCGGCCCGGTGACCCCGTCCGACAGCGAACGCAAGGTGGAGGTCTTCGTCAACCTCGCCCGCCGGCTCCAGTCCCTCGTGCACCGGGAGATCTCGCTGCTGGACGACCTGGAGGACACGGTCGAGGACCCGGACCTGCTCAAGGAGCTCTTCCACGTCGACCACCTGGCCACCCGCATCCGCCGCCACGCCGAGAACCTCGCCGTGCTCGGCGGCGCTGCCTCGCGCCGCCAGTGGACCCGGCCCATCGAGCTGAGCGAGGTGCTCCGCTCCTCGGTCGCCGAGGTCGAGCAGTACACCCGGGTCAAGGTGGTGCCGCCGGCGGGCGGCAGCGTCCGCGGTCACGCGGTCGCCGACGTGGTGCACCTGCTCGCCGAACTGGTCGAGAACGCCACGGTGTTCTCCGCTCCCGACACCGAAGTGGTGCTGCGCGCCGAACGGGTCACCGCCGGGATCGCGGTCGAGGTGGAGGACCGGGGGCTCGGCATGCCGCCCCGGGAGCAGCACCGGATGAACGCCCTGCTCGGCGACCCCGACCAGATCAGCGTCCGGCACCTGCTCGCCGACGGGCGGATCGGCTTGTTCGTGGTCGCGGCGCTGGCCCGGCGCCACGGGATCGCCGTCGAGCTCAAGTCGAACATCTACGGCGGCGTGCTCGCCGTCCTCGTACTGCCGCAGGAGCTACTGGGCGCGGAGGCGCCGAGCGCCGCCGACGAGGCCGGCGGATCCCGGCCCACGGCCTGGGGCGCCGGGGAGGGGCGGGGGGCGCCGCCCCTGGAGCCCGTACGGATGACCCTGCCCCGGACCGAGCCCGCCGGGCCGGTGCGACCCGAGCCCTTCGGACCGGCCCGTCCCTCCTACCCGTCCCCCGCGACGGCCCCGCCCGCCGGGTCCTTCGTCTCCGCCGCGCCGACCGCGCCCGTCGCGCCGGGCCGGTCCGCCCGGGGTCCGAGCGAGGCCGTGGTGTCGCCCCGGACCGCTCCCGACGCGGTGGGCGCGACCGGTGGCGTTCCCCCGCGGGCGCCGCTGCCCGTACCGGCCGCCCGTACCGCCGAGGACCGACCGTCGCTGCCCCGGCGCCGGGCCCAGGAGCACCTCGCGCCCCAGTTGCGGGAGGCCCCGGCGCCCCGGCGGACCGGCGACTCCGAGCAACCCCTGCACGATCCCGGCCTGATGGCCGCCTTCCAACGGGGCTTCGGCCTCGCCCAGTCGGAGAACCAGGCATGACCCCGACCCCTCACCTCAGCAAGGAGCGCACCCCCATGGGCGGCGAAGTGGCGACGAAGACCGGAGGCCGGCTCTCGGACCTCGACTGGCTGCTCAGCGGACTGGTGCAGCGCGTGCCGTACACGCGCAGCGCCGTGCTGCTCACCGCCGACGGACTCGTGACCTGCGTGCACGGACTGGACCCGGACGGCGCCGACCACATGGCGGCGATGGCCTCCGGGCTGTACTCGCTGGGACGCAGCGCGGGAGCCCGGTTCGCGGCCGGCGCCGAGGTCCGCCAGGTGGTGGTCGAACTCGCCACGGCGCTCGTCTTCGTGTCGGCGGCCGGCCCCGGAACCTGCCTGGCCGTACTGGCCGACCGCGAGGCCGACGCCGGGGTGCTCGGCTACGAGATGGCGATGCTGGTCAAGAGCGTGCGCCCCTACCTGGCGGCAGCGCCGCGGCGCCCCGTCGCCGACGCGCAGTGATGAGGAGCCGCGGGACGGGGGCGTACGCGCAGGAGACCTCGTACGGGACCGGCTCTGGGGGCGGCGCGCGCGCCGGCTCCGGAGGCGGTGTGTCGCAGGGGCGCTCGACCGGACGGGACACACCGTGGCTCGACGGCTCGGCGGGCCGCGTGATGCGTCCGTACACCGCCAGTGGCGGCCGGACCCGGCCCGCCGTCGCGCTGGACCTGCTCTCCCTGGTCACCGCGACCGGGGTGCGGCCGCGCGTCCCGCTCGGGGCCGAACACACGCTCGCGCTGCGGACGTGCGCGGGCTCCGCGGCGGTCACCGTCGCCGAGGTTGCCGGCCAGCTGCGGTTGCCGGCGGTGGTGGTGAAGGTGCTGCTGTCCGACCTGATGGAATGCGGGGCCGTCATGGCGCAGGCGCCCCGATACCCGTGCGGCGGTCCCCTCGCCGCCGATGACCAGTTACTGCTCCGGGCGGTGCTCGATGGCCTACGCAAACGACTGTGACGCCGGAGTCCAGGCCGGGCCCCCGGCCCGGGCCCGGCCGCCGGGTCCCGTGCCCGCCACGCTGAAGATCCTCGTCGCAGGGGGATTCGGGGCCGGCAAGACCACCTTCGTGGGCGCGGTGAGCGAGATCGCGCCGCTCAGCACGGAGGAGCTGCTGAGTGATCTCGGTGCGGCCGACGACCCGCTGGAGGGGGTCGAGGCGAAGTCCACGACGACCGTCGCCCTGGACTTCGGCCGGATCACGCTGAACGACCGGCACGTGCTGTACCTCTTCGGCACGCCCGGCCAGCACCGCTTCTGGTTCCTCTGGGAGGAGCTGTGCGCGGGCGCGATCGGGGCGGTGGTACTCGCCGACACCCGCCGCCTCGCCGACTGCTTCCCGGCCGTGGACTTCTTCGAGCGGCGCGGCATCGCCTTCGTCGTGGCCGTCAACGAGTTCGACGGCGCTCACCGCTACGGGCCGGACGAGGTCCGCGAAGCGGTGGGGCTCGGGCCCGAGGTGCCCGTCGTACGGTGCGACGCGCGCCTCGCGAGCTCCGGGACGGGGACACTGGCCGCACTCGTCCGCCACCTCCTGTGCATGTCCGCAGCCGGCCCTCCGTCCCGTTCCGCGCACGGCTCTCAGGACGGCTCTTCGCACAGTTCTGCGCTCAGTTCTTCGTCTTCGGAGTCGGGGGAACCGTCATGACGTACTACGAATCGACCGGACACCTGCTGCTCACACCGGTGGACCGGGAGGCGCCCGAACGCGCCGTCCGGCTGCGCGAACTGGGCCTGGGGGAGCGGGCGGACCCGGAGCTCGACGCCTTCGCACGGCGCGTGGCGGACGTGCTCGCGGCGCCGTACACGGGGGTCAACTTCATCGGCGAGGAACGGCAGTTCTTCGCCGGCCTGCACCACGCGCCCGAGGCCCCGCCGAGCGGCTACCCCGCCCGGGTGCTGGCCCGCGATCACGGCTACTGCCCGCACGTGGTGGTGCGGCGGCGGGCGCTGGTGCTGGAGGACGTACGGGACTTCGCGCGCTTCGCGGGCAACGCGGTCGTCGACGGGAGCGGGGTCCGGTCCTACCTGGGCGCACCGGTCACCGACCGGCGCGGAGTGGTGCTCGGCACGGTGTGCGGGGTGGACGTGGCGCCGAGGCGCTGGGGGACGGAGGGACTCGCCGCGGTCAAGGAGCTGGCGGCGGAGCTCGTGGAACTGCTGCATGCGAGGGAGGACCGGCAGGGCTGAGTCCCGCGCGGGCGCTTCGGGCACGCGGCTTGTCAGTGGCGGGGTCTACCGTCGTCGCACGAGGTGCACCGGTGACCGGAGAGGAGCCGCGGGCATGGCCACGAACGCGGACGAGGTCCGTACGATCGCGCTGTCGCTCCCGGACAGCAGCGAGAAGCTCGCCTGGGGCATGCCCACCTTCCGGGTGGGTGGGAAGATCTTCGTCGCGCTGGCGGACGACGACACCGCGATCGGGGTCAAGTGCCCCAAGGAGGACCGGGCCGAGCTGATCGCGGCGGAGCCGGAGAAGTTCTTCCTGCGCGAGGGCCACGACGACAACTACGCGTGGATCCGGGTCCGTCTGGGGGCGGTGGACACGGCTGAGCTGCGCTCGATCCTGATCGACTCCTGGCTCCAGGCGGCTCCGAAGCGCCTGGCCGCGGCCCACCCGGAGCTGGCGGGCCCCGCGGACTGAGGGCCGGCCCGGAAAAGGTGCGCGCGACCACCCCGTGAAGTGCGGTATTGTTCTCCTGCACGTTCAACCAGGGGAAACCCCAGGTCAGCGGGCATCGGGACGTGGCGCAGCTTGGTAGCGCACTTGACTGGGGGTCAAGGGGTCGCAGGTTCAAATCCTGTCGTCCCGACTAGAGGTCCGCCTCGTAGTCGCAGGTCGAGGGGCCGTTTCAGAGCAATCTGGAACGGCCCTTCGGTCGTTTGCGGATCCTGTCCGTCAGGGGCCGGGTCACGACCGATGGAGTGGGGGGCGCATGGTGCGTCGGTGGAAGTGGAGCCGGCCGGTGGTGCTCGCCGCCGTGGCCGCGGCGGTGCTGGTCGCGGGCGCCGGCGCGTACTGGTTCCAGCCGTGGAAGCTGTGGCGGGACGAGACCGTGCGCGAGGCGCTGCCCGCCGCCTCGGCGCCGACCGCGCCGGGCGCGGGGTCCGCGTCCACGGCTCCGGCCGGTCCGCGGGTGGTGTCCTCGGGCGAGTTGATCAGCCATGAGCACCGGACGAGCGGCACGGTGAAACTCGTTCGGCTGCCCGACGGCTCGCACACGGTGCGCCTGGAGGGCCTCGACACCAGCAACGGTCCGGATCTGCGGGTCTGGCTCACCGACGCCCCGGTCAAGGAGGGCGTGGAGGGCTGGCGCGTCTTCGACGACGGTGCCCATGTCAGCCTCGGCAAGCTCAAGGGGAACAAGGGCGACCAGAACTACGACGTTCCGGCCGATGTCGACCTGTCGAGGTATTCCAGCGTGAGCATCTGGTGCGACCGCTTCGACGTCTCCTTCGGCGCGGCGGCCCTCACCGCGGCCTGAGGACCCGGTCGGGGGTATCCCGCCACGTACCGGCCGGCTCCTGCTCGTACGATGACCCCATGATCTCCGCCGAGCAGCCGAGGAGCCGCCGCCCCGCCGGGCGCGGCTTCGCGCTGCTGGTGCTCGTGGTACTGGCCGGGGTGCTGGCCATGCACGGCCTGGGACCGCGCCCGGTACTCGGGGCGGCGCAGCCCTCGGCGACCACCGCGGTCGAGCACGGTACGGCGAGGTCCCACGACGAGGCCGCCGCCCACGGTACGGCGAGGTCCCACGACGGGGCCGCCGCCCACGGTACGGGCGGGGACTGCTCGCACACGGCCGGCGGAACCGGGCACGTCCGGCACGCGGACGGCACCTGCGCCGCGACCGGGACCGGAGCCCCGTACACGCCGCCCGCCCTCACGGCGGGACTCGGCGCGGCGCCCGCACCCCGGGCCGTACCCGGCGGCCCGGCGGCGGCGGACGGGGCCGGGCGCGCGCCGCCCGATCTGGCCGAGCTGCAACTCCTGCGGATATAGAGCGGCCCGCACGGCACCCTCGTCCCGGCCCGGCCGAGGACGGGTGCCGCGCTCCGACACGCCCTCTTCCGTACGGACGCGCGCGCCGCAAGGCCGCGCACCAAGGAGTCGCACCACCATGACCGTGCACAGCACGCACCGTTCTCCCGTCCGCCGTTCCCCCGTCCGCCGGACCGCCGCCGTCGTGGCCGCCGCCGCGGCCTCGCTCGTCCTGGCCGCCTGCGGGTCCGACGGCTCCGGCGCCGACGCCGGCGCCGCCGGGCACGACGGCCACACCGCCACGACGCCGTCCGCGTCCGCACCCGCACCCGCCCCGCGGGGCCGGCACAACGCCGCCGACGTCGCCTTCGCCCAGGGGATGATCCCCCACCACCGCCAGGCCGTGGAGATGGCCGCGCTCGCACCCTCCCGAGCCGGGTCGGCCGAGGTGAAGAAGCTCGCCGACGAGATCAGGAAGGCTCAGGACCCGGAGATCAGGACGCTGTCCGGCTGGCTGACCTCGTGGGGCGAGCAGGTGCCCGCCGAGGGCGCCGGGGACCACTCCGGGCACGGCGGCGCGGGCGGCATGATGACCGCCGAGGAGATGGACGAGCTGTCGAAGGCCTCCGGCAAGGCCTTCGACACCGCCTTCATGAAGCTGATGATCAAGCACCACGAGGGGGCGGTCGAGATGGCGAAGCAGGAGAAGGCGGACGGCGCCTTCCCGGACGCCGGGGTGATGGCCGACGCCATCATCACGTCCCAGGGCGCCGAGATCGATCGGATGAACGGGCTGCTCGGCAAGAGCTGACGGACGCCGGCCCGCGCACACCTCGCCGGGGCTCGCCGCCGCAGGCCTCCACCGGCCCGCGGCGGCGCGGCCCCGGCTCGGGTGGGAGAATGGATGCCGCCGCAGCGGGGGCCCTCGTCGGAGGTGTTCGGATGCCCCGTGGTGAGCCCCGCAGAGTGGCGCGGACGGCTGTGGTCGTCGGCGCGGGCATGGGCGGACTGTGCGCCGCCCGGGTGCTGTCGGAACGCTTCGACCAGGTCGTGGTGATCGACGAGGACCCCCTGGCGCACGGCAGCGCCTGGCGCCCCGGGGTCCCGCAGGGCCGCCAGCCCCACCTGCTGCTGCGCCCGGGCGCGCGGCTCCTGGAGGAGTGGTTCCCGGGCATCACCGGGGAGCTGTACGACGGCGGAGCGATCGAACTCGACCTCTGCCGAGACGTCCACCGGCACCGCGGCGGTGGCGTGCTGGCCCGTCCGGCGTCCGGGTTGCGCGTGCCGGTGATGTCCCGGCCCTTCCTCGAAGCGACGGTACGCGGGCGCCTGGCCGGGCTCGGACACGTCAGCGTGCGCGGGCGGTCCCGGGCGCACGGGCTGGTCACCGATGCCTCGGGCACCCGCATCACCGGAGTCCGGCTGGCCGGCGGCGCCACCCTGGAGTGCGCCCTCGTGGTCGATGCCACCGGCAGCGGGGCCCGGAGCCTGAGCTGGCTCGCGGACCTGGGGTACGGGGCGCCGCCGCTGTCCGCGGTCGGCGTCGACATCCACTACGCGAGCCGGGTCTACCGCCGTGACGAGGCGGGCGCGGCGGCCCGTGACTGGAAGGCGGCCGTCGTGACCGGGGCACCCTCCCTGCGCCGGTGGGCGATGGCCCTGCCGCAGGAGGGAGCCCGCTGGATCGTGGGCCTGGTCGGCGTCAACGGCGAGGTGCCGCCCGCCGACGAGGACGGCCGGCTGGCCTTCGCCCGTTCGCTGGACTCCCCGGTCGTCGCGGACCTCATGGCCGGCTCGGAACCGCTCACGGAGCCGGTGGCCGACCGGTTCCCCGAGAACCGGCGCCGCCACGTGGAGCGGCTGCGGCGCTTCCCCTCCGGGTGGGTGCTGCTCGGGGACGCCGTCGCCGAGCTCGACCCGGTCCACGGACAGGGCATGACCTCGGCGGCGCGGCAGGCCGTGGTGCTCGGCGACTGCCTCGACCACACGGGAACCATCGGCCACGCCTTCGGCCGCCGCTACTTCGACGCGGTGGCGCGGACGGTGGCCGCCCCCTGGTCCCTCGCGGTCGGGGGAGACTTCGCCTACGCGGGCACCACCGGCCCCAAACCGGCGGGAACCGACCTGTTCAACCGGTACCTGGAACGGGTCGCCCGCGCCGCGCGGCACGACGACGCGGTCAGCATCCGCTTCGGCGAGGTCGCGGGCCTCGTCCGCCGCCCCGAGTGGCTGCTCGCCCCCGCCTTCGTCCTGCGCGTCCTGCGCTCCTCGCGCCGTGAGGCATGATCGGGGGATGTCTGATCGCATCATTGCCGCCTGTGACGGAGCCGCGAAGGGGAACCCCGGACCGGCCGGATGGGCCTGGGTCATCGCCGACCCCCAGGGGAAGCCGGAGCGGTGGGAAGCGGGCCCGCTGGGGCGCGCCACCAACAACGTCGGGGAGCTCACCGCCCTGCAGCGGCTGCTCGAAGCAGTGGACCCCGGAACGTCCGTGGAGGTGAGGATGGACTCCCAGTACGCGATGAAGGCCGTGACCCAGTGGCTGCCGGGCTGGAAGCGCAACGGCTGGAAGACCTCCTCCGGCGGGCCCGTGGCCAACCGCGAACTGGTGGAACGGATCGACTCGCTGCTGACCGACCGGGACGTGGCGTTCCAATACGTGCCGGCGCACCGCGAGGACGGCGACCACCTGAACGCCATCGCCGACCAGGCCGCGAGCGAGGCCGCGCTCACCCAGCAGGCCGCCGGAACCGCCCTGGGAGACCAGGACATGCCCGTACCGGCGCCGGCGCGCAGCGGGCCGGCCCCCCGCAAGGGCGCCGCGCGGAAGTCCGCCGCCCCGGGCGCCACCGCCGGCCGCGCCGCGTCCCGGGCCATCAAGGCGAAGTTCCCCGGCAGCTGCCCGTGCGGACAGCCGTACGCCGCGGGGGAGATGATCGCCAAGAACGGGAACCGCTGGGGCCACGCGGCCTGCGCCGAGGCCGGCACCCCCGCGTAGTCCGAGCCGCGCGCCCGCCCGACGGGCGGATCCACCCGCCGCCGGGCGCTCGGTCCGGGCACGGGAGCACCGCCCGTTCAGCCCTCCGGCACGAGGCGGCCGGCGTGCAGTTCCAGCGGGCCGCGGCCGCTGTCGCGCGCGTCGAGGCAGGCCTCGATCTGGCGGCGGAGCGAGGGCTTGACCAGGGCCCGCAGGTCCGCGCGGTCGACGGCGCGCCAATCGAGGAGCTCGGCGGGGTCCAGTCGGACGCGGGCGAGGTCGGACGCGTCGAGGACCCCGCCGTCGTAGAGGAAGCGGACCCGGGCCGGGCGGCCGTGCTTGTGGGCCCAGTTGACGGCGAGGAGGCGGCCCGGGGCGCGGTCCAGACCGAGCTCCTCGCCGACCTCCCGACGGGCGGCGGCCCGCGGGGTCTCGCCGAGGTCGCTGTCGATGCCGCCACCGGGCAGGTGCCAGCGGTCGGCCCTGCCGTACGCGGGCCGTACCAGAACGGTCCGGCCCCCGGAATCCGTGAACAGCACGCTCGCCGACGTGAGGGCCTTGGGCCGGTTCGCCCGGTGGCTCGCGGCGTCCAGTACCCCGGCGTGCTCCAGCGCCGCGCGCCGGGACGGATCCAGGCCGGCCGGGGAGCCCGGCTGCGGCACCCCGTCGACGAGGTGGGCGATGGAGCCGGCGTGCAGGGCGGCCAGGCCGGCCCTGAGCCGGGGGGCGACGCGGGCGGGCAGGGCCGTGTACGCCTCCCGGGGCAGGAGCCAGCGGGCCGCGGTGATCTCGCCGTCGACGAAGGAGAGGGCGGCGGCCTCCGCCGGTGACAGCGGGCCGACGAGGTGCACGTGCGCGACGAGGGAGCGGCCCAGCGAGCCCGGCGGCCGGGAGTCCACCGCGAGCAGCCGTCCCACCGGCACGGTGAGATCGAGCTCCTCCTTCAGTTCGCGCGCGAGGCCCTCCTCCGGGGTCTCGGTGTCCTCGACGGTGCCGCCCGGCAGCTCCAGGTCCGCCTTGTACGAGGTCGTCAGTACGAGGACCCGCCCGTCGCCGTCCAGGACGATCGCGGTGGCGGCGACGAGCGGGGCGGGCCGCGTCGCGTAGTAGGCGCGCACGTCCGCGGGGGACGGGCCGCCCGGCGAGGGGCCGTCGGCGGAGGGGCGGTCGGCGGAGGGGCGGTCGGGCACGGCGGCTCCTGAGGTCGGCTGTCGGAGGCGGGGCGGTGTCCCGGAAGCCGCGCTCCGGGGCGGTGCGCCACCCGGCTCCTCAGCACTATCACCCCGGTGTCCCCGCGCCCGGCGCCCGACATGCGGGGGTCAGGCGCGGGCCAGCAGCATGCCGCCCATGGTGACCATGGTCGCGGCGACGACGCCGTCCAGGACCCGCCAGGCCTTGGGCCGGGCGAGCAGGCCGCTGAGCAGCCTGGCGCCGTAGCCCAGCGCACCGAACCAGGTGAGGCTGGCCAGTCCGGCGCCGAGACCGAAGGCCCAGCGCAGATCGCCCCGGTCCGCGGCGAGGGAGCCGATGAGCAGGACGGTGTCGAGGTAGACGTGCGGGTTGAGCCAGGTCATGGCCAGGCAGGCCAGTACCGCCCGGCGGGCGGAGCCGGGAGCGGCGCCCGGCGCGTCCCCGGCGGTGAGGGCCGCGCCGGGGTCCGGGCGCAGGACGCGGCGGGCGGCGAGGAGCCCGTAGCAGATCAGGAACCCGCCACCGGCGATCCCTACCACCGTCAGGGCGGCGGGCCAGGCGGTGACGAAGGCGCCCACGCCGGCCACGCCGAGGGCGATCAGGAGCGCGTCGGAGACGGCGCAGATGGCGACGACGGCGAGGACCGCGTGGCGGCGAGCCCCCTGGCGCAGGACGAGTGCGTTCTGCGCGCCGATGGCGACGATGAGGGAGAGGCCGGTTCCGAAGCCGGCGAGCGCCGCCGTGATGATGCCGTGTGTCATGGGATCAACCGTAGTCAGCCGCTCCGCTTTCAGTACAGCTAAAGATTTTTACGTACCCTTAGCGTTCGTGATGGAAGAACTTCCCCTGGACCAGGTGCGGACGCTGCTGGCGGTCGTGGACGAGGGCACCTTCGACGCCGCCGCGGCCGCGCTGCACGTGACGCCGTCCGCCGTCAGCCAGCGCGTCAAGGCCTTGGAGCAGCGGACCGGGCGCGTGCTGCTCATGCGGACCAAGCCGGTCCGGGCGACGGAGTCCGGCGAGGTGGTGGTCCGGTTCGCCCGGCAGCTCGCCCGGCTGGAGCGGGACGCCCGGAGCGAGCTGGGCATGGCCGACGGGGCCGGCCCGGTGCGGCTGCCGATCGCGGTGAACGCGGACTCGCTGGCGACCTGGTTCCTGCCCGCCCTGAGCCGGGTCCCGCAGGATCCGCCGGTCTGCTTCGAACTGCACCGCGAGGACGAGTCGCACACCACGGCGCTCCTGCGGGAGGGGCAGGTGATGGCGGCGGTCACCTCCTCCCCGGACCCGGTGGCGGGGTGCACCGTACGGGGGCTGGGGCTGGCGCGGTACCTGCCGGTGGCGAGCCCCGGCTTCGCGGCCCGGTACCTGCCGGGGGCGGGAGCTGGGATGCGGGCGCTGGTACGGGACCTGCGCGAGGCCCCGACGATCGTGTTCGACCGCAAGGACGAGCTCCAGGACGCCTTCGTGCGCTCCCTGGCCGGGGGCGCGGCGGACGGCGCCGGGACCGTGCGGCACTCCATGCCGACCTCGGAGGGGTTCCGCGACGCGGTGGTGGCCGGGCTGGGGTGGGGTCTGGTGCCGGAGCCGCAGGCCGAGCCGCTGGTACGGACCGGTGAGCTCGTGCTGCTCGCGCCGCGCAGGCCGATGGACGTACCGCTGTACTGGCAGCAGTGGAAGCTGGACTCGCCGCTGCTGTCGATGGTGGCGCGGGTGATCGGCGAAGCGGCCGCCCGGGCCCTGCGCGCCCCTGCGGGGGGCGGGCAGGGTCGACCCGGTGTCAGGGGGTCGTGAGGACCACCAGTTGCCGCGTCGCGCGCGTCATCGCGACGTAGCGGTCGACGGCGCCCTCGACGCCCGTGCCGAACGTTTGCGGGTCGATGAGGACGACGAGGTCGAATTCGAGCCCCTTGGACAGTTCCGGCGTCAGCGACCGGACGCGGGGCCTCGCCCGGAACGCGCCCCCGGCGACGTCGCCCGTGCCGATGACGCAGGCGGTTCCGTCGGCGTGCGCGGCGAGCCAGGTGTCCAGGACCGCGTCCAGCTCCGCGACGCAGCCGTGGACCACGGGGATACCGCTGCTGCGGACGGAGGCGGGCACGTTGGCGTCGGGGAGCGCCGCGCGGATGACCGTCTCGGCTTCCGCCATGACCTCCTGCGGCGTGCGGTAGTTGATGCTCAGCGAGGCCACGGTGATCCGGTCGAGTCCCACCCGCTCCAGTCGTTCCCGCCACGACTCCGTGAACCCGTGGCGGGCCTGGGCCCGGTCGCCGACGACGGTGAAGCTCCGGGACGGGCAGCGCAGCAGCAGCATCCGCCACTCGGCGTCCGTCAGTTCCTGGGCCTCGTCCACGACGATGTGGGCGAACGGTCCTGCCAGCAGGTCCCGTTCGGGGCCGGGCCGCTCCGCCTCGTCGATCAGGGTGTCCCGCAGGTCCCGCCCGTGCAGCATCGTCACCGCGCCCTCCCCGTCGTCGTCGGCCGCCAGCAGGCCGTCGATGACATCGGCCCTGCGCGCGCGTTCGGCGGCGACCGAGGCGTCGTGCCGACGCCTGCGCACCGAGGCCCCGGGGTCGCCGAGCCGCTGCCGGGCCGCGTCCAGGAGCGGCAGGTCGGACACCGTCCAGGCGTGGGCGTCCGCCCGCTGGAGCGCGGCCACGTCCTCGGCGGCCAGCCAGGGAGCGCACGTGCGCAGGTAGGCGGGGACCGACCACAGGTCTCCGACGAGGTCGGTCGCCTCCAGCATCGGCCACGCCCGGTCCAGGGTCCTGATCAGGTCCCGGTCCTGGAGCAGCGACCGGCGCAGCAGCTGGGGCGGGGCGTCGCTGTCGTCCTTGTCCATCAGGATCGCGACCAGCTCCTCCCGGATCACCTCGCGCGCCTCGTTGTGCGCGACGCCCTCCGCCGCCTCGAACGCCACCGCCCAGTCGTCGGCGCTCAGCCAGAGATCGGACCAGGGGCTCGAAACGGTCATCCCCCCGGTCGGCGGCTCCTCGTAGAGGGCGACGGCCGGTTCGATCGCCTTCACCAGCTCGGCGGACGCCTTCAGGCGGGCCACGCCCGGGTCGGACTCGACCGCGGCCGCGGCCCCTTCGGCGACGAGGTCGCGCAGGGTGCAGGTCCGCACGCCCTCCTCGCCGAGGCTGGGCAGGACATCGGCGACGTAGGCCAGATAGGGCTGGTGCGGACCGACGAACAGCACGCCGCCCCGACGGTCGCGCAGCCGGGGGTCGGAGTACAGCAGGTGGGCGGCGCGGTGCAGGGCGACGACGGTCTTGCCCGTACCCGGTCCGCCGTCGACGACGAGCGCGCCCCGGGACCCGGCCCGGACGACGGCGTGCTGGTCGGCCTGGATGGTCGCCAGGACGTCGCGCATCCGGGCCGAGCGGGTGCCGCCCAGGCTCGCGACGAAAGCGGACTGGTCGTCGAGCGCGGCGTGCCCCTCCAGCCCGTCGGCGGTGAAGACCTCGTCCCAGTAGTCGCTGACCCGTCCGCCGGTCCAGCGGTACCTGCGACGGCTGGTCAGGCCCATCGGATCGGCGTGCGTCGCCGCGAAGAACGGCTCGGCCGCGGGGGAGCGCCAGTCGAGCAGCAGCCTGCGCCCGGTGCTGTCGGTGAGGCCGAGGCGGCCGATGTACACGGGCTCGGCGCCGTCCGCCGGGACGACGTGTCCCAGGCACAGGTCCAGACCGAAGCGGCGCAGCGTGCGCAGGCGGCCGGTGAGGCGGTGGATCTCCGCGTCCCGGTCCATGGCCGCCCGGCCGCGGCCGCCGGGCGCCCGGCGTTCGGCTTCGAGGCGTTCGGACAGTTCGGCCACGGTCTGCCCGAGGCTCTCGGAGATGGCCGCGAAGTGCCGTTCGTCGCCGTCGATCAGGATGGGGTCGGCTTTGGGGGAGAGGTGGTCGGGAAGGTCGAAAGCACTGGTGGTCGACAAAGGCACACGCACTTCGTGAAGCTCCCATTTCTGCAGGTTCCGGCCCGGGTCCGCGATTGTGCCCCAGCTCAGGGGCCTTGCCGCAAGCCCCCTGCTGCGCTATAACTTGAGAGTGGCGAAGAGTGAGTTGTCCTCTTCGCCTTTGTCGTTTCACGGCGGCGTTCACGGCGCCGACCCTCCCTGTCCGCCCCGTGGGGGCCCTCCCGTCCCACCGGTCGGTGGCACGGCCGGAGGCGGTGGCACACTGGCCGGAGTTCCGCCGAAGGGGAGAGTGCGACCTTGTCCATGTTCAGCAACCTGCGCCGGGTCGTGCGCCGCGGCTACCGGCGGGCCGTCGACCTCAGCCACCCGTCCCGCTCCCCGCTGGGCAGCGCGGTGGTCAACTGCGTCGTCTACCAGGACGGCGTACGGCAGGAAGGCTGCGGGGAGGTCGAGGAGGCGCTGCGCCGGGTCCGCAAGACGGGCGACGGCTTCGTCTGGATCGGTCTGCACGAGCCCGCCCAGGAGGAGCTCAGCGGGCTCGCCGCCCTGTTCGGGCTGCACCCCCTCGCCGTCGAGGACGCCGTGCACGCGCACCAGCGCCCCAAGGTGGAGCGGTACGACGACACGTTGTTCTCCGTGTTCAAGACCGTGCGCTACGTCGAGCACGAGGAGCTGACCGCGACCAGCGAGGTGGTGGAGAGCGGTGACCTGATGGCGTTCACCGGCGAGGACTTCGTCATCACCATCCGGCACGGCGGCCGCGGCACCCTGGGGCCGGTCCGCGAGGCGCTGGAGGCCGACCCGGGGCAACTGGCCAAGGGTCCCGCGGTGGTGCTGCACGCCATCGCCGACCACGTGGTGGACGACTACCTGGCGGTCACGGACGCGGTGCAGAACGACATCGACGCCGTGGAGACCGCGGTGTTCAGCGAGCACGGGGGCCGGGGGGACGCCGGGCGGATCTACCAGCTCAAGCGCGAACTCCTGGAGCTGCGGCGGGGGGTGGCGCCCCTGGGCCGCCCGCTCCAGCAGCTGGGCACGCAGCCGATACCGGCCATCCCGGCGGAGATCCGTGCGTACTTCCGCGACGTGGCCGACCACCTGACCCGGGCCACCGAGCAGATCGGCGCGTACGACAACCTCCTCGACTCCATCCTCCAGGCCCACCTCGCGCAGGTGACCGTCGCGCAGAACGAGGACATGCGCAAGATCACGGCCTGGGCCGCCATCGTCGCGGTCCCCACCATGGTCTGCGGCGTGTACGGCATGAACTTCGACCACATGCCCGAACTGCGGTGGACGTACGGCTACCCGCTCGTCCTCGGCGTCATGGCGGTCGCCTGCTTCGTCATCCACCGGGGCTTCCGGCGCAACGGCTGGCTCTGAGCCCCGGAGGGTCCGCGCCGGTGGGCCCGGCCGGTTCCCGGTCCTGTGAAGTGCCTTGACCGCGATGTAAGGCGGGCATAAATTCTGCCGCGGCCCACTCCAGCAGGACGGGCCGGAGATCCGTTTCGCGGGGGGACACATGCACTACTACACCGATGTCCTGAGGAAGTACGCCGTCTTCGCCGGCCGCGCCCGCCGCCAGGAATGGTGGATGTTTGCCCTGTGCAACCTCGCGGTGGCCGTCGCGGTGCTGATCATCGACATTGCCGTGGGCGCCGCAATGATCCTCTACTGCGTGTACGCCCTCGCCGTCGCGCTGCCGACCATCGCCCTCGCCGTGCGCAGGCTGCACGACATCGGCAAGTCCGGCCGGTGGTGCTTCGTGGCGCTCATCCCGCTCGCCGGTGCCATTTGGCTCATCGTCCTGATGGCCACCGAGGGCCAGTCCCACGCGAACGAGTACGGCCCGAGCCCCAAGGCCGTCCGGGCCTGACCGGGCACCCGCACCGAGCACGGCGCCCCGCCGCCGACGCGTCACGTCGGCGGCGGCGCTCCCGCGTGACGCGCGTCTCTCGCGGCGGACGGCAGGGGGCTGTCCAGAGAGCCCCGATCACGAGATATCTTGATGTCGAGCAATGTTGCAGACGAGAGACGCAGACTGTGGAGCGGAGCATCCGGTGACTGACTCGACCATCATCTACACGCACACTGACGAGGCCCCGGCCCTCGCGACGTATTCGTTCCTGCCTGTGATCCAGGCGTACGCGTCGACGGCCGGTGTGAATGTCGAGACCCGTGACATCTCCCTGGCCGGTCGGATCATCGCCAGCTTCCCGGAGCACCTCCAGGAGGACCAGCGGATCGACGACGCCCTCGCCGAGCTCGGCGAGCTGGCGAAGACCCCGGCGGCGAACATCATCAAGCTGCCCAACGTCTCGGCCTCGATCCCGCAGCTGAAGGCCGCGGTCGCCGAGCTCCAGAGCCAGGGCTACGCCCTCCCGGACTACCCCGACGACCCGAAGACCGACGAGGAGCGCGAGGCCCGCGCCCGCTACGACAAGATCAAGGGCAGCGCCGTCAACCCGGTCCTGCGCGAGGGCAACTCCGACCGCCGCGCCCCCGCCTCGGTCAAGAACTACGCCAAGGCGCACCCGCACCGCATGGGCGCCTGGTCACCCGAGTCGAAGACGAACGTCGCCACCATGGGCGAGAACGACTTCCGCTCCACCGAGAAGTCCGCCGTGATCGCCGAAGCGGGCACGCTGCGCATCGAGCACGTCGGCGCCAACGGCGCCACCACGGTCCTGCGCGAGTCCGTACCGGTCCTTGCCGGCGAGGTCGTCGACGCGTCCGTCCTGCACGTCGACGCGCTGCGCACCTTCCTGAACGAGCAGATCGAGCGCGCCAAGGCCGAGGACGTGCTGTTCTCCGTGCACCTCAAGGCCACGATGATGAAGGTCTCCGACCCCATCGTCTTCGGCCACGTGGTCCGCGCCTTCCTCCCGAAGACCTTCGCCCGCTACGGCGAGACCCTCGCCGCCGCGGGCCTGTCGCCCAACGACGGCCTCGGCGCCGTCCTGAACGGCCTGGGCGCGCTGCCCGACGGCGACGCCGTCAAGGCGTCCATCGACGCCGAGATCGCCGAGGGCCCGGCCCTGGCGATGGTCGACTCGGACAAGGGCATCACCAACCTGCACGTCCCCAGCGACGTCATCGTCGACGCTTCCATGCCGGCCATGATCCGCACCTCCGGCCACATGTGGGGCCCGGACGGCGCCGAGGCCGACACCCTCGCGGTCCTGCCGGACAGCAGCTACGCCGGCGTCTACCAGGTCGTCATCGACGACTGCCGCGCGCACGGCGCCTTCGACCCGGCCACCATGGGCTCGGTGCCGAACGTCGGCCTCATGGCGCAGAAGGCCGAGGAGTACGGCAGCCACGACAAGACCTTCGAGATCGCCGAGGCCGGCACCGTGCGCCTCGTCGACGCCGCGGGCAACACGGTTCTGGAGCAGGAGGTCGCCCAGGGCGACATCTTCCGCGCCTGCCAGACCAAGGACGCGCCGATCCAGGACTGGGTGAAGCTCGCCGTCACCCGTGCCCGCGCCACCGGTGTCCCGGCCGTGTTCTGGCTGGACGAGGGCCGCGCGCACGACGCGCAGCTGATCTCCAAGGTGAACACCTACCTGGCCGACCACGACACCGAGGGTCTGACCATCAAGATCCTCTCCCCGGTCGAGGCCACGGCCTTCTCCCTGGAGCGCATCCGCCGCGGCGAGGACACCATCTCGGTGACCGGCAACGTGCTGCGTGACTACCTCACCGACCTGTTCCCGATCCTGGAGCTGGGCACCAGCGCCAAGATGCTGTCGGTCGTCCCGCTGATGAACGGCGGCGGACTCTTCGAGACGGGCGCCGGCGGCTCCGCCCCGAAGCACGTCCAGCAGCTGGTCAAGGAGAACTACCTGCGCTGGGACAGCCTCGGCGAGTTCCTCGCGCTGGCGGTCTCCTTCGAGCACCTCGCGACCACCACCGGCAACGCCCGCGCCCAGGTGCTGGCCGACACCCTGGACCGCGCGACCGGCACCTTCCTCAACGAGGACAAGTCGCCGAGCCGCAAGCTGGGCGGCATCGACAACCGCGGCAGCCACTTCTACCTCGCGCTGTACTGGGCGCAGGAGCTGGCCAAGCAGACCGACGACGCCGAGCTGGCGGCCGGCTTCGCGGCGCTCGCCAAGACGCTGGGCGAGCAGGAGCAGACCATCGTCGCCGAGCTGATCGCGGTGCAGGGCTCTCCGGCGGAGATCGGCGGCTACTACCGCCCCGACGCCGCCAAGGCCACCGAGATCATGCGCCCGTCCGCGACCTTCAACCAGGCGCTGTCCCTCCTGGGCTGATCCTCGCCACCGTGTGACGCGCGCTCCTGACGCGCACCCGCCCCGGCCGGCCCCGTGCCCGGCCGGGGCGGGCGTGCGTCCGGGGACCGCCGGCCGATGGCCCGGCCGTGCGCCGGCGTTCTCGGCGGGTGACCTCGTGGGGTTCCGTCGCTCCGGGCAGCCCCGTCCCCGCCCTCAGAGCCGGTGGACCCGTTCCTGCTCGAAGGCCAGCGGAGAGAGCCCGGCCGCGAGGATCCGTACGCCCGGGGCCACCGCGAGCAGGTTCCGCAGCCAGGCCAGGGCATCCGGGCCGAGCTGGTCGGCGCAGTCCAGGACGAGCAGGGTGTCGCGTTCGGCCAGCCACGAGGCGGCGCCCGCCGTCCCGCCCGGAAACAACGGCCTGCCGGGCGCGCAGCCCAGTTCCGCCGTCAGCTCGGGGACGCCGTGGACGCCCCCGGCCGGGTCCATGGCGACGACGGCCACCCCGTCGTAGAAATTCGACGCGAGCCGCCGGGCGATCTCGCGCACCAGCAGGCTGCGCGGCTCGCGGTAGCCGCCCGTCACGGTCAGCACCCGCCCCCGCCGGACGGCGGTGAGCAGCCGGGACAGCTCGGCGGACGTCGCCGGCAGCGTGCCCGGCACGGATGGTGAAACGGATTCCCTCATCGGCACGATGCCCCCCTTGCATGCGTGGCCAAGCACGGCAAGAGGGTTCGTTCGAGCCGCGTGACGACGATTATGCGCCACTTCCGCCGGAAGACTAGGGGAATGTCGCATTCCGCCGAAGCGGTCCACCGGCGCCCGCTCCCCGGCGTAGTTCCCGTGGGCCCTGTGACGTACGTGTCCGCCTCCACGGCCATGGAACGGTTGTCCGGGCGGGGGGTGATGGGCTCTACTGCTGTGCAGCCCCCACGCGGGGGGCATATGCGGGGGGGATCAGCATGAGAGCGGACCGGCGAGCACAGCGGCGGGCGGAGCGGGCGCCGCGCCCGGCATCGCACCGGCGCCGATCCGGCATCCGGAGCCGCCGACGGCTGCTGCTCCTGGTGTCCGCCTTCCTGCTCGTCGGCGTCACCGTCGCCACCGGCATCGCCTGGAACCCCTTCACCGTGTCGGCGGCGCAGGGGGGTTCGACCGCCCGCCCCGGCGCGCCGGTGCCCGGCGGACCCGGTTCCGCCACCGGCTCCGCGCCCTCGGCCCCCGGCGAGAGCGCCCCGCAGCCGTCCCCGAGCCCGACGCCGAGCAAGGGAGCGGCCGCCAAGGGCGCCCCCCGGGGCGCCGTCGACACCGGCGCCGAACGCCCGGCCGGCGCACTGCCCTTCGACATGCCCCAGCCGGCCGCCCTGCGCTCCGGCGCGGCCGGCAAGAAGCTGGTGTTCGCCCACTACTTCACCCCGTACCCGCTCTCCCTCGACAACGCGAGCGCGGACACGGACTACTACACGCGCAATTACCTGAACCCGGACGGCGAGAGCGGCAAGCACGAGCGGTACGGCGGCCTGCTCCGCGACCGCCCCGTGCCCGTCCCGCCCAAGAGCGGCAACTGGGAACTCGCCAACCTCCAGCAGGAGGTGCGCACCGCGCGCGCCGCCGGCCTCGACGGGTTCACCCTCGACATGCTCTCCCTCACCGGGAAGAACTGGGAGCGCTCCAACCTCCTGATGGAGGCCGCACGTTCGGTGGATCCCGCCTTCAAGATCATGCTCATGCCGGACATGACCTCCTTGAAGACCGACGATCCGGCTGTGCTCGCCGACGCGGTCGCCGCGCTCGGCACGTCGCCCGCCGCGCACCGGCTGCCCGACGGCAGGCTCGTCGTGTCCCCCTTCAAAGCCGAGGCGAAGAGCGTGTCCTGGTGGACCCGCTTCATCGCGGAGCTCCAGGACCGGCACGGCCTGCGGACCGCCTTCGTACCGCTGTTCCTCGACTTCGCGGGCAACAGCGCGGAGTTCGCCCCGATCAGCTACGGCTTCTCCGAGTGGGGCAGCCGCAGCTACGTCGGCCAGGACAGCACCACCCGCGACGTCCGGCGGGCGCACGGCATGGGCAAGATCTGGATGCAGCCCGTGTCGATCCAGGACGCCCGGCCCAACCAGGGCATCTACGACGAGGCCGGCAACACCGCTACCCTGCGCGCCACCTGGACGCACGCCATCGACGACGGCGCCGACTGGGTGCAGCTGACCACGTGGAACGACTACTCGGAGAGCACGCAGTTCGCGCCCTCCCTGCACAACGGCCACACCTACCTGGACCTGACCTCGTACTACCTGACCCGGTTCAAGACGGGCAGCTGGCCGAAGATCGTCCGGGACACGCTCTACCTCACCGCGCGCACCCAGTTCGCCGCCGCCGACCCGACCGGCGACCAGTCACTGGTCATGGCCCCGCGCAAGGGCAGCGCCGCGCCCCGGGACACGGTGGAGGTGCTCAGCTTCCTGACCGGCCCCGCCACCGTCCGCACGGCCGTCGGCTCCGCCAAGGACACGCACGAGGCACCGGCCGGCCTCCACTCCGAGTTGCTGCCCCTGAAACCGGGCACCAGCTCGGCCGCGGTCGTCCGGGACGGGGAGCCCGGCCCGGACGTTGCCCTGCCGTACCCGGTGGACCCCAAGGTGGAGGTCCAGGACCTCCAGTACTACGGCGCGACCAGCGGCCGCGCCCAGTAGGACGGTCCCGGGCCGGGCCGGGCCCGGGTACGCGCCGCATCGGGTGCGCCGACACGAGCCGTGCGCGCCGGCCGACGGGTCCGGACAGCCGGACGGCCGGACCGCGGCGGACCCCCGTCCCTCCGCGAACCCGGCCGTCCGCTGCTCCCGGCCGTGCCGGGACACCCCTCAGGGGAGGGCTTTGTCGTAGGACCGGTCCTGGTCCGAGTCGTAGACCAGCACGCCCTGCGCGTCGAACCCCTTGATCCGCGGAGCGGCGGTCACCCGGCGCTCCAGGACGCCCGTCGCGGCGAACCAGCCGTGGTCCAGCGCGGCTTCGACGGTGGCGCCGCCATAGCCGACCGTCACCTTCGCCACGCGGGAGTCGACCGTGCCGATGCTGCCCCAGCGGTAGGGGAGCCGCCAGGCACCCTCGGAGGCGAAGCGCTGGAGATAGAGGCTGCCGCCGTTCATGTCGGGGACCACGGCGCCGCTCTCCGGAGACCGGTCCGCGCCGACGGACGTCTTGATCCCGTCCGCCGCCCCGTTCTTGATGGTGCAGATGAGCCGCGTGGGCTTCGGCCGGTCCTTGACCGCCACGACGAAGTGGCCGTCACCCGGACTGTTGTCGTTGCCCGTGCTGCGCTGCGCCAGCAGGATCCGGTAGTCCGCCGCCTTCCCGAGGTCCGCCGCGCCGCCCGAGGGGCTGGTCAGTCGGATCTCCAAGCACTCCTCCAGCCACCCGGCGGCCTGCTGGAGGGTGATCCCGTCCACCAGCTGCCCCGCCGTCGCGGGAGGGGTGGGGCCGGTCGGCGCGGGCGCCGGGGGCGGGGTGGGCGAGAGGTGCTCGGGACCCGAGTCCGCCACCGACGCCGACTCCGCCGGTCCTCCGTTCCCGGAGAACGCCACCGCCGCGGCGGGTACGACGGCCAGGACGACCAGCGCCGCCCCGACGGCCGCCAGCCTGCGCCGCCGCTCCATACGGCGGCCCTGCCGAACGATCGCCGGATACGGCAGGGCCCCGGGGTGCAGGGCCCCGGCGCCGTCGGCCAGCCGCTCGCGCAGGCTCAGCTCGAAGGCGCCCGGGTCCGCGGAGTCCCGGAGTCCGAAACCGCCTCCGGGGGCGGAGCCGGACGCGGTCCCGGTTTCGGGGCCGGACCCGGGGCCGGCGCCCCGTCCCCGGCCGTGGCCGCGCGCGTCCTCGTACCGCTCGTACTCGTGATCGTCTCGCCCCGTCATCGGGCCGCTCCTTGCTTGGTCGTCCTCGCACGGCGGGGCCCGCCCCCCACCTGTTCCAGCCCGGGATGTGCGCGCAACTTCGCCAGCGCCTTCGAGGCCTGGCTCTTGACCGTGCCGGGGGCGCAGCCCAGGACATCGGCGACCTCGGCCTCGGAGAGGTCCTCCCAGTAGCGCATCACCACCACGGCCCGCTGCCGCGCGGGTAGTTCGGCCAGTGCGCTCATCAGCGCGTTCCGCTCGTCGGCCCACATCGCGTGGGGGTCGCGCGCACCCGTGTCCGGAGGCTCGGCCGTCAGCCGCTCGGCGACCCGGCGCTTGCGGAAGCGGTCGCTGTTGCAGGTGACCAGCATCCGGCGGACGTACGCCTCCGGATTGTCGCTGCGCCACACGCGCCGCCACGAGCGGTACGCCTTGGCCAGTGCGGTCTGGGTCAGGTCCTCCGCATCGTGCGGATCACCCGTCAGCAGATACGCGGTCCGCACCAGGTGAGCCCATCGTGCGGTCACGAAGGACTGGAACTGGACTTCTTGCTCGGCTTGCATCGAACACCTCCTCGCCCCCTAGACCACCGCTTCCGCGAAATCGGTTGCCCGGCAGGCGGGATGGGATGGGATCGGGTCGGCTGGCCGGCCGCCGGCCGGATCGGCTCGGCAGCGCGGTGAGGGCCGCGTGGTGCGGGCGCGCGGGGCGGGTCGCGCGGGCCGGTCGCGTGGTGTGGGTCGCGCGGGGCCGGGTCGCGCGGTGCCGGTCGCGCCGTGACGGGGTACCGGTGTCCGCGGCGGCGGGAGATGATCCGCACGACAGCCGCGCCGCACCCACGGAGGTCCCATGACCGAGTCGAAGCCCCCGACGGAGTTCCGCGCCGATTTTCCCGCCGAGTTCCCCGGCGGGCGGGCCCTGTTCCGCCTCGACCCCGCCGTCGCCCACCTGAACCACGGCTCCTTCGGGGCGGTCCCCGTCCCCGTACAGGAGGTCCAGGCCGAGCTGCGGGCGCAGGCGCACGCCGACCCCGACTCCTTCTTCCTCGCCGTCCCCGACCGGCTGGCGCAGGCCCGGGCCCGGATCGCCGCGCACCTCGGCGCCGACCCGGAGGGCATCGCGTTGGTCTCCAACGCCACCGAGAGGGCCAACCTCGCCCTCGACGCCATCGCGTTCGCCGACGGCGACGAGATCCTGGTGACCGACCACGGCTACGGCACCGTCGTCGCGGCGGCCGCCCGCCGCGCACCCGTCACCACCGTCGCCCTGGACCCGCTGCTGCCCGACGAGGACGCCGTACGGGAGACCGTGCTGGCCGCGCTGACGCCCCGTACCAAGGTCGCGGTGCTGGACCACATCAGCTCGCCCACCGCACGCCTCGTCGCGGGCCCCCGGCTCCTCGCCGACCTCGCCGCCCGGGGCGTCACCACCGTCGTCGACGGCGCGCACGCGCCCGGCATGCTGGCCGACCCGCTCGCCGGCGGCGCCGACTTCTGGTTCGGAAACCTCCACAAATGGGGCTACGCGCCCCCGGGCAGCGGGGTCCTCGCGGTCGCCCCGCAGCACCGAAACCGGGTCCGGGCCCTCGTACCGTCCTGGGAGGAGGAGCGCGGATTCCCCCGCTCCGTGGAGTACCGGGCCACCGTCGACTACACCGGCTGGCTGGCCGCCCCCGAGGGGCTGGACCTCCTGCACCGGCTCGACGCGGCGAAGGCGCGGGCCCACAACGCCGCCCTCGCCGCTTACGGCGCGGCCCTGCTCGCCGAGATCCCCGGGCTCACCCCGCTGCCGCACACCGACGGCCTGGCCATGCGCACCCTGCGGCTGCCGCCGGGTACCGCCGAGACCCGGCAGGAGGCCGTCGACCTGCGCGAGGAGCTGGCGGCGCGGCTGCGCACGCGGGTACTGATCTGGCCCCGGCCGGGCGGCGGGGGCATCCGGATCTGCGGGCAGGTCTACAACCGGCCGGGGGAGTACGAGCGCTTCGCCGCCGCGCTCCCCGCGCACCTCGGGTGACGGGCGGTACCCGGGACCGGCGACGCCGACCGCAGCGTGCGCGGGGGAGCGAGGGGACGCGCGGGACCGGGCGGCCGGTCGGTCCCGGCCGGTCCGCTTCGCCGGTCGGGCCGCTTCGCCGGTCGGTCCCGGCCGGTCGGCCTCGCGCGCCCCGCCGCCCCCGCCCGCCCGGTCAGCCTCGCCTGAGCAGGTACGTGTCCATGATCCAGCCCTTGCGCGCCCGGGCCTCGGTCCGCAGTTCCTCGATCCGCCCGGCCACGTCCGCCAGCTTGCCCGCGACCAGGATCTCGTCCGGGGTGCCGACGTAGGCCCCCCAATAGATGTAGAGGTCCTGGTCCAGGTGGGCGGTGAAGGCGTGCCGGGCGTCCAGCATCACCACCACGTCGTCGACGTCCTCGGGCCAGCCCTCGGCCAGCCGGCGCCCGGTGGTGATCTGCACGGGGCGCCCGACCCGGTTCAGGTTGGTCCGGTGCCGCGCCAGCAGCGCCGATACGCTGCTGATGCCGGGGACGACCTCGTGCTCGAAGGCCACCCGGCCCCGCTCCAGCACCTCGTCGAGGATCGCGAGCGTGGAGTCGTACAGGGAAGGGTCGCCCCACACCAGGAACGCCCCGGTCTCACCCTCTGCCAGGTCCTGCTCCACGAACCGCTCGAAGATTTCGGCCCGCGCGCTGCGCCAGCCGTCCACCGTCGGGGTGTAGTCCGCGGGAGTCCGGTCCCGGTCCGGGTCCCGGCCCTCCACCAGCCGGTGTCCGGGGCGGGCGTGCGCGTCGAGCATCGCGCGCCGCAGCCCGGTCAGATCCGACTTCTCCTCGCCCTTCTCCAGGATGAGGAATGCGTCCGCCGCACCGATGGCCCTGACCGCCTGGAGGGTCAGGTGGTCCGGGTCGCCCGCGCCGATACCGATCACTGAGAACTTCTTCACCCGGCTATTCTGCCCGTCGTGCGTGTCGCTCTGTTCGTCACCTGCGTCAATGACGCCCTGTACCCGCGCACCGGCATCGCCGTCCCGCCGACCTCCGGTGTGCGGGCCCCGCCTGGTGATCAGGTCGGTGACGCTCTGGTCCTCATGCGCCTTGAACGTCAGGACGCCGGGAGACGGTGGACCGGCGGTGTCGAGCACGCCCACCTCGACGGTCTCCTCCCGGCCGCACCACCCCGCGGTGAACGCCAGGGCCGCGGTGAGGAGTTCCGCGTCGAGAGCGCTTCCGGCCGGAAGTTCAGGCGCGAACCGGTGGGTGTGGCCCGGCGGGGTGGCGGGGTCGGGAAGTCCCCAGTCGACGCGGGCCGGGGCGGCCGGGGCCGGGGCGGGTGGCGCCGTGACGGTGCGGCTTCCGGGAGAGCGCGGGAGTCTTCGGTTCCGGCGGGGGCGGCCGGCGCGTTGACGGGGTCCGGGTGCGCGGCCGGGTCCGCGGCCGGGTCCGCCCATCGGCGTGGGCGTCGTAGGACTGCCAGAGCTCCCGAGTGAGGATGGCGCCGCAGAGTCCGTCGAAGGCACCGTGGTGGAGCACCAGCAGTACGATGTGGAGCTCTCCGGGAAGGTCGATCACCCGGACCCGCAGGAGGGGGCCGGTCGACAGCTCGAAGGGGCGCAGCGCCGCCTGCGAGCAGGGCGAGGCTCTGCACGAGGACGAGCACGGCCTGGATGCGGGACAGATGGGTCTCGGGCGTCGCCGCCAGGACCAGGGGCGCTATGTGGGCGGAGAAGAGGCCGTTGCCGAGGCCGATGACAGTCGCGGTCGCGATCGCGGCGGCCGTACCGGATGCGAGTCCCAGCCCGAGCACGCCCAGGCCGGCCAGGACGAGTCCGAGCGCGGACAGGAGGCCGGGACGGCCCAGGGGCCCGCGCCGCAGGACCGCCAGGGTGACGGCCGCCATGCCGATGCCCTGCGCTCCGACGACCAGACCCGCCGCGCCCGCGCCCCAGTGCTCCTCGCGCGCCAGCAACGGCAGCATCAGCGGCAGGATCGGGAGCAGGAAGCCCGCTGCGACACCGGTCAGCAGGAGCCCCGGGCGCAGTACGGGGTGGGAGAAGCCGACGCGAACGCCGTCGGCGGCGTCCTTGAGCAGGCCCCCGGTCTTCGGCGGGGGCGGCACCTCGTGCCGGGGCCTGACGGCGACCAGTTCGACCAGGACCAGCGCGAACGTGACGGCATTGACCAGTGAGGCACCCGCCAGGCCGGCGAGCCCGACGAGGATGCCCCCGAGCGGCCCGCCGCCCATGTTGATCACCTGCCCGCCGATCTGCCGCAGGGACAGGAGGACGCGCGGCAGGGTCACGGCGCTCAGCACCAGCCCCGCGACGGCGCCGCCGTGCGCACTCGCGGCCCAGCCGAGTGCGAAGTAGGGCCTGTTTCAAAAGCCCGCTTCGAGTAACGGTCAGTCAGTGGAGAGGGCTTCGGAGAGGCCAATGGCAGGGCGGCCGAGCATTGCTGTGAGCACGCGCTGCTGGCGCTCAGTCAAAGAAGTTACGAAGATCACCGCGTCGGCATTGGCCTGGTCGCACGCCTGAGCTACCTCGCGGACCTTTCCGTAGCTCAGCAGGGTCCGCGAGGAGTAGGGCAAGCTCATCTTCTGAACTCCGCCGTCCGAGACGCCTCGCCGCTGCACGATCTGCACGACCACCCGAGCGCCCCGTGATGCCAGTTCTTGGGCTGCCGAGGTCATGAGGGATTCGAAGTCCTTCTGCTTCGCAGAGAAGTACCCGACCAGCACCACGTCAGCTCCGGCGGGCGTGAGCTGCGAAGACTGGCGTCGCGCGCGCTCTGGTGGCTTGCGGCGAGCAGGGCGCCGGTCGTGGCGTCTGGGCTGATACATGGACCACAGGTTAGAAGCCTGGCCACCTGCAGCGATACCGCGTTTCCGCTGGCCGGGGCCGGGGCCGACCAAGGAGATCAGAGCCATTCGTTGATGACGGCGATGGTGACGGTGGCCTCGTAGCGAACGGCGAGCTTGTCGTACCTGGTGGCCACCGCCCGATGGCGCTTAAGACGGTTGATCCCGCACTCGACCGCGTGGCGCTCTCGGTAGTCGATCTTGTCGAACTTCGGCGGGCGCCCACCGTGGGCGCCCAGCTTCTTGCGGTTGCGGATCTGGTCGAACTTCTCCGGGATCGTGCAGCGGATCCCGCGTCTGCGCAGGTAGTCGCGGTTGGCTCGGGACCCGTAAGTCTTGTCAGCCCGTACCCGGTCCGGACGCCGACGCGGCCTGCCAATGCCCACGCGCGGCACCCGGATGCGCTCCAGGACCGGTTGGAACTCGGGGCTGTCGTGCCGCTGCCCGGCCGTGACGAGGAACGACAACGGCTTTTGCCCGTGCTCGACCGCCAGGTGCACCTTCGTGGTCAATCCACCGCGAGAGCGTCCAAGGCCGTGGTCGGCGGGCTCGAATGCGACTCCGCCAGGTTTGTCCCGCTGCAGATCCCCCTTTTACGGGCGCCGGCCGCATGCTGATGCGCCCGCGCGACCGTCGAATCCACGCTCACGTCCCAGGTGATCAAGCCTTTCGCGTCGGCTTCGACCTGCAGATGGGTGAGGATCCTGCTCCAGGTGCCGTCGCGCTGCCAGCGCCGGAAGAGGCCGTAGACGGTCTCCCACTCGCCGTAGCGTGTGGGAACGTCGCGCCAGGGCGCACCGGACCGCGTCCGCCAGCGTATGCCGTCGATCAGCTGCCGCTTGGACCAGACCAGAGGCCGCTCCGGCTTCTTGCCTACCGGCAACAGCGGTTCCAGCCTGGCCCATTGCTCGCTCGTCAGATTTCCACGCCCCACGAGTGGATCATGACAGACCTTGATCCACTTATGAAACTGGCCCTAGAGACGGCGTTGCCCGCGAGGGACGCCAGGATCCCGCTGAGCCACAGCAGGTAGGAGCGGGGCAGGCCCGCCGTCCCGTCGGGGCCGCCGTCCGTCTCGTCCGCGGGCAGGGCGGGCGAGGAGGGCGGGGGAACGGAGGTGTCGGATGGTCGACGTGAGGGCTACTCGTCGGACGCGGAAATGAGGTGCTCCTGAAGGGTTCGGTCGGCTCGACGAAGGCGCGGGGATCGCCGCCGATCAGACGCCGGCCCGCTGCTCGGCGACGAGCGCGTCGAGAGCGCCGGCCAGTTCCCCGACCGTCCGGTTGGCGAAGAGCTGTCGCATGGTCAGGCGTACGCCGGTCTCCTTGCGGAGCGTGCGACGACCCGGGTGGCGACCAGGGAATGGCCGCCCAGCTCGAAGAAGTCGGAATCCGCGCTGTGCACGGGCACGTCGAGCGCCTCGGACCAGATACGGGCGACCAGCCGCTGGGTGGGCGTCGCGAGGTCCGGCTCCGGCGCGATGCCGTCTCCCTCGGCCTCCAGCAACCGGACGAGTTCCGCCAGGTCGGTCTTGCCCGCGACTGTGCGCGGGAGCCGCTCCGGGAACAACATCCGCGACGGTACGAGGCGTTCGGGCAGCACGGCCCGGAGCCCTTCTCGTACCGCCTCCTGCCCGAGCCGAGCGTCGTCCCCGTCGGCCACCACCGCCAAGGCGAGGACGGCGCCGGACGGGGTGGGGCAGGCGAACGCCGCCGCGCGGACGCCCGGGAGCGCGCGAGCGGCCGTCTCGATCTCGCCGGGCTCCACACGGAAGCCCCGGATCTTGAGCTGGCCGTCGGCCCGGCCGGCGAACTCGAGCGCCCCGTCGGCGCGGCGACGTACGAGATCCCCGGTGCGGTACATCCGCTCTCCGTTGCCCGACGGGTCGGGCCGGAACCGGGCGGCCGTCACCCCGGGGCGGTTGAGATGGCCGCGACCCACGCCGGCCCCGGAGACGTAGAGCTCGCCCACCTGACCGTCGGCCACGGGCCGCAGCCGCTCGTCGAACACCGGGACCCGGAGCCGCCGCCACCGAACCAATGCCGGACCTCGACGGCACTCCCAGTTCCCCCTAGCCGGTCGGACCAACCCATCAGACTGTCGCATCGTCAGATGATCCTGCAGCTGACCCCGATGATGATCAAACGAAGTCCAGCGCGACCGCGGATCCTTCCCGAGGGGAAGCGGGTGCTCGTCCGGTCCGGCGCCAGGCCGGCACCGTCGCCTTGGACCGATTCGACTTCGCGGTGACCGCGATCAGGGTGCCCCCGGGACGCCTGGTCGTTCGCGTACGCTCCCGGCGCGCAGGACGGCGCCGGCAGGGCCGGCAGTGCCGGCCCTGCCGGCGTCGCGGACGAGGCGGCGATCTGGGGAGGTTCCCCCGGTGTGCGGGAGGTGCTGGCCAGCTGGTCAGGGCGGGTGCGGTGGCACTACCTTCAGCTGCCGACGGCGGTGACTCCGAACATCAGGGTGCGGCGGCTGACGTCGTAGTGCACGGTCGGCGTGTTGCGCAAAAGGTCCTGGAGGACGTCGGCGTCGTCGATGTCGACGGTCAGCACCTCTTCCCAGGCGCCTTCGTCGAGTACGAGTTGCAGGGTGAGGGTGCCTTTTGCAGCGGGCTCACCGGCAACCCAGCTGAACTGGTAGTGGCTGAGTTGGCGGACCTTGATGCTGTCGTCCGTGACGGGCTGCGTCACCTTGGTCGTGGCGGCTCTGGCCATGGTGTCTCTCCTCGCGTGAATGATTTCGGGTACGGGTGCGGACTGGGCCCTACCGGGCCCGCGGGCAGCTCACAGTTGGCGTGCGGGGGTGCGTGACCAGCCGACGGGTGAGGCCGACGATTCCCCGAGCCTGGCCGGTGAGCTCAGCAGCGGCCGGTCATCGCGCCGTGATGGCCGGCACGGCGTACGGCGGCCAGACCGGTTCCTCCGGCCATGGCCAGGGGCGAGGCGGCACGGCGCAGCATCCCCGCCTTCTGCTGCTCAGGACGCTGCTGCTCTCCGTGCAGGGCGTTGAGCACCAGCATCCCGGCGGTCAGTGCCGGCAGGGCCCACTGCAGCATCGCGAGGTGGCGCTGTGCCTGCTCCAGTTCCACAGGGTGGTCGGCGGCCGCCTCTTGATCCTCGGAGTCGGGGGACGAGACGAGTTCGATCTTCTTGCCCAGGACTCGGCTGTAGGCGGTGGCGACGAGCGCGGCTCCGGTGAGGACCGTCTTGGCGATGGTGGAGGCGCCGACGCCGCTCTGGTGGGCCACCCGGGCACTATTGGCCCCCAGCAGGGCAGCGCCGCCCACCAAATGGGCGCCGATCGCGGCCGCGTTCACCGGGGTCCAGGCGGCCCAGCCGGCGCTGGCGATCCGGGAGGCGAGAACCGGCTCCTTGACGGCGTTGCGCGCCGCTCCGTTCAACCCGACGGCGCCCATGAGAGAGCCTCCGAACCAGGCCGCCAGGCCGATGTCGTGCAGACTGCGCATGACCGTGTTGCGTTCAGACATCTGCGTCCTTCCAGACACACGTGTCCCTGCGGTCGCAGGGCACCGCAATCAGGCTCATGGTGATCGGCTGCACCGGCCAGACGAGACGCGCACATGGCCCAACCCACCCCGTAAACCAGCAGCGGTCACGGGTTCAGTGCCACTGTTCTCGGTACAGGGGCCGGAGAGGCATCCACCGCCCGTGCGGGGTGCCTACAGCCATTTGTTGCGGCGCAGGGCACGGTGGATGACCGTGCAGACAACTGCGATCAGGGCCCAGACGGCGGGGTATCCGTAGGGTGATTTCAGCTCGGGCATGTGCTCGAAGTTCATCCCGTACACGCCGACGATCATGGTGGGGACGGTGATGAGGGCGGCCCAGGCGCTGATGCGGCGCATGTCGGCGTTCTGCTGGACGCCGAGCTGGGCGATGCCGGCGCTCAGCATGCCGGTGACGAGCTCGTCGAAGGAGAGGATCTGCTCGCTGACCCGCTGGTGGTGGTCGGCCACGTCCCGGAGGTAAGTGGCCACCTTCGGCGGGATCAGGTCGATGCTGCCGTCACTCAACCGCTGGAGGGGAGAGGTGAGCGGCATCACGGCCCGCTTGAATTCGAGCAGTTCCCGCTTGAGCTGGTAGATCCGTCCGGCGTCGACCGCACGGCCGGGGGAGAAGACCTCGGACTCCAGGGTGTCGACATCATTTGCAAAGGCGTCGGCGACCTCCAGATAGCGGTCGACGACCATGTCGGAGACCGCGTGCAGCACGGCGGCCGGTCCGCGCCCGAGCTGCTGCGGATCCTTTTGGAGCTGGCGTCGCACCCCTTCCAGCGACGGGGCGCTGCCGTGGCGGACGGTGATCGCGTACCCGGGCCCGGCGAAGACCATGATCTCGCCCGTGTCCACGATCTCCGTGCTCGCGGTGACCCTGTCGTGGTCGACGTAGACGATCGTCTTCAGCACCAGGAACAGCATGTCGTCGTAGCGTTCCAGCTTGGGCCGCTGGTGCGCGTGGACCGCGTCCTCGACCGCGAGGGGATGCAGCCCGAACGCCTGAGCCACCTCTTGGAGCTGTTCCGCATTGGGCTCGTAGAGGCCGATCCACGCGAACCGCCCCGCCTCCGCGTCGATCCGCTCGATCACCGCGCTCAGGCCCGCCTGGCCCGGGATCCGGCGGCCGTCCTCGTACAGGGCGCAGTCCACCACCGCCGACGGCAGCCCCATCGTGTTCCTGCCGCCGTGCTGTACCACCAGGTGCCTCTTCTTGTCGTCCAACGTGGAGGGACAAATCTACCGTCGCGCTGACGTTACGAGCGGTTGGCAGGGTGCGCGCATTTCGCGTCGCCAGTCCCGCCTCGGAGTGAACACCGTGTGGCGCAGCCGCAGGCGGGAAGTGGCGAAGCATGGAAATCTTGACGTCTCTGCGCAACGGTGATCATCAACTGACCAAACGGATGGCCTCCTGGGATTCGGTCTGGGCCCGCCGGGTGCTGCCGCCGGTCGAGGAGGCGGCCGAGCACACCAAGCTGTGGTGGGCCGCCGCCGTGATCATGGCGGCCGGCGGGCGTTGGCAGGGCCGCAAAGCTGCGGCCGCCGGTGTCACGGCGATGGCGGTGGCGGAACTGCTGTCCAACGGGATCGCCAAGAAGCTCGTCGAGCGGCCCCGGCCGCCGAAGGAGTGGATACCGCACGACGACGTCGAGGACCGGCCCGACAGCTCCTCCTTCCCCTCCGGGCACACTGCCGCCGCCGTGGCGTTCACCGCGGCCGTCGTCCCGGCCTGGCCGTGGGCGGGGGCCGCCTGCGCTGTCCCCGCGGTGCTGGTCGCGGTCCAGCGCGTCCACAGCGGCGCGCACTACCCCTCTGACGTCGCAGCAGGTGCGGCCGTCGGGCTGGCCGCGGCCGCCCTCGTCCGGGCGACACCCCGCCTGCTCATCCGCCACTTGTGCTGACCGTGCATCGCTTGACCAGCAGGGCGTGAGGTATGCGCGCCGCGACAGTAGCGTGCACATTTCAAGCGGTGAGGGGTCTGCCATGGCGGCTCGTTTCGAAGCTCGCTGTTCGTGAACGTTGTCCAGCCGACCGACGACGGCCGTGTGCTCGCGGCCAGGATGTCGCCCTCCACGGCCGCGCCTGGCCGCCGGCAGTTGCCGGGTGGTTCCGTGGAGCCGCCTCAGGGCGGCGAGGCGCTGGATGAGGCGGGGCTTGGCCGGACGGGCCGCGCGGGAGCCGATCGAGGAGTCGGGGATCGACGCGGACACCGACGTTGCGGCTGTGGGCCGTCACCCGCGGGGAGAACAACAGCGTCGGGCTGACCTACCTCGCGCCGGCTCTTCCCGAGGCGGCGGTCCGAGCGGCTTTCGCCACCGCTGCCGCAGCCGAGCGTCCGCAGGGGCGGGAGCCCGAACTCGACGACCTGGCGTTGGTGCGCTCCCCAGGGGAACCGGCCGGCCTGATCGGGCCGCACGCTGACTACCTGGAGCCGATCGTCCGCCGCGCCCGGCGCTCGCGGTGGTGGCCGCGCCCCGGACCGAGCGGCCGGTCCGGACCGGGTACGCCAGGACGTCGACCGCGCGGCAGGAGCTGACGACCCAGCTCGAAGCCCTCCACCGCGCCGAGTGCCACCCCCAACGGCATGGGTGCCACGAGGGCAGCGCCGTCGCACCGGGAACCCGGCGGAGGGCGTAGTGCCGGTAGGTGACCCGCACCGAGGACAGGCGCAGGATGCGCGGCGAACACAGCCCCGAGCGTCACCCACCGCTACATGTCCGTTCGCCGTAGCCAATACGAGAATAGGCCGCCTTCGTCGGATTTTGGACTGAGGCACTTGAGTGAACCGGAGATACGACCCGGAACCGATACGAAGTGAGGTGGTTGACCCCGTGTGGTGTCGAATCCGACGCCCTTCGGAAGGGAAAAATCGTGAGGTCTTTCGTTCGCACCATCTCGGTGATCGTGCTCGCCCTTGGCTCCGCCGTCTTCGGCAACGGCGCCGCAGTCGCAGCGCCTGCCTCGGAGGACGTCCCCGTCGTCATCCAGTGCAACAACCCGACGAGCCTCTCCCTCGTCGATGCCTCCGGTGGGGACTCACTCGTCAGCCAGTTGATCGACGTCATCGCCGAGGATGGTCTTCCGGCGAACGAAGGCAACAACGCTTCCGCGGTTGAGACGGGTCCCGGGGGCAACGCCTCCGGTGGCAACGCCTCCCAGGCGGCGAACAACAACCGCTGCGGCCTGAGCTCGGACGTCGACGCAAGCACTCGCATCGACAACAGCCGGCGCATCGACAACAGCCGCAACTTCACGCTGGACCAGGGCCCCAGCCTGCTCTGACCCGATCCGGGCGTGGACACCGGAACCCGGCCGCGTGCGTCGCCGGTGTGGTGGGTCGGTTCTTCGCGGCGTCGGGACTGCGGCGCCCTCCGGAAAGGAAAGCTCGTGAAGTCTCTCGTCCGCACCGTCTCGGTAATCGTGCTCGCTCTCGGCGCTGCCGTGTGCGGTAACGGCGCCGCGGTCGCAGCGCCTGCCTCAGGGGACGTGCCCGTCGTCATCCAGTGCAACAACCCGACCAGCATTTCCCTCGTCGATGCCTCCGGTGGGGCCTCGCTGGTCAGGCAGTTGATCTCGCTCATCTCCGGAGGGGAAGCCACGAACGACGGGAACCTCGCCTCCGGCGTCGTCACGGGTGCGGGAGGCGAGGACGCCGGCGGCGATGCCTCGCAGTCAACCAACAACAACCGTTGCGGCGTGAGCTCGGATGTGGACGCAAGTACACGCATCGACCACAGCCGGCGCGTCGACAACAGTCGCAACGTCGCCATCGACACCAGCCCCAGCCTGCTCTGAACCGGTTGGCACGCTTGACCAGGGCCGACGTCCGGGCTGTCGCGTAGGGTCATGCGATCTACGGGGGTGAGTGCAGGAAGGAATTTGCCTGCCCAGGCATGGTGGGGTGCGTCGGATGTGTCAGTCGCCCGGGGCTGGGGTGCAGGCGGAAACATGCTGGCCAGTCCGGCTTCGATGTCCAGAACGGTGCCGAGAGCGTCGACGGCAGTGTTGTGGCGGGAGTGGATGAAGATTTCCCGCAGACCGCATCCTCGACGTCGAGGATGCGGTCCAGGCCGTCGTCCTGCCGCTCTGGGCCTGCGCCCTGATCATCGCCGCCCTGCTGGCAGCGGTCGCCGCAGTGATGGCCGTGGCCGGGGGAAAGCAGATCACCCAGGCGGCGACACCCCGCACCCGGGCGAGCCATCGACAGCGTCAAGGCCGACGTGGCCGCATCCCCGGGTGCCCTGCGTTCGGATGCGGTTCAGCG
Organism: Streptomyces sp. NPDC055254; assembly: GCF_053606025.1. NCBI lineage: Bacteria > Bacillati > Actinomycetota > Actinomycetes > Kitasatosporales > Streptomycetaceae > Streptomyces > Streptomyces sp. NPDC055254. Next base: position 38,551 of record NZ_JBSGQV010000033.1, on the reverse strand, counting down.
GCGGGCGTGACGGGCGCGGGGCCGCCGGTGCAGCGCAGCGCTCCGCGGGGCGAGGAGGAGTTCCTCGTACCGGCCGAGGGCGAGCACAGTGGCGAGTAAAGCCCCGGGCAGGGTCAGCGCGAGGAGGGCGGTGGTCGGTGCCGCCGGGTCTGGCATCACGCGCCGGGCACGCCGGCGAGGGCGGCGCCGGGAAGGACCCGGGTCAGGGGGAGGTCGAAGGCGTGTGCGAGCTCGCGCAGCTCCTGCTCCGTGGGGTAGATGGGGCCTGCGGTGCCGTCCTGGACGAAGACTCTGATGCGTGGGGTGCGGATACCGGTGCGGTCCGCAAGCGCCGGCACACTGAGGTGCCGGCGGCGCATGGTTGCTTCGAGGACGTGAGACAGGTCGGCCATTTCCCGCTCATGCCCCGGTCCACGGCCCTCATGCCGTGCGGTAACCGGTGCCCGCTCCACGTGCGCAGCGGGTGAAGGGGAAGCTGCCGCTGTACGAGCAAGTCCAACGTCGCTCGTGGTTCACGCAGCCCTGCCCCCGGTGCCTCGCCAAGACCGGCAAGGGCTGCCTCAACGACGAGGGCATCGGACAACTCCGGCGCCGGGCCCAGTGAGCTCCTTCGGGTAGACGCCGCACAGACCGGCCAGGGCGGTCTGTCCAACGGCGCGCCGGGGTTGTCAGCGCAGTTCTGCCAGGGGCGGTGGCCCGGGTGTGAGTTCCCCTTCGAGGACGGCTGATGACCGACGACGACGGGACAGCGAGCGGGCAGAATCAGGCGGGTATAGATGCGACATCCGACCAGCGCCGGCGGCGCCCCCTTCACTCGCCGTGGGTGCCGGTCCGATCGCGCGTCAGACACGGCAGCCTGGACCGCAAGATCCGACGCCTTGCCGCACTCCCGCTCGCGAGCCGGCCGGCGGATCACGGCATCGCCGCGCACAGGAGCCGCCGGGCGAGAACCGCGGCTCTGCAACGAGCCCCGCTGGTGAGGCCCGGGAGCCCCGACATGGTGCCGTCCGGAGCCGGTCGAGCACCGCGTGTGGCCGGGAGCCGGCCATGTGCGTCCTTTTGAAGGCGGCGACCCTCCAGCAGCCGCGCGCCGTCACCTGCCGCGCATGCAACGCCGCCTCGTCCCTTCCCTGACACCGGATCCGGCGGACGTCACTGGCGGGCAGGGAGTGCGGGCCCCGGCATCCCTTGGGATGCCGGGGCCCGGAGGCGATCCGGCTGTACCCGGAGCGCGGGAAGCCGGTCCTGGCCCGCGCACCCGTTTCGACGCGGACTGATCATGAACCTGGCGGGGCCGGCGCCACCCTGTACCCCGAAAGAGAAAATGCGAAGCGACGCGCACCGTGCGGCGCTGAGGGTCTCCCCAGTGCGTCTCAAGAGGACCGAATGCCTGACATCGACACAGGTGACCGGGTGCACCCTGGCGCCGGCCCGGGTTGGATTCCGGCGGTCTTCCGTTGTCGGGTGCGGGGGTACCGAAGGGGCCGGCATCGCCTGGGAGGACGCCGAGGACGGCAGCTTCCGCGGCTGCGGTCTCCTGCGGTCGACGTCAAGCCATTGAGTACGGTTTGCCCGGTTGTCCGGCGCCGGCGAGCAATGCGGGCATCAGATGCGGTGGACCGTGTGCAGTTTCTTCGCGTACGTGCCCGTTCCGTCCAGCAGGGAGGCGCCGCCGAGGTCGGACATGGTGGGGCCGTGGCCGGTCTTGCGACTGGAGAGGAAGCGGCGCTTGCCGGCGGTGTCCACGCCGAGGTAGATCCCCACGTGGTCGACTGTGACGGTTGCCGTGTCGTCGCCCGAGTCGGCGTTGAACAGGAGCAGGTCGCCGGGCTGGAGCTGCTGTGCGGCGGGCGGGTTCGTGCCGTCCGTCCGGTCGATCCGTACACCGGGGGTGTGGTCGACCATGTGGCGGGACTTGCGCGGGATCCGGGTCCCGGTGGTGTCCTCGCCCGCGGCGAGGGGGATGCCCATGTGGTAGCCGTAGACCATGCGCGTGTAGCCCGAGCAGTCGAGGTTGCCGACCTGCTTGGAGGACGGGCCCGTGGAGGTGCCGTCGGGGAAGGTCCAGCCCAGGTTCATGTACTCGTGGAAGTCCGCCCCCTCGTACCGGTAGCCCTGCGGGTCCAGGTAGCCGTACCCGGCCTTGCCCATGACCTGCTTGCCCGTCGCCGGGGTGGCGGCGGTCGTCACGGCGGGCGCTCCGGCGAGGAACGCGGCCGCGTGGGCCAGGACGTCGGGGCTCGGGGAGCCGGCCCAGCCGCGGACGGTCTGCTCCAGGGCCGCGGTCCAGGTCCCGTCGAAGGGGGCGGGCAGGACGCGCACCCAGGTGCTGTGGGTGACCGTCGGCGGCTGCTGCCAGGTCGCGGCGTCCACCTGGAGGCGGCTCACCACCAGCTTGACGGGCAGGTTCGTGCAGCCCTGGTTGGCCAGCGCCCGCAGCCCCACCCGGCCCTTGGCGAAGGTGCCGTCCGTGACGTCCACGGCCCAGCCCGCGGGCTCGGCGGTGTCCGTGCGCCAGGCCTTGACTTGGATGCGCGATCCCTCGCGACGTACGCGGATCGTCCAGTTCGTGCCCGCCGGAACTCCGGTGGCGAGGGTGGTGGCTGACGTCAACTGGGTGACGGTGTCGGCGACTTCCTTCTCCACGCGCAGTTCGACCGCGCCTGAGGTCAGGAAGGACAGCCGGGCCCGGTAGTTGTTGTGCGTGTCCTGGTAGCCGAAGGAGAGCGCGTACGAGCAGGCCTGGCCGGTGGGTACTTTGTCGAACTTCGCGACCGAGCGGACGTCGACGTCGGTGATCTCGTCGTCCCGGAGGGTGGCGTGTCGGCTGGCGTAGTCGGTGGTGAGCGCGATGACGCCGCTGCCCGGCACCACCGAGTAGTCGGTGTCGGCCGGCCCCAGGGTGGACCAGCTGCCACCGGCGGGGGAGGTGCCCCAGTACTTCCGGTCCGCGACGGGGAGCGCCAGGTCGGGGAGGGTGCGCTGGAAGTCGTCGACGAAGGACTGCTTGTTCTCGGTGAAGGTGCGCTGGGGGCCGGTCAGGACGACGGTGCGCGCGCCCTTGGTCAGGACGGCCACGCGCTGGGAGCCGGCGGTGACCTCAAGGCGCTCCGGCGTGCCGGGCAGCACTTTCGTGGCGAAGGAGTTGAGGGCGACGCCGGTGAAGTAGGCGGGGTCCAGCGGGCCGATGGTGACGGAGGACCGCGGCGAGGTGAGGGACGCGGGAGCCGCGGCCCCGGCCGATATGGATGCCGCGCGTGCGGGGGCGGCCGGGACCGAGGCTCTGGGCGAAGCCGCGGCGCTCGCGGTGCCCAGTGGAACGGAGGCGGCCGCGGCGGCGAAGACGGCAAGTACGTTGCGCCGAGGGGTGTTTGACATGCAGTAATAATCCACTCGGTGCCTGCCGCAGCGAACATCGCCCCCTGGTGTCCCGTCAGCGTCGATATGGCGGGGTCCAGAGCACCACGGCGTTGAGGACCCGGCCGAACCGAGCTGGCCCTCGATACCGCCCAGTACCTGGGGGATGGAGCCTGGCGTTGTGCGACGCGCTGCTGTGTACCGACGGTCCGGTCCGCACCCTCGTGGACCTGGCGCTCGCGACGCATCAGGGCCCCCGAATCGCGCCGGCGGTTCGAGGCCCTTCGTGTGTGCCGCACCCGGATCAGCCGACGGCGGCCTGTTCGTCGGCCAGCGTCTTGCAGGCTCTGCTCGGCGTCCCCACTCCGTTGCTGCCGCGCCCGCGAAGGGGGCACTGGAGCCTGCCGAGGACGGGCAGGTTCAGCATCGGACCCCGCTTCGGCAGGTAGCTGTCGGCCCGTACATGCCCATGTTCCATGATTACCGGAAAAATAATCAGTAGGGGGCTATTTCCTGCAAGGCCTCTAGGTGACTGCGACATGATGCGCTGTCATATTCCCGCCAGATTGCCCCGTTCATCTCGTTGTACCCATGAGGGGAAGGCAGGAATATGGGCAGGTTCAGGTACGGAACCACGGCGGCAGCCATCACGCTGGCCGCCTTGGGATCGCTCACCGCCGCGGGAGGTACGGCTCACGCGGAAGCGGGCCAGGACACCATCAGCATGCTGAAACAGGAGAAGTCCCAGTGGTGCTGGGCCGCCTCCGGGCTGACCATCGCGAAGTTCCAGGGCTTCGGCTCCACACAGACGGACTTCTGCAACCGGGCCCAGCCCTCCTACGGCTGCAACAACCAGCCGGCCACGCTCGACGACATGGCCAAGGGCTGGAGCAGCCTCGGCATGACCCACACCGGCTCCGGCCTGAACAGCGCGGCCACGTTCAACCAGGTGTACACCGACGTCAAGGCGGCCCGGCCGATCGGTGCCCGCATCGGGTGGGCGTCCGGTGGCGGTCACATGAACGTGGTCTACGGCTTCGACACGTCGAAGAACACGATCGCCGTGGCCGATCCGTGGCCGGACACCACCACGTACACGTGGTGGAACTACAACGACTACGTGAGCAACAGCTCGTCCAAGTGGACCCATTCCCGCATCGGTATCTCCCGCTAAGGCAGGCGACATGCGCGACACCAAGATTTCCGGCATGCGGGCGACTTCTCGCCTCTCCCGTCTGTCCATCGTCATCGCAGTCAGTGCATCCGCACTGCTGTCCGTCGTCGGTCCGACGCACGCGGCCCCGGCCAAGGACCCGCTCCCCGCCGACATCCCCGGCTATCAGGCCGCTCTCGACGCCGTGAAGTCCACCGATGTCCGCGACACGGTCTGCCGATTCCTGCGCACTCCGGTGCCCACCGGCGGTGCCGGCGGGCCGGTGCAGACGATCCCCGAAATGGCCGAGCCCTGCCAGGGCCTCCCGGTGTTCACGATCAAAGACCCGGTGGCACTGAACGAGATCACCCCCGGGTTCGTCGCGGGCACCGCCCAGCCACTGGCTACCGAGGCGATCAAGCTGACGCAGCTGGTCTCCTCGCTGAGCACCACCGTCAACGGCCGCAACGCCACCGTCATGCTCGCCCCCACCCAGGGCGGCGGCTGGCACCTGGCGGCCGTGCGAGACGGCGACAGCGACGCCGCATACGCCAGTAAGGCCACTTTGGGCACGCGGGTCTTCACCGAACCGCAGAACCGTGGCTGGTATCAGCTCAAACTCACCACCGTCGAGCCGCTCAACGATCAGGCCCGGGAAGGACTGGGCGGCCAGGCGTCGGTGTCGCTCAGCGACTACCAGAAACTTGTCAAGGCCCGCTACGCCGACAAGCTGCCGGGCTCGGAGTACGACACCAACGGCTACTCCAGCGGCTACAGCCAACGTACGGAGGACGACACGCCGTCCTCCACCCTGCTCCTCGCCGGCGGTTCCGGCACGGCACTCGCCCTCGCAGGCGGCGCCGCCGTGTTCCTCCGACGCCGGCGCGCAACGGGCAGCCGCTGAGCCCCACCCCGTACGCCCCCCGCTCCGTCCCGGCAGCCGGCCGGGACGGAGCGAATCCTTTGTCCGGCCGGACAGCCACTACGGTCCGTCCATCGCAGAGGAGCTATGGGGTTGTCGCACCCTGATCGCCGTCTTCGCCCGTACGGACGAAGCAACGCGCACCTGGTCCTGGGCCGCCGCCTCGTGCCGCTGCCTCCGCGGCTCACCGAGCTCGTGCAGCACCTCGCCGAACAGCCCCAGCTGCGGCCGCAGCTCTCGCGAGTCCGCCCGGGCCCCCCGGTGGCTCTTCCCGGGCATGGTCCCGGGCAAGCCGATTTCGACGCACGGCATGACCCGGAAGCTCAACCGGCACGGCACCCCGGTCCGCACCGCACGCAACGCGGCGCCGGCCGCTCCTGCTGCTGATCTCCCCAGCCCGATCCTCGGCGACGTGACCGGGATGCACCGCCACACCGCACTCCGCTGGGTCGCCTACGCTCGACGCGACTGGGCCGAGTACCTCGCCGCCCGAGCCGAGGACGAGGCCAGCAAGCGGGAGAAGGAGGGGAAGGGCGCGGCTCTTCCGCGGTGACCATCACGAAGCGTCCGCATCGTGATCGATGAGGGACATGTCGGATGCCAAGGCGCGGGCGGTGTCGGCGAAGTACTGCTCGTCGGCACCAGGGGCGAGGCCGAGGGCGACACCCTGGCTGAGACCGACGAACAGTGCCCTGAGCGCGGTGGTCAGACGTTGTGCCTGGTACGACGTCACAACACTTCCGTTGTGCGACCTTCCGGTGAACAGCGCGATCAGGTGGTTCTCCTGCGACCGGATGGACGTGGCGAGCTGAGACGCCAGGTCCGGGTCATGCAGGGCCATATCCAGCAAGGTGATCTGGAGCGACAGTCCAGACAGCGCGTCGGGGGCGTCACAACTACGCCGGTAGTACCGGGCAAAGGCGTCGACCGCTTCGAGCAGATCCAGTCCGGCCGGAACCGCCTGCTCGACGTCTTCGTAGTACGGCCGCAGGTAGTCGGCGACCAGGGCGACCACCAGGCCGTTCTTGCTCCCGAACAGTGAGTAGATGGCACCAGTGGTCACGTCAGCGCGTTCGGCGATCTCATCGAGCCTGGCCCGGTACCCGTCTCGGGAAACGATCTGGAACGCAGCATCCAGCAAAGCACGGCGGTTGCGTTCCCTGGCATCTGCCCTCGTCATTCTCATAGCCAAATTATTGCCGTAATCTCATTACGAAGCCAGTCGAGGCGAGCTCCACAGGGAGGAACACTCATGTCCCAGGTTGTGGCACCATCAGTGACCCGCCGGATGGCAGGGGCCATCGCCGATGGCGCCTTCAAGGTGTTGCTCGCGGTTGTCTACATCGCCGGCGCTGCCCCGCTCGGCCGTCTGCTCGGCGTGCCGGCCTGGCTGATGGTTGTCTCCGGCGCGGCTCTGCTGATCGGTGGTGGCATCGAGATCAGGTATACGCGCAGCCGATCGATGCGCACCTACACCCGGCTCATGATTGCCTACGACAGCGGCTGGGTGCTGACGGCCCTTGCCGGCCTCCTGATGGCATGGAAGAACGGCGGCGCCGGGGGTGAGGTGTGGATCGGGTACCAGACAGCCGCCCCCGTCGTACTTGCCGCACTGCTGGTGGCTGCCAACCCCACGCAGACTGGCTCGGGCACTCGCACAGTGGACCCCACCCCTCGACGGCGGGCTTGATCGTGAGAGCTTCACCGACCCGGTGAACGAGACGAACGCGTGGGTGGCACCCTTGATCGGGAGGTGCTTGACCGTCACGTCGGCGGCGGCGAGCTTTTGCAGCTGACCCGCGCCGACTGGCAGCTCACCAAGCGAGGCTTCGGCCCCTGGGCGAGGATCTACCGCCCCGCCAAGAGCTCCGACCGCCAGCGCGTCCAGCTGTGCATCCCCTCGTGGAACGCACTGGACACCCGCCACCGGGGCGAGGCAGGACGCAGCTGGCGCCGGCGGAACTCGCCCGCGAGGAGGCCATCGACTTCTACACCCGGGCTCTCGCCCCGCGGCCCCGAGGCCGGCCCCGGGCCTCCGGCTTGCCCGCCAGGTCCGGCTCGGCCGCCGGCACCGGTGATTCCCGCCGCGTCGCGTCGCCGACCGGGCGGCCGGGCTCCGGCCCGGGACTTCCGGCCCGCCGCGGCCCCCGGCCCCGGCCCGGCCTCCGGCAGTGGGGGCGGGGTGGCGGGGCCGGCCTACCCTTCCAGCCTCGGGGCCTCCCGCGCCGCGTCGACCGACGGGTCGCCCGCTTCGACACGCGCGGCGAGCTCCCGGGCCCAGCGGACCAGGCCCGGTACGTCGACCCCGTACGGGTCCCAGGTCAGCTCCTCGATACCGGCGGCCCCGCGCCGCAGCAGCCGCGCCCCGCCGACCGCGTTCCCGCGTGCCGCGTGGGTCAGCCCGACGGCGAGCTGGGCCAGGCCCCGCCACAGGGGGGCCGCCTCGTCGGGACCCGACTTCCAGGCGTCCTCGAACACCTCGTGCGCGTGGAACGGCATCCCGGCGTCCAGCAGCCGCTGCGCCTCGCGCAACGTCTCCGCGGGCGACTGCACCACCCCCTCGGGCTGCCGCTCCACCCCGCTCACCCCGTAGGGCAGCGGCCGACCCAGCCCGTCCCTGGGCCGCCCGCTCCGCGCCCGCCCCGCATCGTCCCGATCCCGTCCGTTCATCCCCGCATCCTCCCCCGGGGCGATTACCCGTGCGTGCACACCCCTCGGCGTGGGGTAATGTTCTGCATGTGCCACCGGGACGGGGGAAACCCCAGGTCGAAGGCATATCGGGACGTGGCGCAGCTTGGTAGCGCACTTGACTGGGGGTCAAGGGGTCGCAGGTTCAAATCCTGTCGTCCCGACGAGAGGTTCGCCTCATAGTCGCAGATCGAGGGGTCGTTTCAGAGAAATCTGAAACGACCCCTCGATCATTTCTGTGGACCAGTTGGGGACCAGCGCGCTTGACCGCGTCAGTTGGCGATGGCGATCGGCACTGGCAGGGACCGCGGGGCCCGCAGCACGCTGGGGCGTGCGGAGAGCGTCGCGCCGGCGGCGGTGATCTTGTGGCCGTCGGAGTGCATGTAGCGCTGCGTGATCATCAGCGAACCGTGCCCGGCGATCTTCCGCAGAACGTGCATCTGGACCCCTGCGTCGGCGAACCAGGTCAGGCCCGTATGTCGGAGGTCATGCCGGCGCAGGTGCTCGTACCCGAGCTTGGTGACCACCTCGTCCCAGTGGGTCGCGTCGCGTAGGACCGCCGTGGTGATACGGCCCCCGCGAGGGCCGGTGAACATGCGCGCGTCGGGGTCGGGACCGGCGGCGAGGACACGCTGGGCAACAAGAGGCCGAATCTCCTCGATGACGGGGACTTGGCGGGCGCGCTTGCCCTTGGCGCCCTTGGTGCCCTTCTCGGGCTCGGTACGGGTTCGCTCGGTTGGGGCGGCATTCGACGTCGGTGGACAGCCGTACACCAATGGGAACGGTTCCATGCGTGCCATCACGGCGCCCGCCCGGTCGCCGTCGTGGACCCTGCGCCTTGGTTCACTGGATCGGCACCGGGGTGGCCATTCGAACTGGCCTTCTCAATGGGGTCGTTCACCTCGTTCAAGGGGCCGAAGAACTTCACGGGCGAGTACTGGGCAGCGACGTCGCGGGCCCAGGTGGGCCAGGAGTCATGGGCCGAGCGGGATGCGGCGGTGGCCCGGGACCTCGGCCCTGCCATCGTCGGCTGGCGTCTCAGCCCTTCCAGTTGGCCTGGACGGACGGTCGGCGAGAACGCGAGCACACCCCGGACTACTTCGCCCGGCCTGTGGATGGCACAGGTGTCGTCGTGGACGTCCGTCCTCCGGACCTGGTCGGCTGAGGGCTTCGCGTTCACGGTGCGAGTATGCGAGGCGGCGGGTTGGCAGTTCCGCCATGTCGGCGACCTGGACAGGTTCTATCGCGTGGACTTGCGCCGGCTGGCCCGCTACCGGCACCGCCGCTGTTTCCAGGCACCGGTGGCGGATGAGTTGAGGGAGGTGTTCGCCGTCCTGTGGTGCGTCCTGCGCGTAGCGGGGCGCGGGGAAATGGGCGGCGGGCGCGGCCAGCAAAGAAAGAATGATTTATTAGGCCGTCCAGTGATTTGGGTATTCGATGGCGTTATCGCAGGCCACCCGGCGACATGTATGAGTGTGTAGAGCCACTTTGCCCTGCCCTTCGGGCCTGGAGTCATGTGAGGAGCGTGGAGAATCTGGCGACGTCGTCGATGTGGCGTGGCGCGCGGGCGGCCGGCACAGCCTCCGCTGCCGTCGCTGTGTGCCCTCGTCTGGGCGACTGGCCCGGCCACGCTCTTCGCAGGGCGACAGGAGTGGTCCGACCCGGAGGCGGTAGGGGTGGAGCAGCCTCGTGGCCCGAAATCCATTGATCACCGAGTTCTCCGGGCGGCTGCGGCACCTGCGTGCGCGCCTCAGGTTCATCGAAGACACGGGGCGGTCTTCAAGGGCGGAGCCGGCGCGTCGCCGATTCCCACGGCCTCGTGTCCGGCACGTGCTGTCGGCTGTCGCCGTCCTGGGTCTTGCCCTAGCGGGTTGGATCGTGGGCACCGGTCTGCTTGCCCGGACGGAGTTGCTGGCCGCGCAGCGGTCGCTGGATACGCTGCGGCACTCGGTCGTGGATACGACGGGCAACGCTGCATCGGGGGCAGCGATGAGCTCTGCGGCGGTGCACGCCGCCCGGGCGCATCGCCTGACCACCGGACCCGCCTGGTATCTCTTCGCGCAGGTGCCGTTCTTCGGCCGACCCGCGGAAACGGTTCGCGGCGCGGCGAGCGCCGCCGACCGGTTGACTCACGAGGTACTCCCGCCGTTCGCGCGCCTCGCTCCCGAACTCGCCGATGACTCCGGTGAGGGCGGTAGGGGCGCCCTGCTGTCCGCCTTCGGCGGCAAGGCTCCGGCTCTCGAACGGGCGGCGCGGGTGGTCGCCGAGACGCGCGCGAAGGCTGGCCGTCTCCCCCGTACCACCTGGCTGCCGGCGGCCGACCACGCACGCACCCAACTGTTGGGGTTGCTCGACCGGATCGCCCCCGTCACGTCTGATGCCGCTGTGGCCGCCCGTGTGCTGCCGGAGATGTTGGGGGAACAGGGTCCCAGACGGTATTTCGTCGGCGTCCAGAACACGGCGGAAGCCCGCGGCACCGGCGGCATGCCGGGGGCCTTCGCCGTCCTCACCGCAGAACGGGGCCAACTGCACTTCGAGACCTTCGATAATGACGACGGGGTGACGGGTGGCAGTCCTGTGGTCGATCTGGGATCCGAATACAACGCCCGCTATGCCCGGTACCAGCCCACCCGCTTCTGGGCCAACTCCAATCTCAGCCCGCATTTCCCCTACGCCGCCCGCATCTGGGCGGCAACCTGGCACCAGCGCAGCGGCAAGAGGGTGGACGGGGTCATCGCCCTGGACCCCACCACCTTGGGCCGATTGCTGCGAGTGGCGGGCCCGGGACGACTGCCTGACGGTACGGCGCTCACCGGCGACAACATGCTGGACCTCACGGAGCGCACGGGCTATGCACGCTACTCCGACGACGCAACGCGCAAGGCGTTCCTCCTCGGGGTGGCGCGCACGGCAGTCACCACCCTGGTGGACGCCTTCCACGATCCGCGGCGGATTCCCGGACTGCTCAAGGCGGCGTACGGTGACGCGGCGACTGGACGGCTGAAGGTGTGGAGCGCCCGGGAGAACGAGCAACGTCTGCTGTCGACCCGCCCGTTGAGCGGCACGTTTCCGCAGGAGACCGGCCCCTTCGCCGGACTCGTCGTCAACAACGCCGCGGGCGGGAAGCTGGATTACTACCTGGAGCGAGAGCTGAGCTGGGTTCCGGGCCGCTGTACGCCACAAGGTCGGCTCGTCACCGCGCGGATCACTCTCACCAACCGGGCACCGAGGTCGGGGCTTCCTCCCTACGTCACCCAGCGAGGCGACAAGCGGGCGTACCCCACCCGGCCGGGAGACAACCGGGTGCTGGTTTCCTACTACGCCAGCACGGGCGCACAGCTCACCGGTGCGGCCCTCGACGGCCGGGCCGCCTTGGTGGGCATCGGCGAGGAACTCCGGCACCCGGTCTACACGCTGGACCTGGAACTGCCCGCGCAGCGCGCCCGTACCCTGACGCTCCAGCTCCTGGAGCCGGTCAGCGACCATGCGCCCGAGCTGTGGCGCCAGCCGCTGGTCACACCGCTGCGGGCTCATGTGGAGCCCTACCCGGCGTGCGGCGACTGACGCCGGGCGCCCCGGAAGGCAGCGGTGACCGAGGACGCGGAGGAGTCAGCGGACCTGTGCTCCTCCCGGGACGGCGTCTCTTCGGCTTTCCCGGGCTCCGCTCGCCAAGGTGGCGTAGACGTCGTCGAACCATGCGGCGGTGGAGGCAACGTCCACCGAGGTGGTGTCGGCGAGCGCTCGGGCGGCGAGCGCGGAATGAACCTCGGGCCGCATGGCGCGCAGGATGCCTTCCGCCAGCCGTTGTGGTGAACCGGGCTGGACGAGGATGCCGTTGTCGCCGTCGCGGACCAGGTCGGGGATTCCCCCTACCCTGGTGGCCACCACCGGCACAGCGGATGCCAGTGCCTCCATGACCACCACGGGCATCGCTTCGTAGTGGGATGCCAGAACCAGGGTGTCGGCAGCTGCCACGAGCCGGCCGCCCTGCTGAATCCGTCCCAGATACGGCATCTGGTCCTGTAGCCCGCGTCGACGGATGTCCGCGAGCACCTGCTCGCGCAGAGGGCCGTCCCCGGCCAGGACGAACAGCGCGTCAGGACGCCGCTTGAGTACCAGAGCGGCTGCTTCCACCAGCAGCGCGTGGTTCTTCACCGGACGGAAGTTGGCCACGAAAGCCAGCACGAAGGCGTCCGCCGGGATCCCGAACTCCTCCCGCACCTGGTCCGCTCGTTGCGCCCAGCTGCGCTGCGCGGCCACGTCCACCCCGTGGATGCGCGTACGGACCTGGCGAGCGCCCCGCACGGATCCGGAGGCGGCCACCTGTGGTGAGACGGCCACCGTCAGATCGTCAAGGCGCCGCGTCGGCCGTTCGAGCAGCCTCGTCAGCGGGTGACACCGCACATAGTGCACCGTCGAGATAAGTGCCGGGCGCGGGCGCATCAGGTGCAGGGCGGGGCGCAGCACCGCGGCGGGCAACGGGGAGTGAACATTGACCACATCCGGAGCCAGGCGCCGCACGGCACGGAGCAGCCGGAGGTAGCGCAGCCTCCGCGGACAGGACCGGAGATCGACGAGTGTCACTCCGCAGTCCCGGAGTGCATCCACCAGTTCCTCCGTCTCCGCTTGAAGGAAGACCACGGTGTAGTCACGGTCGGACCGGGGCGCCCTGCGCAGGCGTTCGACCAGAAGGACCTCGGCACCGCCGACGTCGAGGGTTTTGATCACTTCGCAGATTCGCGTCGTGGTCATCGAGCCGCCTTCCGATGCCGACCAAGGCCTTGCGCCTTCGCGCGTCAGCACCCTAGGTGCTCAGTGGGCACCCGAACACGGGGCCTTGGCCGGTCGCGCGTTTTTCGCGGAAGCACCACCCGAATGCCGCCTCTTCTACGACATCACTGGGGTGCGACCGGAGTGCCCGCTGGCGGGGACAATGCGGTGGCCTTCCGGGCTTCCCGTGAATGCGGCACACCGATCGGCCGGACCGCCCTGTGGCGGCGTCCTGACCCACCACTGTGTCTCAACCGGAGTGCTGTACGAGCGACCCCGTTGGCCAGGGCCCCGGCCGGGACCGCGACGTGCGGCGAAGCGGTGGCCACAGCGGGGACTTTGAGCAGTAGCCGCACCGTCCCGATCCCCACCGCGGAGGCGGCGAGGAGGGCGACGCCGGGAGCAAGCAACCCGTAGGTCACCAGCATGGCGGCCAGGCAGCCCACCACAGCGAAGGCGCTGAGTGTCCGGACGACCTGCGGCACCGTCAAGCCCATGCGCCGCAACCGGTGGGCGATATGGTCCGTGCCGCCTTGCAGCAGGGGCCTCGACTCCCGGTAGCGGGACAGCATCACCAGCGTGGTGTCCAACGTCGGAACCAGGGTGGCGAGCAGCAGACTGGCGGGTCCGGACAGGCCGGCGGCGTCATCGTGGCGCACCATCATCGCGGAGGCCAGCGTGAAGCCGAGGAAGAGGGAGCCGGCGTCACCGAGAAAGATCCGTGCCGGATTCCTGTTGTGGAACAGGAAGCCGAGACAGGCTCCGGCCAGGGCCGCCATCACCACGCTCAGGCCGTCTGGATCGCCTGCCAGGGCAGTCAGGCAGAAGAATCCGCCGATGACGACACACAGCGATGACGCTGCGCCGTCCATGTTGTCCAGCAAATTGAACGCATTCGTGATGAAGACGATCCACAGGACGGCGAGCACCGCGTCGACCGCGCCGCCGAAGACGGTCGGATGCCCCCCTGCCACCACCACCAGCGTGGCGGTCGACGTCTCGACGAACAGTCGGATCTTTGGGCCCAGCTGGCGCAGATCGTCGATGACCCCGAGGACGCACACGACGGCCGCGCCGCCGAGCAGCACTCCGAGAACCGGGTCGAAAACACCCCGGGCGAGCGCGACGACCGCACCTGCGGCAATTGTGGCGAGCGCGACGGCGACACCGCCGAGATAGGGCGTGGGCCTGGTGTGCGCCTTACGGGCGCCGGGACGGTCGGTGATCCCATGGCGCAGGGCGAAGCGCCGCACTGGTTCCGTCAGCAGCCCTCCGAGCAGCATGGCCGCGACGCCTGCTCCCGCCATCGGCAGTGCTGCGCTGATGCCGGTCACCGTCGCGCCAGAGCGGTTCCGGGAACGGGCCCGTCGACGGGGAGACGTTGCTCCGGGGCGACCGGCACGTGTGCCGACTGGATGTCGCGCCGTGCGGCACGGGCGTCCGCGATCGCGTCCGCCAGCACGTCGGCGAGGCTGTGCCGGGGCTGCCAGCCCGTCACTGCGCGGAGTTTCGTGGTGTCGGGGACTCGTCGTTCCATGTCCTCGAAGTCCGCTCCGTATGCCTCGGCGTACGACAGATGTTCCACCCGTGAGACGCTTCCGGTCGCGGCGATGATCCGGTTGGCGAGCTCGAGGATGCCGATCTCGTCGGCCACGCCGATGTTGAAGGTCTCTCCCACCGCCTCGGGATGTTCCAGCAGGAGCAGCAGCGCCGCGACGGCGTCGGCGACATGCAGAAAGCAGCGTCTCTGGAGGCCGTCCGCATGGATCGTGAGGGGTTCCCCGAGTACTGCCTGCCGGGCGAATCGCGGAATGACCATTCCGTACGCCGGGCTCTGGCGGGGTCCCACCGTGTTGAAGAACCGGACCACGGTCGACCTCAGCCCTCGCTCGCGGTGGTAGAGGCAGGCCATGATCTCGTCCACCGCCTTGGCGGTGCTGTACGACCACCGGGCCACGGACGGGCTGCCCAGGATGCGGTCGGAGGTCTCGCTGAGCGGTCCGGAGGAATTCTTCCCGTAGATTTCCGAGGTGCTGGCGAGGAGAATCCTGCGATCGTGGCGCTGCGCGGACTCGATGACGGTCTCGGTGCCCTTTGTGTTCGTGATGAACGACCTCAACGGCTGCTCGACGATGAGTTTGACCCCTACGGCGGCAGCCAAATGGATGACGGTCTCGCACTCCTGCACCAGCTCGTCGACGAGCGGCGCATCCAGCACGGACCCGTGGACGAAGCGGAAGCGCGGGTTCGCCCGTGCCTGGGTGAGGTTTTCCTGCCGTCCGGTGGTGAGGTTGTCGAGGACCACCACACTGTTTCCGTCGGCCAGCAGTGCGTCCACGAGATGGGAGCCGATGAAGCCGGCTCCGCCGGTGACCAGGTACTTCGAACAACGATCCATGTGCGGCGTCACTCCGGTTCGGGTGGTGTGGTCGGGTCGCGGTTCCGAGGAGCTCGATCACATTGCCGAGCCAACGTTCACCTATGCGATGAATAGCGGAGATCGGAACCTCGTCGGGTGATGACGGAACGCTCGGCGAGTCTGCCGTTACGGAATGCGGGTGATGTCGGTCGGACACATGCCGAAGGTGCGCGTCGGAGCTGCCGCGCATGCGTCAATTGACCTTGGCATATGCCGATTCCTCGAAAATATCGGAGTGATGAGGGTGCGTCAGAGCAGCGTCGCCGACAGGCGCAACCTGATCGTCGTAGGATTGGGCTACGTAGGCCTTCCGCTGGCCGTCCGGGCGGTCGAGGCGGGATATTCCGTCCTCGGCGTGGATACCGACGAGTTGCGCGTCAAACGCCTGGGCGCCTGCGACTCCTACATCGAAGGCGTCGACGACGCACGCCTCATGGCCATCACGGACAGCGGCCACTTCCGTGCCGCCACCGACTGCGACGGGATCGACGGTTTCGACGTATGCGTCATCACCGTGCCGACACCCCTGCGTGAGGGCGTCCCCGATCTGAGTTTCGTGGAGTGCGCCGGTCGGAGCATCGCACCCCACATCTCACCCGGCGCCACCGTGGTCCTCGAGTCCACCACGTATCCCGGGACGACCGAGAGCCTGCTGCTGCCGCTGCTGGAAGCGGGCAGCGGGCTGAGGGCGGGAGCGGATTTCCACCTCGGCTACAGCCCCGAGCGCATCGACCCGGGCAACCCCGACTGGCACCTGGAGAACACGCCCAAGGTGATCTCCGGGATCGACGCCGCGTCCCTGCGCAGCGTCGAGAAGTTCTACGGCGACATCGTGGAGCGGACTGTGCCGGTGAGTTCGTGCCGAACTGCCGAGCTGACCAAGCTGCTGGAGAACACCTACCGGCACGTCAACATCGCGATGGTCAACGAAATGGCCATGGTGTCCCGACAGTTGGGTGCCGACATCTGGGAGGCCGTGGAGGCCGCCAGCAGCAAGCCGTTCGGCTTCATGCCGTTCAGACCGGGTCCCGGCGTGGGCGGACACTGCCTGCCGGTCGACCCGTCCTATCTGTCGTGGCAGGTCAAGAGGCTGCTGAAACAGGATCTCCGGTTCATCTCCCTGGCCAATGAGATCAACGATCACATGCCGTCCCATGCCGTCTTGCGGATCACCCGCGGACTGAACGAACGCGGTAAGTCGGTCAAGGGCTCGCGCGTGCTGCAACTCGGTCTGGCCTACAAGAAGAACACGGGCGACATCCGTGAGTCGCCGGCCCTCGCCATCGCCCGGTCGCTGCTCGATCTCGGCGCCCGGCTGGTGGTGGCGGAGCCGCACACCGACTCGTACCTTGTTCCCCCGCAGATCACCCGAGTCGAAGTCACCGAGGCGGAGGTCCGGGCGGCCGACGTGGTCGTCGTGGCGACTGACCACGATGCCTTCGACTACGCGCTCGTCGAAGAGGCCGGTGCCTACGTTTTCGACACGCGCAATCGCTGCCGGGGTGAGCGTGTCGAGATCCTCTGACCCGTGCGCGTCCGCGCCCATCCCGGGCCGGGGAGGATCCGGGCCGACCGGATCCTCCTGATCCGCCGAGGTCGGACGACGTCGCCAGGTCAGACCGGCCGTTGGGCGGTTGCGGCAGAAAGGCAACCGACGCCCGCCACACGCGCCGAGTGACGAGGAGGTGCAGCAGCAGGTGAGACGTGCACCGTCAAGGGCGGCGCCGCTGGATGCCACAGGCGCCGGGACCGACCCCGGGAGGTGGGTGAGGCGCTTGGCGAGGCGGCTGCCCTGGCAACGACATCTGAGGACCTTCGGCTCGCTCACCGCCGCCAGCCAGATCGAGGCGGCACTCTCGTTCGCCACCACCGTCACACTGGTCCGGCTGGTCGGGAGCACTGAGGCGGGGGAGGTGCTTCTGGCCCAGGCCATGGCAGCGGTCTGGTTCCTGCTGTGGGATCCGCGCTTCGAGGACGCGCAGCAGCGGTTCGTTCCCATGGAACAACGTCGCGGCCCCGGTCACGGAACCCGGCTGTACTGCCGGCTTCTCCGGCTGGACATGGGGGCCGGGCTGCTGGCCACGGTCTTGGGCGTGGCGGTGGCGCTGACCGCCGCGGCCCTCGGATGGATCCCCGCCGAACGGCTGTCGCTGCTCGTGCCTGCCGTGCTGGCGGCAGGAGCGGCCACGCCCTGGGGCAGTGCATCGGTGGGTTTCGCGATCTCCGACCGACTTGAGCGGCTCGGAGTGATCCGCGTGGTGCTCGCCGTCTTCGGCTTCCTGGTGACGCTGACGGCATTGATGACGGCCGGTACGGACGGCTATCTGGTGGCCACCGTGATCACCGGCCTGGTTTCCACCGCATCCGTCACCGTGATCGCCTGGCGGCAGGTGAGGCAGTCGTGCGGCCCTCCCGCTGACGGCCCCGCTCCGATGCCGGCAGGCCTGTTGCCCTTCCTGGTGAAGAGTTCGGCCACCCAATCCGTCTCCCTGGCCTCGGACAGCGGCGTCTCCCTTCTGGCCGGACTGCTCGGTGGCCCCACCCTGGTGACGTACCTGAAAATCGCCGGCGCTCCGGGCCGGCTCTTCGGGAGCGTCGTCAACCCGGTGGCGTCACAGCTCTACCCTCGTCTCGCACGGGCCGGAGCCCATGGGCGCCGATGGGCGGTGATGCGCGACGTCCGCCGCTGCAGTGCACTCGTCGGCGCCATCGGACTGGTCGCGGTGGTGGTCGCGGTTTTCCTCCTTGGCCTGCTGATCGGCTTGATGTACGGCCCCCAGTACACGATTCTGTCCACGGCGGCGGTGGTCACGCTGGCGGGGGCCGCGCTGCGTGGCACGGCGATCTGGTCCAAGGTCCTGCCGTCGGCTCTGGGCTTCCCCGGTGTCAGGCTAATCTTCCTCACCGCCGAGGGCGTCTGTCAGCTCGGGATGCTGGCCGCCGTCATTCACTTCTGCGCCGGTGCGTCGGGCAGGACACTGGCCTGGGCATGGGGAAATCTGGGCCTCATGGTCCTGAGCACGGCCGGCTGGTTCATCGTGCTGAGGTGCCTCACCCGGTCGATGTCGGATCCGGGTGTCCAGGCCGGGCGGGGTCCGGTGGGCACTGGCTCCCGAGTCCATGAGGTCGGCGCGGCCTGCGGCGGAGACCACTGAGTTCCCGCCCGCGAGGCCGCCGTACATCGGCTCCGCTAGGCGTGCACCGGCAGGGAGCGGAACCACCGGACGGTCTCGGCCAGTCCCTCCTCCAGCGGAACCGCCGCGAGACCCGGGAAGAGACTGCGGAGCAGTCCGTCGTCGGCCTGCGAGTCGCGCACGTCGCCGCGGCGGGGGTCCTCGTGGCGGATGTCGATCGCCAGCTCCAGCGTCTTGGCGAGGTGATGGGCGAGCTCCAGGACGCTGATCCGGGTGCCGAAGGCCAGGTTGACGGGGCTCGTACTCGTGACCTTCCGCAGGACGGCGTCTGCGAGTACCCGGGCGACCGTTCCGACGTAGGTGAAGTCGCGGGTCTGGTGGCCGTCGCCGAAGACCGTCAGCGGCTGACCGCGCAGCGCGGCGTCGATGAAGGCGGGAACGACGGCTGCGTAGGCGTGTCCGGCAGGCTGCAGCGGGCCGTAGACGTTGAAGAACCGGAATACGAGGGCCGGAAGCCCGAAAGCCGATCCGTAGGCGAGCGCATAGGCCTCGCCGGCGAGCTTGCTGGCGGCGTACGGGCTGAGGGGACGTGTCGGCAGGCCTTCGTGCTTGGGCAGGTCGGTGACCGAGCCGTACACCGACGACGAGGACGCGGCGACCAGGTGGGTGTTTCCGCGCCGGCATGCTTCGAGGACGCGCATGGTTCCGGTGGCGTTGACTTCGTGGCTGGCGAACGGATCCGCCAGGGAACGCGGCACGGACGGCCGCGCGGCCAGATGGACCACGGCGTCGGCCCCGGCCACCACGGCTTCGAGCAGGTCGCGGTCGAGGATGCTGCCCTCGACCAGCTCCACGTCCGTGCCCGCGAGATTGGCGGCTGTGCCGGTACTCAGGTCGTCCAGGGCGACGACCCTGCCGATGGAAGGGCGGGAGGTCAGTTCACGGCACAGGTTCGCTCCGATGAACCCGGCGCCTCCGGTCACTACGACGTTCAACGGTTCGTACCTTTCAGTGGGGGTCCGGCCACCAGCCGTGCTCCACGGCGATGGAGGCATAGAGGTCGTGGGTGTCCTGCACCAGGCGCTCGGCCCCGAACCGCCGCGCTGTCCAGGCGCGGGCCTCCTCGCCCATCCGGCGGCGGAGCGATTCGTCGCCAAGAAGCCTGACGGTATGGCGGGTGAGCTCGTCGGCGTCGCGCCGGGCCAGGAGCCCGGTCCGCCCGTCCTGGACCACCTCTGCCACGCTGCCCACGTTCGTTGCCACGGCGGGCACCCCTGCCAGCCCCGCCTCGATGAGGCTGACCGGCATGCCCTCGTTGTCCGATGTGAGCAGCACCATGTCCGAGGCGGCGTAGACGGTCTCCACGTCGGCGCGCCAGCCCAACAGATGGAGCGAGTCGCGCAGATCGCCGGCCGCTTCCAGATCGCCGTGAAGGTCTCCGTCCCCGCACACCAGGAATCGAGCGGCCGGAAACGCGTGACGCACCTCTCGGGCCACCGACAGAAACCGGTCGGGCCGTTTGATCCGGGTCACCCGCCCGACATAGGCCACGACGAGGCTGTCCTCCGGGAGGCCGAGCTGTTTGCGCGCCTGCGAGCGGCTCGGAGCAGCGGCCGGCGTGGTGCCGGGCGGCACCACGGCGTACTGTCCGGGTCGGCCGATGCCGGCGGCCAGGAGGTCGTCGCGGACGCTGCGTCCCACGGCTACCAGCCGGTCGGTGACGGTCGCGAGGCTGCGCTCGGCCTGCACCACCATGCGGGTCTTCGCCGGTGAGAAGTAGCCCTGCAGGAGGTGGCCGTGGAAGGTGTGCACGCGTACCGGCACCCGCGCGAGCACGGCCGCCATACGTCCGAGTGCTCCCGCCTTGGCCGTGTGCGTGTGCACGATGTGCGGGCGGAACCGGCGCATGGCGACGGTCAGTGCCGACAGGGCACGCAGATCATCGGTCGGCCGTACGGCCCGGCCCAGGGTTCGCACCGGGCAGACCTGCACATGCGGGGCCCGCTGCTCCACGTAATCGGCCTCGTCCGGGCCCACGAAGCCTGCGAAGAGCCGGTGGTCGAAAAGCTCGCTGTCGAGCCCCCCCATGAGTGTGGAGACCTGGAGGGCCGGACCGCCCACGTTCATCCGGGCGATGACCCTCATCACCCTGATCCGGGAGGGAGCCGCGTCGTGGGTGTGACCTCGGGCAATCACCATTCAGGCTCACCGCGTTCCTGGCCTATCGCCGAGTCGGGCACTGAAACAAGCTCACGACGAGCGCTCATGGTGACCTGACAGGACCAGGCGACGACACCGACGCGCCGCCTGCACGGCGAGGGACACACCTATGGTCTAGTAGCGACCTCGGGGGACATAGCGATCGTCCCGGTCGGGCCGTGAGACGAGAAGAACCGCAGGGGTTCGGTGCGTTGTGAAGCGCGTGCGGTCTGTTCCCACCCTGCCCCGTCCGGTGTCTCCCGCGCACATTTCGACGAGCACCGCCGAAGTAGCCGGCGGACGCGGCGTGCGGCGGGCACCAGTACGCCTAGCCGAACCGCCGGGCCAACACGCTCAGGTCTCGATTTTCCCCAAGGTCGTGAACGCCCGCGCGCCGAACGACCGGTCATCGACCATTCCGGCGCCAGAATGTTCCCTCAGGGCGTTTTCACCCTGCTTCATGTCAGATCACCAGAGACAGACGATCCACGTGTGATGCCGTTGCCGCGGATCGCGGAGGAATCCAGTGAGGCGGACCGCAATCACGCTGACCGGTTTGAACGTGGTCGGCACCATCGTCCCGGTGCTCTTCGCCCTTCTGGTCTGGGCCGGGCGGACCGAACTCGCGCTCAGCATTCTGTTGCCCTCCGCAGCGGTGCTGTTCATGGCCATCGCCCCGCCCTGGCTGATTCTCCTCATGACCGCCGTCGTCGTGGTGATCAGCCCGACGGCGTGGCCGCACCTCGGCGTGGTGGGGGGAGCCGACGTCTATCTCGGCGATGCACTCCTCGTGTTGTTCAGCCTGGCCGGGCTGCTGCGCATCCGTGATCGCTCTAGCAGGCCCGTCCTCGGCGCGGTCGGTGCGTTCGTGCTCTACGGGCTGGTACGCGACGTCCTGGGCGGGCACGCCGAGAGCACGATGACCTTCCTGCGCATCATCGAGCCCGTCATGGTCTGCGCGGCCGTAGGACTGCTCCTGCCCCGCGGGTTCGACCTGTGGCGCACCGCGCGCTGGGCACTGCTAGGCGTGCTGGCGACGGTCCCCCTCTTCGGGGATACACGGATCCGCTGGTCAGGCCTGCCCGGCGGCCCCAACGACGTAGCTCTGGTCGCTGCGGTACTGGTGGTCCTCGGCGTCGCGACCACCAACAAGCCGCTCAGAGCCCTGTTCGTTCTGAGCGGTCTGTGGGGGCTGGTCGGAACCCGCGGGATCACCGCGTCGTTGGCCGCACTTGCAGGAGTGGCCGTGCTCAGCCTGGGCCGGCGCCAGCAGGCGCGGAGCGGGGAAAGGGGCTTGCTCCACCCGCTCACGCTTGCCTGTGCGGCGACGGTTGCCTGTCTGGCGATTCCGAAGATCCGTCCCGACCTGGACGTGACCCTCTATGTGCACACCACTCAGGCCCAGTCCTTCTGGTCCGCCATGGCATCGACCAACCCGCTGATCGGCGGGGGCTGGTCGAGTGTGGACAGCGAGGCGCTGGTGAGCGCCTACCGGCACACCTACCTCCTCGGTCTGCACAACGTGTATCTGGACATGGCCGTCTTTCTCGGCGGGGTCGGGGTGGGCCTGTTCCTCCTCGTACTGTGGCGCGCATGGCTCACCTCCGACCGGCTTACCCGCGCGGTACTTGTCGTGGTAGCGGTGTGGTTCAACACCACAGGCGCCTTTCCGGGCGTGGGCTGGGGGATCCTTGGCCTGGTGGTGGCGGCCTGCGCCGGTCGGGCGTCACCGAGTGCTCCCTCGGGCGGCGTCGCGCCGCCCCAGGCGGTCACCGACCCAGCGGCACCGGTACCAGTGGTGCGACCTGTGGCGGCGAATCGCTCAAGGCCCGCCCTGGAGACGTCGGACACGTAGAAACAGCCAGAGGCAACCCGCTCTTGTGTGCTCCGCAGGCGTCCAGGGGTAGGCCGCGGAGCTGCGCATACGCCGTTGGGGTGCAGCGGCTTTCCCTGGCGGCCCGTCGGCGTAGCCGTCCGGCTTCGCTGTGCGACGCTGAGGCAGACGTCGCGATCTCGGGGGCCCGGATGCACAGCACAGATCGGCGGGTTGCCGTCCGGCGGCCCACGCAGGAACTGCATCGCCTCGGTGACATGACGGACGAACTGCTCGGCCCGCTCGCCGAGTTGGAGCAGCGTGTGCACGAAGCGAGCAGCCACTACGACGATGAGCCGTGGCAGGCCGAGAACTTCGCCCGACACCTTCCCGGAAAGCGCCGGCTGAGCCTCGTCGCGACCGTGGGCGGGAAGCCGGTCGGATTCGTGATCGCCTCCCGGCGTCCCGAGGGCGCGCACATTCACCGCGTGGCCACCGACCCTCGTCACCAGGGCACCGGTATCGCCTCTCGGCTGCTCGCCCTCCTCCTGGCGCGAACGCCCGGCATCGTCACTCTCATCTGCGACCCCCGCAACCAGCCGGCACTTGACCTGTACGCACGTGCGGGCTTCCGCGTCACCGGCACCACGCCGGAAGGCAAGTTGTCCCTGGCGGCCGGCACCCCACTCCATCGGTGACTGTTTCCCGAGAGGACGACGTGATGTTCTGCAGCAACCCGATGTTTGAGCGCAGCCTGTTCGTGGGGGCTCACCTCGACGACATCGAGCTGGCGGCCGGAGGGACCGCCGCTCGTCTCGTGGAGGCAGGAGCACGGGTGCGTTTCCTGGTGATGAGCCCGTCGGACTACACCAGCTACGACGGGAGCCACTTCCGCGCCGCCGACGTGGCGGTCACAGAGGGCCGGGAAGCCGCCGCCACTCTCGGGGTCAAGGAGATCGACGTTCTGTCGTTCCCCGCCAAGGACGTGGAGAACCACTCGACCGTCGTGGAGTCGATCAACAAGGTCGTCGACGACTTCCGCCCGACGATGGTCTTCACACACTGGCCGTTCGACACCCATCGATCCCATGCCAACACCGCGCTCGCCACCATCGCGGCGAGCCGGTACTACAACTCCGTCGTCATGTACGAGCCCATCACCCCGTCGGGGCGCAGCTACGTCGGTTTCCGCCCGCAGCTCTACATCAACATCGACGACACCATCGAGAAGAAGCTGCAGGCCCTGCGTCAGCACAAGTCCGAATACACCAAGTACGGGGAGCAGTGGATCGAAGGCGTCGAGGCCCGTTCCCGATACCGCGGTTACGAGATGCGTGCCCGGTACGGCGAGGCGTTCGAGGTGTCCCGCCTGGAAGGCGTGCTTGCATGAGGGTCACCATCCACCAGCCCGAGCACATGCCGTGGCTCGGCCTCCTGGCCAAGGTCGCCGCGTCGGACCTGTGGATCGTTCTCGACGCCGTGCCGTACCGGAAGAACTACTTCCAGAACCGCAACCGGGTCCTGCTGGACGGCCGGCCCACCTGGTTGACCGTTCCGGTGACCGCCCCGTTCGGCACGCGGATCTGCGATGTGCGGATCTGCGAGATGCCGTCCTGGCGGCGGCGCTACCGCGGACGCCTGATCCAGGCGGTGTCCGGGACCCGGGGCGTGGACCGTACCGGCGACCTGCTGTCGGTGATCGATGCGGTACCGCCCGGCGGCTCCCTGGCCGACCTCAACCTCGATCTCGCGGACTGGATGCTGTCACAGTTCGACGTCAAGGTGCCGACGGCTCGTTCTTCCGAGCTCGACGCCACCGGGACCAAGTCCGAACTGATCCTCAATCTGTGCCGGGCGGTAGGCGCCGACGAGTACCTCGCCGGGCCCTCGGGGCGCGACTACCTGGACCTTGACGCCTTCGCCGAGCACGGGATCACCGTGCGCTTCTTCGACTTCGACCACCCGACGTACGCCCAGGGCTGCGATCCCTTCGTACCGCGTCTGTCGGCCGTCGACGCCTGGTCGCGGCTCCCTCCGGCCGAGCTGGCGCCACTGCTGACCCGCTACCGGCTACAGGACGTGTGATGACCACCCACTCCACCGCCCCCATGGAACGGCAGCGCATCACCGTCGTGACCATCTCGGGCCACCGGCAGCGCGACGTCGAGGACTCCGCCGACTTCCGCTCGTGGAACGCGCTGGCCGACCGGCTCGGTCGCGCCTGGTGCATCTGGGCGGGCCCGCACCTGGAGTGCGACCGCGGCTCGATGCACGTGGTACGGCACCCCCGCCGCCCCGGGCCGCAGTCCCTGCTCTGGGTGGCCGGATCAGTCCGTCTCGGGGTGCGCCTCGCGCGTGCGGCAGCCCGCAGGGGCGAGATCGTCGTCCTCAACGGGGCGGAGCCGTGGGGCTGGCTGGCGGCCTGGACCGTGTCGCTGGTCGTCAGGCGTCCCTGGCTCATGGACGTCCACGGCGACTATCTCGGCCTGCCGATCGCCTCACTCGGCCGATGGCGGAAAGCCGTACTCGAACGGTCCGTCGTCGCGTTCGCCCGACGAGCCACCGAGCGGAGAGTGGTGGCACAGTCGATGGCCGACGCGTTCTCGCGGCGCGGCATCCCGTCCGCTCTTGTGCCGCCGCGGCTCCAGCCGGTCTGGGAGGATCTGCCGGTCCGCACTGTCCCGCCGCCGGCCGGACCCGGCCTGTCCCTCCTCGCGGTTGGCCGGCTCGTGCCGTCCAAGGGATACGACATCCTCCTGACGGCGCTGGCCACGCTGCTCGAGACGGTTCCGACGGCCCGGCTGCGCATCGTCGGTGACGGGCCCGAGAAGGCGAGGCTCGTGGCCCTTGCCGAACGACTCGGCCTGGCCGACAAGGTCACGTTCCTCGGAGCGCGCGGCATCGACGACGTGCGGGAGGAGTACGCGCGTGCCGACGTCTTCGTCGTCTCGTCGAGGGATGAAGGGCTGCCGAGAACATTGCTGGAAGCGGCGTCTGCGGCCGTCCCCGTCGTGGCGACCCGTGTCGGGGGCATTCCGGCTGCCGTGTCCGGCTGGCCCGGCATCGTGCTGGTTCAGCCCGGCGCCGCGGCACTCGCCGAGGGGCTGCGTCAGGTGGCGGCCTCCCCGCCCCGGCCCGAGGACCTGGCCGCCGTACGCCGAAAGGTCCTCGCGGTCCACGCCTTCTCCGCCAACATCGAGGAACTCGGCCTCCTCTATCGCCGGGTCACGGCCCGGGCTCCGGCGTAGCGATCGCCGTCCGCTGCGAGAGGCCGCGGCGACGCAGCACGCGCGCGGGGTTGCCGGCGACCACGGCGTACTCGGGGACGTCGCGTGTGACGACCGACCCCGCTCCGATCACGCTGCCCGACCCGACGGTCACCCCGTCCAGCAGGATCGAGTGCGCCCCGATCCACACGTCGTTCTCGACGACGACACCTCGCGCCGTGATCGGCTGGCAGCGGATGGGGAGGGAGAGGTCGTCGACCCCGTGGTTGAAGGCGACGATGACGACGCCGGTCGCGATGCGGCACCCGTCCTGCACGGTGATCCCGCCGGCGCCGTAGAGGACGACGTGGTTGTTCAGTGAGCAATCGCTGCCGATCGTGATGGAACCGCCCTGTGGGACCAGCTCCACGTGGCGGCCGACCAGGGTCCGCTGCCCGATGGCGATGCGGGCATGCTCCTGGATCACTGCGCGCGGAGAGAGGTACGACCCGGTTCCGATGCGTGCGCCGCGCAGCCGAGGGGGAACGTTGGCGCAGGCCCGTAGCCACCTCACGGCACCAGCCCCTTGTGAATCGCCATGGCCTGCTGCTTCCCTTGGTGGTCTCAGGTGCTGTATGTCCGGGCGCGCCTGCGCGCTTGGACGCCTACACATCGTGCGGCCCGCTCGTAGACGGACCCCGGCAACGCCATTCGGGCAACGGAGGCCGACCACGTACGGCGGTGAAGACAGGCATGTCGGTCGCGCTCCTGCTCTCATGCCGCCACCGGTCGGGGCGCGGCCGGAGTAGCAGCCCCATTCTCAACTCTCGATGCGATATATCCGGTTCAGACATGCTGGGAAGGGGCAATGCGTGCCGCCGCGTGGCGCGCTGAAGAGGGCGGCCTTCCGAGATTCTGACGCCCGGTCGGCTCGCCCCTCGAAGGCTTCGACCTGCTGTTCGCGGCGCAGCTCAACTGGCCTCGGTACGCGACCGCGTCCTGGCGACCCATGGCTTCGACCCCGACATCGGCATGCTGGCCGCACTTTTCGGGGACGTCAGCGCCCACTGACTCCAACCTCCCGTGTTGTTGGGGATAAACCCGATATGACCCGATACGTTGTGTGGCGCAGACACCAGGTAACACCGAGGAGGGCGCCGCCGTGAGCCGAGTATCGACCGTTCGCCGTTGGGTCAGGCACTCTGGAATGAGGCCTGTGGCGTCAGTGCTGGGCGGGTACGTCGCCATGCGTACCCTCGGAGCCGGCATCCGGCGGTACACGGCGCCGAGCGTCATGGACTTCACCCGCTCCGGAGGGAAGCTGACCACATCGGCAGCGGAATTTCTGCGGGAACTGGGCTGGGAAGCACCAGTGATCGAGCGCGTCTTGTGCGAGCACCAGGAGGTTACCGAAGAACTGACCGCCCGCTACGCCGACACAGCGCTCTGCTACCCCCGGACTCACGGGGTGGAGGCGGAGACCAGCGCGGTGCTGTACGGACTGAGCCGGCTGCTCAAGCCTCAGTCAGTGGTGGAGACCGGTGTGGCCGACGGCCGATCCTCGTGGTTGATCCTCGCCGCACTCGAACGCAATGGCTCCGGGGTGCTGCACAGCTTCGACGTCAACCACACCGCAGGTCGGCTGGTCGGCGAACACCCGCAGTGGCAGCTGGAGATCCTCGACCCGAAGGACCCCGCGGCAGGCTTCAGCCGGGCGCTGGAGCGCGTGGGGTCCATCGATTTGTTCTTCCACGACAGCGACCATCTGTATCTTCCGCAGATGTTCGAGTACGGGCAGGCCTGGCCCAGGATGACCCAGAGCGGCGTCTTCGCCAGCGACGACGTCAACTGCAGCAGGGCCTTCCTGGACTTCTGCGGGCGCCGCCGTCAACGCCCGGTCTTCCTCTTCGACTCCAGAAAGATCACGGGCGCGGTGCGGTTGCCGGGCGTTCCGCAACGGCGCGCTGCACAACTCTCGCAGCAGGTGCGATAGATGGCCGACGTGATGCAGGGCAGGACACACAGCGAACCGGACTCCGCCCAGCCCGGTTCGCGCCCGCGGCTCGTCTATGTGGTGCCCCACCTGTCTGAAGACGAGTCCGAACACTTCGCGCACATCCCGGCGTTGCTGGCGGCTCTGGGACAGCGTGTCGACGTCGCGGCCGCTGTGGAGCGCGGCAGTCCTCCGGCACAACTCGCCGGGGTCCGTCTCCTGATGCGCGTACCCGGCCGAAACCGGATCGGCCGGATGCTGGGCACCGCGCTCACGGTCCACCGCCTGTCCCGAGCCGGCTACCGGACCTACTTCCTGCGCTACTCCACCCTCTTCGTGATCGTCCTGATCCTGACCTACCCGGTGTACCGCCACCGCATCCTGCTGTGGCGCAGTGGCCTCGCCAATCTGCGGGAACCGGGGCAGCGCACGACGGTGCGGGAAAGGGTCCAGCGTGCCGTCAACCAGTTGACGGCGCGATGGGTGCATTGCCTGGTGACCGGCCCCGAGACCATGGTCCCTCTCATGGCCGGGCTGTGGGGCGTGCCGCAGCACAGGATGCGGCTGCTCTACAACGATGTCGATGCCGAGCGGTTCGTTCCTCTGCCCTCAGAGGAACGCAACGAGGTGCGAGCGAGGTTCGGTTGGGCCGAGGACGAATTCGTGCTGCTCTTCGTCCACCGACTGTCGTTCCGGAGAGGGACCCGCCTTCTCACGCCGCTGCTCAAGGCGGTCGGCCATGCCGCCGAAGGCCCCGGCTCCGGTGCGCGAGTCCGGCTTGTCATCGCCGGAGACGGTCCGGACCGGCCCCTTCTGACACGTGAGGCGGCCGACCCCGAGCTGGGCGGGCGGATGGTGCTGCTGGGCGCGGTCCCCAACCGCGACCTGCCCGAGCTGTACGCGGCGGCGGACTGCGTTCTCATGCCCAGTTATGAGGAAGGCTTCCCGCGGGTTCTGCTGGAGGCGATGGCCTGCGCCACACCTGTGGTGACGACTGACGCAGGCGGGTCCGCCGACGTGGTGGGAGCCGCCTATCCGCTTGTGGCGCCCGTCGGCGACCTGGATGCACTGGCCACTCATGTCCGGTCTGTGATGATCATGTCGTACTCCGAGCGCTGCGAGCTGGGGCTGCGGTTGCGGCACCGGGCGCAGAGTGAATTCTCCCCCGAGCGCGTGGCCGCGATGCTCCACGCACTGCTCTGAGGGTGCGCCGCCGGCCGCATGCGTGGCGGCGCCCCCCGGCCGGATCAGCCGCGGTCGGCCCCGGTGCGTTGCCGGGCCTGGGCGCCGAAGCGGCGCGCTGCGAACGCGTAGACGGGTCGCGGCAGCGCGGCTCGCGCGGCGTGCGTGGCCCAGATGTAGGGCGGGCGGTGGAGTCCGAGACGGTAGCGCACCGTGCTCGCCGCAGCGGGCGAGTGCGGGCCCACCAGGACGAGCCACTCCCGCACCGCGGCGCCGCCTCCGTGACTCTTCAGGGAATCGGGTGTGACGAACCTCTGGCTGTGGTGTCGCAGTCTGTCCTCCACGATTGCGTGCCGATGGGCCTGGCTGGGGATCTTACGGACGTCGAAGTCGACGTAGATGCTCCGCAGCCGGCTGATCACGCCGCTGTCCAGGAGGTCCTCGAGTACGTCGCACTCACTGCCTTCGCAGTTGAGCTTGAGGTAGATCTCGTCGTCGTCCGACGTGTTCGCCCGCAGCCAGTCCGTGGCGCGCAGCAGGGAGATGGTCTCCGCCCGGACGCGCCCGTCGCCCAACTCGTTCTTGTCGGCATACACACTCGCTCCGAGCAGACCCGCCCCGAACAAGGTAGCCTGCCCCGTCCTGCTGGACAGGCCGGCCGGCACGATGTGCACCCGGGAGTCGCGGAACCCCCGGAGAATGCGCCGGCAGGGTTCCGCCGGCTCGAACGAGTAGATCTTCTCGAAGCCCCAGCGGGGGTCGAGGGCGACGTCGAGGGATTCGCCGTAGTGTCCGCCGACATCAAGGAAGACGCGCATGCCGCCCACCGCTCTCCCTGTCACGCCGTCACGGCAGCAGCGTCGTGGAGGGGGCCACGGGAACGGGTGGACAGCCATTTCCACTGGCGCTCGATCCCCTCGGTCAACGTGATCGAGGGAACGTAACCGAGCAGCTCACGCGCCTTCGTGAGATCCGCTTCGGTCACCTGCACATCGCCCGGCTGGTGGGTGTCGTCGCGCACCGGAACCTCCGCCCCGGTGATGTCGGCGATCCTCCTCAGCACATCGAGCACCGAAACGCTGTCGCCTCCGCCCACGTTGACCGTCTCCGCAGTCGCATCTGCCGTCGCTGCAGCGACCGTGGCTGCCGCGGCGTCCGTGACGAAGGTGAAGTCCCGGCGCTGGTGGCCGTCCCCGTAAAGCTGCAGCGGCTCTCCCGTGAGGATTCCGCGCAACATCCGGCCGATAGCCATGTCCGGCCGCTGGCGGGGGCCGTACACCGTGAAATAGCGCAGCGCAACCACGCTCGTGGGGCTTGCCGGGGCGAGGGCGTAGGCGAGAGCAAGACGTTCGGCCGCGAGCTTGGTCACTCCGTACGGTGACAGAGGAGCGGTGGCGTCCTCCTCGCGCAGGGGGCCCCTGCCGACGGCGTCCCCGTAGACGCTGGATGACGAGGCGAGGACGAGGCGGCGGACACCTGAGGACTGGCATGCTTCCATCAACCGCTGCGTCGCCAGTACGTTGCACGCGAGGTACTCGCCGAAGCCGTCCCCCCACGACGGCCGGACGCCCGGAATGGCCGCGAGGTGAAACACGGCGTCCGCGGCGTGGACCCAGGGCTTGAGCTCGCCTGTCACGAGGTCGCCCTGGACCAGGCGGAAACCTGGATGTCCCATGACGCCCTCGAGGTTCTCCGCCGCCAGGGCGTTGTCACGGGGCGAGCGCCGGTCGACGCCGAGAACGGTGACCCCGCGTCGCAGCAGGGCCTCTACGACATGGGAGCCGATGAAGCCGGCCGCCCCGGTCACAACAGCGCGTTCGATGCAATGAGCCGAACTCATCACGGATTCCCTTCCGTCGGCGCAACTCGCACTGCGCCGGGCAGTTGCGGGCCGTCACCAGTGAATTAGACACCCCATTTGTACTGCCCTGGGCGCCATTTTCGGTTCAGACATTCTCGGGAATTTTCGTGATGTTCGGCAGGGTGGTGTGAAGTGAATGCCGGATTCGGTTCTTATATTTCCGCGTCAGACCGCAGCGGCGAGCCGCGCTTCCACCTCCGGCCGTCGGCGGCGGCACACAGCCAGTACATCGGGCCCCCCGGAGAGCTGATCCGGCGCGGGGACGAGCCGGTTGCGGTCCGGGTCGTAGAGCACCATGTCGTAATCGTGGTCACCGAGCCACCGACGGACCTCACGGGCCGTGGAGCCGAAGCGGTGGAGGAACTTGTCGACGAGTTCGAGCATCCACACCGCCGGTTCGCCCCGGGCGATGAGTCGGTCTGCACCACGGAGGGCCAGGTGTTCCGTGCCTTCGACGTCGAGCTTGCCCATCGCGAAGGAGCGTTCGGGCAGGGTGTCGTCGAGCCGGCCGAGCCTCACCTGCACGGCGCTGTCGCTGTCGGCCTCGGTCCGGATGCGTGAACCAGAGCCCCGCACAACGAACGACACGGTGCCCTGCTCGGCCCCGATCGCCATTTCATGGACCGTCACACAACGCAGGGAATTCACGTCGACGTTGTCCTGCAGCCGTTTCGCAAACGCGGGCACGGCCTCGAAGGCGTGTACGGCTCCGCTCGGCCCCACGAGCTGGGCGGCGAGCAAGGTGAACATTCCTTCGTTGGCGCCGCCGTCGATAAACCCGTCTCCAGGCCGGAGATACCGCTTCATGAAAGTCATTTCTTCGTAATCCGGAAGCCCGCCGAAATAGACGAAACGACCCGGCTGCGTGCTGTCGGGATAGGCGCGGAACGACATACCGTCGTATACGGACAAGTCGCGTGGCCGCCCGATCACCCTCTTCCAGGCTTGCCATCCCGCCATGGAGGCGAAGGCCTGAGCCCGCCGCCCACGGTTGGCGGGATGTTCCCAGACCATCTTGGCCATGCCATGAATTGTGGTCGGCATTCGTTCGCTCCCTTTCAGCGCCCGTCAAGCGAAGGAGTGCGGCTGTCCCGGCGCCGTTCGGTACCACTTCTCGACGCGCTGTGCGACCCGGGACCAGTCCAGCTCCGCGGCCGCACGTACCCCGAGCTCACTCATCCGGTTGCGGCCCGGTTCGTCGTCTAGCACGGTTCTCAATACATGCACCAGGTCCGCCTTCGAGCCTGATGGGAAGACCCGATAGGCCTCGCGGTCGGTGACCACCGGATCGAGCGAGGCGTCCGAGGACACCACGACGGGTGTGCCCAGCGCGAGCGCCTCCAGCGCCGCCGTGGGCACGCCTTCGCCCTTTCCGGAGAGTCTGCGTGACGCAAGGACGAACACTTCGGCTCGCCGGACCAGGTCGTAGACCTTCCGCCGGTGCAGCGGACCGACCAGTTCGACTCCCGGACCCGCCGCTGCGAGCCGGTCGAGGCGGTCCCGCTCCGGGCCTTCTCCTGCGATCACCAGACGCATGCCCGGCCGACTGCGTGCCAGTTCGTGGAACGCCTCGATGAGCAGATGGTGGTTCTTCATCGGGTTCAGCGCGCCGACGCTGACGATCAGGCCGGGCTCACGAGCCACAGCATCGCTGGGGGACGGCATGGCGGACAACTCCAGGCCGCTGGACATGGTGAGGATGCGTTCCCGGTCCACGCCACGCGCCGCGAGGTCGGCAGCGGTCGCCGACCCCAGGGCGATGAAGGCCCTCACCTGCCGGAAAGCGTGCCGTGCGAGCCACTGATGCCGGTCGGTGAGTGCCGCATGCACCGTCAGGAAGAGCGGGATTCCCAGGCGTCGGCACACGGGACCCAGCGCGGCGGCCTCGATGTGGTCGCCGTGGAGATGCACCAGGTCCACGTTGCGTCGAGCGGCGCAGAGGTCCTTGATCGCCGCAGCGGCTTCCGCCGCGAAAGCGAGCCGGTCGGACACCGGCCCGAGCATCCGGGACCGGGGGATCCTTCGCAGCGGCAGTCGCGTGGCTCCGACCGGTACCGTCGCTCCGTGCCGGAACGACATCGTCACCCGGTTTCCGGCACTGATCTGATGACATGTCAGATGTTCGACATGGCGTTCCATTCCCCCAGGCATTGGGGGGACCCGGTAGCTCACCCGCACGATGTGCATCGTCGTGTTACTCCACCTCGCGTGTCGGCTCGTCACGTGACCACCGTTGCCGTCGTCACTGCTGACGGCTGCCCGCGACCTGGCGCGCATCGAATATCACCGAAGGATCGCGGCACAGCGTGCTGCCTGACGTCCGCCTCGCCGATCCTCACCGGAAAGGACCAGCGAGGGGCCACGCGGCGCAGGGTCGCGTACCAGGGACGCACAGGAGCGGGGGCGGGGTCACCATGCTCGCCGTCACCGCTCCGGGCGGGGTCGATGGGCACGATCCGGTCGCCGGTGCCGGGCCCGCCGGAGGCACGCGCCCCAGCCGTCGTCCGGGTACAGGACGACGCAGCTCCGCGAGCTTCTTGGTTTCGCGTTCGATGGCGGGCCGCCGGGGAGGCGTCGGTCGTCTCCGACGGTCAGGCGGTCGATCTGCCGCACGAGCCCGCTCCGGGCCCGGTCGGCGGCCGACAGCCAGGTGCACCGGGGGCAGCCCGTGCATTGAGCACACGACGGAGGCCCGGTGCCCCCTCGCGGGAGCGGCCGGGCCTGCGCATGCGGAAGGCGTTTCGGCCGGGGCCGAGACGCCGTGGTACCGCCGTGCTGATGTCGTGCTCCGTCATGCACTGCGGCGACGGCGCACGGTCAGCATCGTGCCCCCGCCGAGCGCAATCAGGCCGGCTGCGATGCCGCTCGCTGCCAGAGCCTTCTCACTGCCGGTGTCCGCGAGGTCCGGGCGCCCCGGTTCGTTGTGTCCGTTCCGTCCGTCGTCTCCGCCGGGTCCCTGTCCGCTATCCCCGTCGTGTTCGTGTCCGTCGTGTCCGTCGTGATCTGGCCGACCGACCGCGGCCCGCACCTTGATGCGAGCGGAGCAGGTGCGGTCGGGATTGTGCGCGGTGACCTTGAAGGTGTGCCAGCCGGCGCGGACACTCTTCGGGATGGTCGCGGTCGCAAACGCCGTCCCGTCGGCGTCGGCCCGGTACCGGCCGAGGATGATCGGGTCCGATGCCAGCAGTGCCGTGACGAGCTGCCGGGGGGTGAACCCCGTAGCCCGGAAGTCCACGGTGCCTCCGGCCGGTACCGTGCTGGCGCCCAGGTTGAGGCACGGGGGTTGCGGTGGGTACTGCGCGTGGGCGGTCTGCGCCCCCACCAGCGGTGCGGCGACGAGCGCAACGGCCGATGCTGCCGATGTCAGACAAACCCGCCATCTGAGTGAATTCGTCATTTTCTCGCTCTCCTCGACTTCGATCTGGGTCAGGCTGCAGTGTCGGCCGTCATCAAGATCCAGATACGTGGATATATGAGAAAAAGGGACATTAGGGCGTTGGCTGGCGGCGTGTTGCCCAGAAGTCACCGGATGGTGCAGTGCCCGCTCCCGGATGGCCCACGCTGCCACCCCGACCGGGCAGCCGGATGGCGAGTGACCCCAGGGTCGTTCGACTGGCCGACATGGGGGTGTCTCCCCCGGTTGAAAGGCGCGAGTCCCTATCGTCGGCTGCATACATAGGGAACAGAACATTCCATACTGGGTGGTTCCCTCGGTCCCATGAGGGGTGCAGCTTGGATCTCCACGGATTCCTGAAGGCTCTTGCCCGGCGCTGGCCGACCGTCGTGGTCTGTCTGCTTCTCGCGATCGGGGCGGCGCTCGCCGCGACGAGCTTGAGCACACCCGTCTACGAGGCGAGGACCCAGCTCTTCGTCGCCACCCGCACCAGCGATGACACCAGTCAACTGAACCAGGGGCAGAGTTTCTCGCAGGCGCGCGTGCAGTCGTACGCCGCGATCGTGACCACCCGTCAGGTGACCCGGCCCGTGGTGAAGGAGCTGCGGCTGCGCACCACCCCGGAAGAATTGGCGTCCCGGATCACCGCCGTCGCCCCGCTCAACACCGTGCTCATCGACATCACCGTCCGGGACACCGAGCCCAAGCGTGCGGCGCGCATCGCCAACGCCGTGGCGCAGCGGTTCAGCGCGGTCGTCGAGCGACTGGAGGCGCCCAAGTACGCGCCCGACTCGAAGGGGTCCCGAAGCAGCCGTACGGGCGACGGTGCCTCGCCCGTCTCCCTGGGCGTCACCCAGGAGGCCGTCGCCCCCGTCGGTCCCGTCTCGCCCCGCCCGTTGCTGAACCTGGCCGCAGGAGTGCTCGGCGGCCTGCTGCTCGGCGCCGGACTCGTCGCCCTGCGCGAGACCCTCGACACCACGCTCAAGACGAGCGAGGCGCTGGGCGAATTCACCGCGCTGCCGGGTCTCGGCACCATCCCGTACGACAGGAACGCCCCCGGGCAACCGCTCGTCAGCACCGATGCGCAATCCAACCGCGTCGAGGCCTTCCGCAAGCTGCGCACCAACCTGCAGTTCTCACAGGTCGACGACCCGCCCCGGATCATCGTGGTGACGAGTTCGGTGCCCGGTGAGGGCAAGACCAGCACTGCGGTGAATCTTGCGCTCTCGCTCGCCGAGGCAGGTGTCTCCACCTGTCTCGTGGACGGCGACCTGCGCCGTCCGAGTGTGGCCTCGACCTTCGGTCTCGTCCAGGACGCCGGTCTGACCACGGTGCTCATTGGCCAGGCCCGCATCGAGGACGTGATGCAGCAGGCCGGCGGCGGACTCTCGGTGCTTGCCAGCGGCGCCGTACCACCGAATCCCACGGTGCTGCTCGCCTCGGGGCGGATGGAAGCGCTGCTGCGCGCCCTGGCGGACACCTACGAGGTCGTGATCGTCGACAGCGCGCCGCTGCTGCCCGTCGCCGACACCGTCGGACTCGCTCCGCTCGCCCATGGCGCACTGCTCGTCGTCCGCGCCGCCAAGACCAGCCGGGAACAGGTCCACACTGCTGCCCAATCGCTGGACCGCGTGGGTGTCCGCGTGCTCGGCACCGTCTTCAACATGGCTCCGGTTCCCAGGGGCGACCGCTACGGCACCTACGGGTCGTACGGCGAGCTGCCCGCTCCCCGCGGGGCGGAACGCCGGAGGGAGGCCGCTGCGGCGAGGCATCTCGCGGGCGAAAAATGACCCGTGTCCTGTTCGTCTGTACGGGCAACGTGCACCGCTCGGTGCTTGCCGAGCGGCTGCTGGCCGCGAAGCTACCGCCCGGCTCGGCCGTGCGACCGGAGAGCGCCGGCACGCAGGCGTGGCCCCGGCCCGGCATGGAGAGCTCCACCAGGGTGGTGCTGGAGAAGCGGGGAGGGGACGGCTCCGGCTTCGCGGCCCGCCCGCTCACCGCGCAGCTCGTCGTAGGAGCGGCGCTGGTCCTCGGGCTCGCCATCGAGCACAGGGAGGCGGCCGTGCGGCTCGCGCCGTCGGCGATGCGGCGCTGCTTCACCCTGAAGGAGTTCGTGCGTCTCGCCGCGAGAGTGGTGCGGGGTGGGGGAGCGGGCCGGGAAGGCCCGCGGGACGTGGACGGTTTCGACGTGGTCGTGGCGGCCGCGGCCGGCAGTCGGGGTGCCGCCGCCCCGGTCCCGCCGGCCGAGGACGACGTCGCAGACCCGTGGGGGAGGCCCCACCCTGCGCTGTACGAGTGCGCCCGCGAGATCGACGGGGCGGTGAGCACGCTCGCCCGGCTGCTGGGCGGCGGGGCGAGCGTCTGAATCGAGGGTGCACGGAGGCTGCCATTCCGATCACGTGGACCGCCCTACGCGTTGTGGCAGTTCGCGGAGCTGTGTTCCGAGCTCGGGGTCATCCGCTCGACGGGCGCGCGCCAGCCGTGCGGACAACGCGGTCTGCGAAAGCTTCGCACCTCCCTGAAACGCGAGGGTGACGCCGCCAGGACCACACGTCTTGCGCCGGCCACGCGTGCCCGGTATTTGCGGCCGGCGAGCACCTGTACGTTGCTCTCCCCGCTGGTGTGTGGTGGCCGGGTGGGCTGCGGGTCGGCCGGTCCAGCGGGCAGAGTGTGTCGCGCGCCGGATGGGGGCGCGGTCGCGCTGTCACCACGGCTCGAACAGTGGACAGCGCGCCGGCCGAGCTGGGGGTTCAGAGCGTGAGAAGGCTTCGCAACGCGAGGCTGAGGCCTACGGTGAGGACGGCGAGAGCGGTGAGGACCGTTGCGTAGCGGGTGTAGCGGCGCAGGGAGGGCAGGCGGCGTTCGCCAAGTGCGGCGAGCCTGCTTCCGCCGCCGGAGAGCAGCAGGCCGGCGGCGGTCAGCGTGAGGGCCATGCCGAGGCCGTAGCCGACGACGAGCAGGACGCCGAAGAATGTCCGGCTCAGTGCGATGGCGCCCAGCAGGACGACGAGGGCCGACGGGCTGGGCACGAGACCGGCCGCGAGTCCTACGCCGAGGAGCGCGGGGAGGCCGGTGCGGCGCGGCCTCTTCGCCTCAGGGGAGTCGGTCTCGTGCGTGTGGTGGCCTTGGCCGTGTGTCGGGCCGGTCTCGTGCCGGTGTTCATGACCGTGGGGGTGGTCATGACGGCGACCGTGCGCGTGAGCGTGTTCTCGTGTCCCGCTGTGCGCGTGCCCGTGGCTGTGTCCGTGGTGCCAGTGTGCCGGGTGCCGTCCCGTCCGCAGGCCCGTACCGCCGTCACCGCCAGCGCCATCCCCAGCACCGCGATCACCGCACCGCTGATCGCCCCCAGCCACCCCAGCAGCTGCTCCCCGACGAATCCGCCGCCCGCGGTCAGGATCAGGCCCATGACCAGAACTCCAGCGGTGTGGGTGGGGGTGACGGTCGCCCCGACCGCGAGAGCGGCGCGCACTCCGCGTTCCCGGCGGACCAGGCAGGCGGCGACGGCGAGTTTGGCGTGCCCGGGCAGAGCCGCGTGGCCGGGCCCCGCTGATCAGCAGGGTGAACGAGAGCCGGAGGCGCGGCGGGCGACGGGCGGCGGCGGTGGTGGTGGTGGAGCGGGCGCATTCCAGCAGTGCACCGTGAACGCGGCGCTGGTGCCGGTCCTCACGATCGACGTTGCCCACGCCGGAGAAGGTGGGCGCGGCGGCGCGGGGGCGGGGAGGCGGCAGTGGGCCGGCAAGGGGCGGGCTCGGTCGACGTGTTCGCGTTACCCCGATCCGCGCGTCCGCCGCTTGTCGGCCGTGCCGGACCAGGGGGTTGACCGCGCTCCGGCCGGGTAGGCGACGGCCAGCTGATCAATCCGCCGGCGAAAGGCAACACCCCATGTTGATGGCTCACCCGGCCGTGCTCCCCGGCCTCGTCGACCGCTACTGGGCGCTGTCCGTACTCGATGCCGGGGCAGAAGACTCGCCCGTGCGCAAGGAGATCGAGGACGTCGAGCGGGCCCTGTGCGTGGCCACCGGTACGGCGGACGTGCACGCTGCCCTGATCGCCGCCCGCCACCACCTGCCCGGCACGGGGCCCCTGGACGACTCCGTACTCTCCTCCGGCTGATCCCGCAGCCGAGGCGCGCCCGATCCGGCCGCGCGGAGCAGCGACCATCGTCCCGAGCTCCGCGACCCGCCCCGGACGAGTTGACTGCCCCAACTGGCCGCCAGCCACCGCAACTACGGTCACCAGCACCGCGCCCGGGCCGAAGGGGCCCGGGCGCGAGACGTCCGCCACGCTGCGACCTTCGTCGGCCGGGCGGAGCGTGCAGAAGGTCGCCTCGACGTTGACGACCGGGGTGGGCGAGGTTGGCAACGCCTAGGCAGTGTCTGATGGCTCTTGCCCGGATGGTGGATCTGTTGCCGTTCCGGGCAGGAGGCCGTCATGGTGCGTCGGCATGAACTGACGAATGC
>NZ_JBSGQV010000032.1:0-76739 GCF_053606025.1 Streptomyces sp. NPDC055254 | reverse complement strand
GACTCTACCAGACTCTTTCGTGTCCGATTCCCGGTCGAAACGGGTTTCGCTTTCCAGGTTTCCGCTTTCGCGTTTCCCTTTCCGGCGAGTCCGACCCTATCAGTGAATTCCCGCCCCTCCGACCATTCGCCGTTTACCGAAAAGGCGTACGGGGGTATGGCAAGAGGAAGAAGATCGACACTGAAGAGGAGGAGTCCCGTCCATCGGACGTTCGCGAGATGTTCACACGAGGCGTCCCGGCGGGAGTCACGACAGTACAGGCCCCGTGATGGCCAAGCAAATCGATGCAGGCGTATGGTCTAGTCCACCGGTCTAGTCCACTAGTCTCCGTGCCGAAGGGTCAGCCCGGATCGGCATCAGCATCAGGCGAACCCGAACATCTAGTGACATATCCTTCTGAACAGTACGCCGTTCGCGACAGGTAGTGACGGCGACACTCAGTAGCCCCACCCCTGGGAGGCCCCTCATGACCAGCGTGACGTCCCCACTTGCCGGGCGCGCCATCGGACTCGCGGCAGTGCCCGACCCGGTGTTCTCCGGCGCGATGGTGGGACCGGGCACCGCTCTCGATCCCGTGCGCGAGCCCTCGGAGGCGGTGTCCCCCGTGGACGGCGTGGTCGTATCGCTGCACCCGCACGCCTACGTCGTCGTGGACGGTGACGGCCACGGTGTGCTCACGCACCTCGGGATCGACACCGTTCAGCTCAACGGCGAGGGCTTCGAGCTGCTCGTGAACAAGGGCGACACCGTGACCCGCGGTCAGGCCGTCATCCGTTGGAACCCTGCTGCGGTCGAGGCCGCCGGCAAGTCCCCCATCTGCCCCGTCGTGGCGCTGGAGGCCTCTGCCGAATCCCTCTCCGATGTGGCCGGGAGCGGCGACATCAAGGCCGGGGACGTTCTCTTCAACTGGAAGTGACGTCGTCCGCCTGTACAGGCGAGTCGGACATCCACCGCGGCGGCTGGGCCCGCCGCTCAATCGGAGACGGGTGAAATGGAGACAACGCTGCGAGGCGTCGGCGTGAGCCACGGGGTGGCGATCGGCGAGGTTCGGCACATGGGCACGGCGGTCCTCGAACCGCCGGCCAAGCAGATCACCGCGGACGAGGCGGAGCGCGAACAGGGGCGCGCCCGTCAGGCCGTGGAGGCTGTGGCGGCCGACCTGATCGCGCGCGGCCAGCTGGCCGGTGGCGAGGCTCAGCACGTGCTGGAGGCCCAGGCGATGATCGCCACGGACCCGGAGCTGATGGCGGACGTCGACCGGCGGATCGCCGTCGGGAGCACCGCCGAGCGCGGTGTGTACGACGCGTTCGCCTCCTACCGCGACCTGCTCGCCGGAGCCGGCGAGTACATGGCCGGCCGGGTCGCCGACCTGGACGACGTGCGCAACCGGATCGTGGCGCGCCTGCTCGGCGTGCCGATGCCCGGTGTGCCGGACAGCGACGAGCCGTACGTGCTGATCGCGCGGGACCTGGCTCCCGCCGACACCGCGCTGCTCGACCCGGCGCTCGTGCTCGGCTTCGTCACCGAAGAGGGCGGCCCGACCAGCCACAGCGCGATCCTCGCGCGGGCGCTGGGCGTGCCGGCGATCGTGGCGCTGCCGGGTGCCGGTGAGATCGCCGAGGGCACTCTCATCGCCGTGGACGGCAGCACGGGTGACCTGTTCGTGGACCCGACCCCGGAGAAGCGGGCCGAGCTGGAGGCCGCGGCCG
Organism: Streptomyces sp. NPDC055254; assembly: GCF_053606025.1. NCBI lineage: Bacteria > Bacillati > Actinomycetota > Actinomycetes > Kitasatosporales > Streptomycetaceae > Streptomyces > Streptomyces sp. NPDC055254. The sequence continues at coordinate 75,030 of NZ_JBSGQV010000032.1, read as the reverse complement.
CCGCGCGCAAGGCCGCTCTGGCCGCGTCGTCCGGGCCGGGCGCGACCTCCGACGGTCACAAGGTGCCGCTGCTGGCGAACGTCGGCGGCCCGGCGGACGTGCCGGCGGCCGTCGAGGCCGGGGCCGAGGGTGTGGGCCTGTTCCGTACGGAGTTCCTGTTCCTGGACGACAGCAGGAAGGCTCCGTCGGAGGACAAGCAGATCGAGTCGTACCGCAAGGTGCTCGAAGCCTTCCCCGAGGGCCGTGTCGTCGTCCGTGTGCTGGACGCGGGCGCCGACAAGCCGCTGGACTTCCTGACGCCGGCCGACGAGCCGAACCCGGCGCTCGGCGTCCGTGGCCTGCGCTCGCTGCTGGACCACCCGGACGTGCTGCGCACGCAGCTCACCGCCCTGGCCAAGGCCGCCGAGGGGCTGCCCGTCCACCTTGAGGTCATGGCCCCGATGGTCGCGGACCGGACCGACGCCAAGGCGTTCGCGGACGCGTGCCGTGAGGCCGGGCTGCGCGCGAAGTTCGGCGCGATGGTGGAGATCCCCTCCGCCGCGCTCCGGGCGCGCTCGATCCTCCAGGAGGTCGAGTTCCTGTCGCTGGGCACGAACGACCTGGCGCAGTACACCTTCGCCGCCGACCGTCAGGTCGGTGCCGTGTCGCGGCTGCAGGACCCGTGGCAGCCGGCGCTGCTCGACCTGATCGCCATGTCGGCGGATGCCGCCAAGGCGGAAGGCAAGAGCTGCGGCGTCTGCGGCGAGGCGGCATCCGACCCGCTGCTGGCCTGTGTCCTGACGGGTCTGGGTGTCACCTCCCTGTCCATGGGTGCCGCGTCGATCCCGTACGTGCGGGCGACGCTGGCGAAGTACACCCTCGCGCAGTGCGAGCGTGCGGCGGCCGCGGCGCGTGCCGCGGACACCGCCGAGGAGGCCCGGGTGGCCGCCCAGGCGGTGCTGTCCGGGGAGTAGCCGTACGGGGTGTTCGTCGGTTCGAGGGGCCTTCGCCGATGGCGGGGCCCCTCGGCCGTTTCAGTGGTGGGGGCCCGGCTGGTCCACCTCGTATCCGGGGCAGTACTCGACGCCCGGTTCGGGGGCGACGGGCTCGCCCGTGTCGGCGTCCGTGCAGTAGGCGTTGAAGACGGCGGCCGCGGACAGGACCGTCAATCGTCCCCGGTCGAGCCGCCAGCCGTGGACCCGGTCCCGGTGTCCGTCGGTGGTGGTGCGCAGTACCAGTCCCCCGGGGCCGCCGAGGGCGAGCCCGGCGGCCAGGACGGTCACGAAGTCGAGGCCCTCCCGCCCCTCGACCCGGGGTGGCGCCCCCGGTTTCTCGGCCGCTTCCGCTCCGGGCACCGTGGCGTGCAGGACGGCGACGAGCTGTTCGGTCTCGGTGGGGACGCTGCAGACGAGGTGGTGGTGGCCCGGGCCGGCGCCCGACAGGAGACGTTCGAGCGCGTCGGTGGCGCGTTCGAAGGAGGCCCGGCCGATGTCCTCGCCGCAGTCCGCGCAGGTCCCGACCCCGGCGAGCAGGGCGGTGGCGTACTCCCAGGTGGCCTGCCGGACGGCCTCGTCGACGAGGAGCGGGACGAGTTCGTCGATGGGCTGGCCGGTGTACGGGAGGACGGCCGCGCTGCCGGCCAGTTCCGCGGTGAAGCGGGTACGGGTTTCGGCGGTGTCCGGGTCCAGGCCGGTCTCCGTGCAGAAGTCGGCGTACTCCTCGGGGTCGAAGAGGGCGACGGTCGTGTGGATGCCCTGGGCCGCGAGGGACCGGAGCAGGTCGTCGACGTGGTGGAGGTAGTCGGCGTAGTCGTGCTGGTGGTCGAAGGTGAAGCTGCGGTATCCGCGCATGGCCGCGAAGTCCCCGGGGTCGGTCAGGAGGCCGACGGTTCCGGGGACCTCGCGGCGCAGCCTGCGGCGCCGCTCGGTCCTGGAGGCTTTCTTCGAGCCGGTCCGCGAGGCGGTCTGCGACCGGATCTGCGAGGCGGTCTTCGGTACGTACTTCGGTGGCATGGCTCCCCCTGAGTGAGCGAAATCCTTTGCTCACTCAGAGTAGTCATCACCACTGACAGTGACCGTCGCTCAGTGGCGCGTGCGGGCCAGCTCCTCGTAGAAGTGGAGGAGCTCCAGGTTGTCCACGGAGCCCGGGTTGACCGCTTTGGCCAGGGGCGCGCCCTGGAGGAGCCGCTTGACCGGGACCTCGATCCGCTTGCCTGTGAGGGTGTGCGGGATGCCCGGGACCTCGATGATCTCGTCGGGGACGTGGCGCGGGGAGAGCTCCTCGCGGATGGTCGCCTTGATCCGGGCGCGCAGGTCGTCGTCCAGGGCCGCGCCGGGGGCGAGATGGACGAAGAGCGGCATCCAGTACCCGCCGTTCGGCTCCTCCAGGCCGATGACCAGGGACTCCTTGATCTCGGGCAGTCGTTCCACGGCCTCGTAGATGTCGGCGGAGCCCATCCTGACGCCCTGGCGGTTGAGCGTGGAGTCGGAGCGTCCGTGGATGACCACCGAGCCGTGGCCGGTGAGGGTGATCCAGTCCCCGTGGCGCCACACGCCCGGGAACATCTCGAAGTAGCTGTCGCGGTAGCGGCTGCCGTCCGGGTCGTTCCAGAAGTGGATCGGCATGGACGGCATGGGGTTGGTGACGACGAGCTCGCCGACCTCGTCCACCACCGGCTTGCCGGCCGGGTCCCAGGCCTGGAGGTCGGTACCCAGGCAGGCGGCCTGGAGCTCGCCGATGTGTACGGGGAGGGTGGGGACGGCTCCGGCGAAGCAGCTGCACACGTCGGTGCCGCCGCTGACGGAGGCGATCCACAGGTCCTCGGCGACCTCGTCGTGGAGCCAGCGGAAGCCGTCGGGCGGCAGCGGGGAGCCGGTCGTCGCCACACACTTCACGGCGGACAGGTCGAAGTCGCGGGACGGGTGGACCTCGGCCTTGCGGCAGGCCATGACGTAGGCGGCGGAGGTCCCGTACAGGGTGGCCCCGGTCCGCTCGGCGATGCGCCACTGGGCGGCGGTGTCCGGGTAGCCGGGGCTGCCGTCGTAGAGCACGACGGTCGTGCCCGTGAGCAGGCCGGAGACGAGGAAGTTCCACATCATCCAGCCGGTGGAGGTGTACCAGAAGAAGCGGTCCTGCGGGCCGAGGTCGCAGTGCAGGCCGAGCTGCTTGAGGTGTTCGAGGAGGATGCCGCCCTGGGACTGGACGATGGCCTTGGGGAGGCCCGTCGTACCGGAGGAGTAGAGGACCCAGAGGGGGTGCTCGAAGGGGACGGCCTCGAAGACGGGCTCGGTCTGTGCGCCGGTGAGCGAGGCCCATTCCAGGGCGCCGTCGGGGGCCGGCGTGCCGAGCAGCGGGATGTGGACGACGGCGCGCAGCGAGGGCAGGTCGGCGCGCAGCTCGGCGACCGTGTCGCGGCGGTCGTGCTCCTTGCCGCCGTAGCGGTAGCCGTCCACGGTGAACAGGACGACCGGCTCGACCTGCTGGAAGCGGTCGAGGACGCTACGGGCGCCGAAGTCGGGGGCGCAGGAGGTCCAGACACCGCCGACCGCGGCGGTGGCGAGGAGGGCCACGACCGCTTCGGGGATGTTCGGGAGGTAGCCGCTGACCCGGTCGCCGGGGCGGACGCCGAGGGCGCGCAGTTCGGCGGCGAGCGACCCGACCTGGCGGCGCAGCTCGGCCCAGGTGACGGGGACGGCCTCGTGGGTCTCGTCCACGTACAGGAGCGCGGGCTCGCCGGCGCGGGCCGGGTCCTCGGCGGCGCGCAGGGCGTGCTCGGCGTAGTTGAGGGTGGCCCCGGCGAACCAGCTGGTACCGGGCATGGAGCGGTCGGCGAGGACGGACTCGTACGGGGCGGTGAACCGGACGTCGAACCATTCGGCGACGGCCTGCCAGAAGGTGTCGAGGGCGTCGACGGACCACTGGTGCAGGGCGTGGTAGCCGCCCTCGGCAGGAGCCCCGAAGCGCTCGGCGGCCCAGGCCTGGAAGGCGGTGATCCGGGCCTCGGCGATCCGGTCGGGGCCCGGGGCCCAGAGGGGTTCCGGCTGCGTGGCTGAGGTCATGGGTCGGCTCCCGGTCAAGTCTGCGGCTCGCGCTTCGTGTGCGTACGGTGCCATCGCGCGAGGGGTGGGCGCGCGGCGGCTCACTGGGACGATGCCATGTGATCGACATCCGCACCAGAGCTGTCCTGGACGGTCGCCGTGATCCATTTACGGGTGAACGGCGGTTGAACGCCGCACCCGGGGCGGGGGGCCGGTGGCAGGGTGACGGCATGGACGGTCGTGATCTGGTACGTGCGGTCAAGGACATCGGTACGGAGCGCGGGCGGCGCGCGTGGCGCACGGCGTGGCGCCACCGGCGCTCGGACGCGGCGGGGCTCCCGCGCCGGGGCGCGGAACGGGCGCGGGTGCCGGGGCTACTGACGGGTACGGAGCCCCGGCCGGGCGGCGGGGTGCTGCGGTTCGCGCGGTCGGAACTGCTGGTACGGGTCACCGTGGGCGGGGCCGTGTTCTGGGGTTGGGACGGGGCGGGGCCGGAGCCCTCGTACGCGGTGCTGGGGGGCGGGCCCGATCCCGACCCGCGGGCGGCGCTGGAGCCGGACACCGGGGGCGGGTGGCGCGTGGTGTCGGAGCGGGTGACGGTGGCGGTGTCGCGGCACGGGGCGGTGGAGGTGCGTACTCCGGGCGGGACGGTGCTGCGGCGGGAGCTGCCGCCGCGGTGGTGGGAACCGGTGGGCCCGGACGACGGGGGCGGTGGCGGGGCGGCCGGTGGTGGGGCCGGTGCGGGTGGTGGGGCCGGTGATGGGAGCGGGGCCGGTGCGGGCGGTGGGGCGCGGTGGCTGCAGCGGAGCGAGGTGCCGGCGGACGCGCGGTTCTTCGGGCTGGGCGGCCGGGCGGCGGGGCCCCGGCTGCGGGACGGCTCGTACCGGCTGTGGAACACGGACCCCAAGGGCGGTTTCGGGCCGGGGATCGACCCGCTGTACCTGACCATGCCGGTGAAGATGGTCGTCTCGGACGTCGGCACGCACCTGGTCTTCCACGACAACACCTGGGACGGGCGGGTGCTGCTGGCCGAGGGCGAGGAGGGCGCGGGCTCCGGGGCGGACCGGCCGGGGACGACCGAGGTGCGCATGGAGGGCGGTCCGCTCAGGTGCTGGGTGCTGGTGGGGACGCCGGCCCGGGTGCTGCAGGGCTGGTCGGGGCTGACGGGGGCGGCCGCGGTGCCGCCCGAGTGGGCGCTGGGGTACCAGCACGCGCGGTGGGGCTTCGGGAGCGAGGCGGAAGTGCGGCGCGTGGTGGCGGGCTACGGCGCGCGCGGCTTACCGCTGTCGGCCGTCCACCTGGACATCGACCACTACGACGGGCACCGGGTGTTCACGGTGGACCGGCGCAGGTTCCCGGATCTGCCGGGGCTGGCCGGCGAGTTGCGGGAGCAGGGGGTGCGGCTCGTCTCGATCGTCGATCCGGCGGTGAAGGCGGACGACGCCGTGCACGCGTCGGGGCGGGTGGTGGGTACGGCGGGCGCGTTCGTACGGGACGCGCGGGGCGAGGAGGTGCGCGGCGAGGTCTGGCCGGGCGAGTGCGCGTACCCGGACTTCACCGATCCGGCGGTGCGGGAGTGGTGGGGCGGCCTGTACGAGGAGCGGCTGGCCCAGGGGTTCGCCGGGTTCTGGCACGACATGAACGAGCCGGTCTCCTTCGCACCCTTCGGGGACTCCACCCTGCCCCGGTCGGCGCGGCACGCGATGGACGGCGCCGGCGGGGACCACCGTGAGGGGCACAACGTGTACGCCTTGGGGATGGCGCGGGCGGGGTGGGAGGGGCTGGTGCGACTGCGGCCCGCCGAGCGGCCGTTCCTGTTCTCGCGGTCGGGGTGGGCGGGGATGCAGCGGTACGGGGGGTCCTGGTCCGGCGACGTGGAGACGAGCTGGGAGGGGCTGCGGGCGTCACTGGCGCTGGTGCTGGGGCTGGGGCTCTGCGGGGTGCCGTACTCGGGGCCGGACGTCGGGGGCTTCGGGGGTTCTCCGTCACCGGAGTTGTACCTGCGGTGGCTGCAACTGGGCTCGTACCTGCCGCTGTTCCGGACGCACTCGGCGATCTGGGCGGGGCGGCGGGAGCCGTGGGAGTTCGGGGCGGAGGTGGAGGAACACGCGCGGGCGGTGCTGGCGGAGCGGGAGCGGCTGCGGCCGTACTTCGTCACGCTGGCCCATCTGGCGCGGCGGACGGGGGCGCCGTACGTGCGGCCGGTGTGGTGGGGGACGCCGGAGGAGCGGGTGCTGCGGGACTGCGAGGACGCGTTCCTGCTCGGTGACGCGCTGCTGGTGGCGCCCGTGCTGGAGTGCGGGGCGGACCGGCGGGCCGTGCGGCTGCCGCGGGGCCGCTGGTACGACACCGCCACCGGGGCGGCGCACGAGGGACCCGGGCAGATCCTGCTGGACGCCCCGCGGGGCCGGATCCCGGTGCTGGCACGTGCGGGATCGGTGCTGCCGGTGCGTGCCGGGGCGGACGGCGGGGTGGCGCTGGAGGTGTGGGCCCCGGCCCGGGGGCGCACGGGCGGCGGCGTGGTGATCCGCGATCCGGGACCGGGCTTCGGGGCGGGCGAGGTCGAGCGGTACACCGTGCGGTGGGCCGGGGAGACGGTGCTGGTGGAGGACGAGGCGGGGGCCCCGGTGGACGACGCGGTGGTCCGGGGGGCCTGACGCTCGCGCCCCCGACCGGGGGCAGGGGCCGGCTCTGGCCGGGCGCCCGGGGCAGGGCCGGGCGGGTCGCGCCTCGACCCTGCCCGGGTCGGGGGTCAGGTGTAGCGGCCTGCGAACCAGGCGGTGGCCGCTCGGGTGTGGAGGGGGAAGGCGAGGTCCTGCGGGGTGCGCAGGACGTGCCAGCCGGCGGTCTCGTTCGTGGGCTCCGACGCGGGGAGGCTGTCGGCCGGGCGGGCCGGGAGCAGGCCGAAGAGCAGCAGGTGGCCGCCCGGGGAGCTGAGGGCGTCGGCCAGCGCGACGTCGGCGGCCGGGGCGGTGATGCCGGTCTCCTCGCGGAGTTCGCGGACCACGGCCTCACGCCAGTCCTCGCCGAAGTCCATGAAGCCGCCCGGCAGGGCGACGCCGCCGAGGGCCGGCTCGATGGTACGGGTGATGACGACGAGACCGGTGCCGGCCGAGTCCTCTACAGGGAGCAGCGCGACGGCGACGGGGAGGGGGTTGCGGTACGCGGTGGCGCCGCAGGCGGCGCAGGTGCGCGGCCAGGCGGTCGCCGTCGTACCGTACGGCGCTCCACAGGTGGAGCAGTGCGCGTGCGAGTCCTTCAGCTGTGCCGGCATCCCGCGATGGTATGCCAAGGGGTATGCGGATGACTGCTGTTGCGGGGGTGCTCGCGGTACTGGCGGCCGGGACCGCCGGAGGCGTCTGGCCTGCCCGGCCGGGACCCGCTCCCGGGCCCGTTGCGGGCGGTCAGGTCCGAGTGGCGCCCCACGCCACGGGCACCCCGCCGCACGGCTCCGGGCCGAGCAGCCCGCCGGGCGGCTCCGCGCCGGGCGGGGGTGCTTCGGGGGCGGGTGGGCCGGAGAGCGGCGGGGGTGCGGGGTTCGTGGTGGTGCGTGAGGTGGAGCCGGGTATGCGCGAGGACATGCGGTACGCCGGGGTGCGGAATTTCACCGGCGGGGTCGTGGACGGCTACGTGGAGCCGGTGTGCCTGCTCGCCCGGCCCGCCGCCGAGGCGCTGCGGCGGGCACAGCGGCGGCTGTTGCCCCGCGGGTACGCGCTGCGGGTGTACGACTGCTACCGGCCGCAGCGCGCGGTGGACCGGTTCGTGCGGTGGGCCCGGGAGGCGGACGGCCCCGGTGACCTCGGGGCCAAGGCCGCCCACTACCCGCGCGTGGACCGCGACCGGCTGATTCCCGAGGGGTACATCGCCGAGAAGTCCGGGCACAGTCGCGGGAGCACGCTCGACGTCACCCTGGAGCACCTGTCGGGACGTGCGGTGGACATGGGGACGCCGTTCGACTTCTTCGACCCGCTCTCGCACACCGACGCCCCGGAGGTCACCGGCACCGCCCGTGCCAACCGCCGGTTGCTGCGGGAGGTGATGGCGGAGCAGGGCTTCGTGAACCTTCCCGAGGAGTGGTGGCACTTCACTCACCGGCCCGAGGCCTTTCCCTCCACCCATTTCGATTTCCCGGTCTCTGTCGCCTCCGTCCGGCCGTGAGTACCGTGCCCGCATGACCTTCGGTTCGTACGAGGAATTCTGGCCCTACTACGTCGCCATGCACTCCCGCGCCGCGACCCGCTGGATCCATCTCACCGGCACCCTGACCGGTCTCGCGCTGACGGCCTACGGCGTGGCCCGCGGCCGCAAGCGCTACATGGCGGCGCTGCCCCTGGTCGGGTACGGGACCGCCTGGCCCGCGCACTTCCTGATCGAGGGGAACAACCCGGCGACCTTCGGGAATCCGGCGTGGTCGCTGCGCGGTGACGCGCGGATGATCCGGATGATGCTGGCCGGGCGGGACGCCGAGCTGGCCGAGATCGCGCGGAAGTGGCTCGCCGAGAACCGGTGACCCGGGCCGCCCGCCCGTGACAGACTTCTGACGATCCGTCAGTTGACTGGCTTGGGAGGGGTCTTGGCACTCACACGTACACCCGTCGTCAGCGGGTGGTTCACCGCGGGCGCGTCGGACGGCGGCTTCCGGCTGCTCGGTACGCGGTGCTCCGCCTGCACGGCGGTGTTCTTCCCGCGCGAGGACGCGTACTGCCGCAATCCGCACTGCCCCGGCGGCGGCGAGCTCGCCGAAGTGCCGCTGTCCGCGCGCGGCCGCGTCTGGTCCTACACCGACGGGCGGTACCGGCCGCCCGCGCCGTACGTGTCCGACCCGGACGCGCCCTGGGAGCCGTACACGCTGGTCGCGGTGGAACTTGCGGCCGAAGGGATGGTCGTGCTGGGGCAGGCGGCGCCCGGGGTGGGTGTGGCCGACCTCGCCGTCGGGATGGAGGTCGAGGTGGTGGGCGGCGTCCTGCACGAGGACGCCGGGACCGCCTGGACGACCTGGCAGTTCCGGCCCGTGGCCGCCGCCGGCCCCGAAGGGGGCGCCTCGTGAGCGCCGACGTCGCCGTCCTCGGGGCGGGAATGCACCCGTGGGGCAAGTGGGGCCGCAGCTTCGTCGAGTACGGGCGGGCCGCCGCGCGGGCGGCGCTGGCCGACGCCGGGCTGGAGTGGGCGGACGTGCAGTCGATCGTCGGCGCCGACACCGTGCGCTCCGGCTATCCCGGCTACGTGGCCGGCGCGACCTTCGCCCGGGCGCTGGGCTGGCAGGGCGCCCGGGTGACCAGCGTGTACGCGGCCTGCGCCTCCGGAGCGCAGGCCATCGGTGCCGCCCGCGCCCAGATCCTGGCGGGGCTGGCCGACGTGGTCCTCGTGGTCGGGGCGGACGCGGCGCCCAAGGGGTTCTTCGCGCCGGCGGGCGGTGACCGGCCGGACGATCCGGACTGGCTGCGGTTCCGGGTCCTGGGCGCCACGAATCCGGCCTACTTCGCCCTGTACGCACGCCGCCGGATGGCCGTGTACGGGGACACGGCGGAGGACTTCGCGCAGGTCAAGGTCAAGAACGCGGCGGCGGGGGCACTCAATCCGAACGCCCGCTACCGCGTGCCCGTGACCGCCGCCGAGGTCGCGGCCTCGGCGGTCGTGGCCGATCCGCTGCGGCTGCTCGACATCTGCGCCACCTCCGACGGGGGCGCGGCACTGGTCCTGAGCAGCATGGACTTCGCGCGGGCGCGCGCAGTCGCGGACCCGGTGCGGATCCGGGCCGTCTCGACGGTGACGCCCACCTATCCGCGGACGGTGCTGGACCTGCCCGACATCGCCACCGACTCCTCGGTGGCCGTACGGCCCGCGCCGGGCTCCTTCCGGTCCGAGATCGCGGGCGCCGCGTACGAGGAGGCGGGACTCGGGCCGCAGGACCTGTCGCTCGCCGAGGTGTACGACCTCTCGACAGCGCTCGAACTGGAGTGGTACGAGGACATCGGGCTCTGCGCGGAGGGTGAGGGGGCCAAGCTCCTCCGGGAGGGGGCGACGGCCCTCGGCGGGAGGATCCCGGTCAACCCCAGCGGCGGGCTGGCCTCCTTCGGCGAGGCGGTACCGGCGCAGGCCATCGCGCAGGTGTGCGAGCTGACCTGGCAGTTGCGCGGTACGGCCGGGCAGCGCCAGGTTCCGGGGGCGCGGGCCGCGATCACCGCGAACCAGGGGTTGTTCGGGCACGGATCGGCGGTCGTCGCCGTACGGTGAGGGCGTCGGAGCGGCTCGCGCGCACGGGGTGTCGTCCGAACGCTTGACGGCTCCCGGTGGCGGGTTCACACTCGCTCCACGGTCCCGTACCGCGACCGGAACCCCCGGATCCCCCATGAGAGCTGCGGCCCGTACCCCAGTCGGCGGGGGTACGGGCCGCCTCCACGGCCGCCTCCACGGCGGGGCCCGCGCGAGGCCCGAGAGAAGCCTCGCCCGAGCGCCGGGTCAGCCCCCCGCCGTGATGCTCCCGCGCCGGGCGGCGCGGGCCAGCGACATCGCGTGCTCCACGACGCCCACCAGCACGTCCTTCACCGACTCGCGGTCGCGCGCGTCGCACAGCAGCACGGGCACGTCCGGGTCGAGGTCGAGCGCCTCGCGCACGGTCACCACGGGGTGCCGGTCCGCGCCGTCGAAGCAGTTGACCGCGACCACGAACGGGATCCCGCGCCGCTCGAAGTAGTCGACCGCGGCGAAGCAGTCGGCGAGACGGCGGGTGTCGGCGAGGACCACGGCGCCGAGCGAGCCCTGGGCCAGCTCGTCCCAGAGGAACCAGAACCGGTCCTGGCCGGGCGTCCCGAACAGGTACAGCACGAGGTCCTCGCGCAGGGTGATGCGCCCGAAGTCCATGGCCACGGTGGTGGTGCTCTTGCCCTCCACTCCCTCGATGTCGTCGACACCGATGCCCGGCTCCGAGAGGCGTTCCTCGGTCCGCAGCGGTCTGATCTCGCTCACCGCACTGACCAGGGTGGTCTTGCCCACCCCGAAGCCGCCCGCGACCAGGATCTTCAAGGTCAGCGGCTCGACCGGCGACACGGCGTGCATGGCACCGGTACGGCTAAAGCGCCCGAAGGCCATCGATCACCTCACGCAGAATGGATTCATCGGGCAGTTCGGCCGGAGGTACCGGCCGGGTCACGCGGACCAGTTCGTCATCGACCAGGTCACCGATCAGCACCCGCACGACCCCGACCGCCAGGTCGAGTTCCGCCGCGAGTTCCGCGACCGACTGCGGCCGTTCCCGGCACAGCCCGAGGATGTGGGCGTGCTCCGGGGACAGGGTCATGTCCCAGACCGGGTCGTCGGCCGCCGGTTCGGCGACGACCAGTGCGATCAGGTCGAGCCGGTGTTGGCCCGCGTGGCTGGTCCGGCCGCGGGTCATCGCGTACGGGCGTACGACGGGGCCCGCTTCGTCGTCGAACCAGTGCGCGTGGTCGGGGACGGGGGTGGCGGCGGTGTGGTCCTGGCCTGGTTCGCTCATGCCGTCCTACTCACCCTCCGGCTGGCAGCCCGGTGCGCGGGGCGGTCGCCAGGTGGTCGCCCACTCGCTTGACCATCAGCGTCATCTCGTACGCGACCTGCCCGACGTCGGAGTCGGCGTCCGACAGGACGGCCAGGCAGCTGCCGTCGCCCGCCGCCATGACGAAGAGGAAGGCTTCGTCGAGCTCGACCACGGTCTGGCGGACCGTGCCGGACTCGAAGTGCCGGCCGACGCCCTTGGCCAGGCTGTGGAAGCCCGAGGCCACCGCCGCCAGGTGCTCGCTGTCCTCCCGGGTCAGGTCCTGGGAGCTGCCGGTGGGCAGGCCGTCGCCGGAGAGGACCACCGCCTTGCGGATGGAGCCGACGCGGTCGACGAGCTCGTCCAGGAGCCAGTTGAGCGGGCCGGAGCCGCGGCCCCTGTTGTCGTTGCCGGTCTGCGGTGCGGTCATCGACCGTCCCCTTCGTTCTCGTTCGCGGGACCGGTGCCGGCGGAGGTGCCGGCTCCGGTCTCGGACTGCTGCTGTGCGTGCTGTGCGCGGCCCGCCGTCCAGCCGCGCTGGAGCGAGGACATGCGCGTACGCACGGCCTCCGCGTCGCGGTCGGCCGACGGGTCGGCGGCTTCGGGAGCGGGCGCTTGGGCGTTCTTCAGCTGGTGGGCGAGGCTGGCCTGGCGGACCCGGCGGGGCAGCGCGCCGCCGCCCGGGGCCGGGGCGGGCCCGGTCTCCTCGCGGGCGGAATGCCCGGTGGGCCCGGGGACGGCGGACACCGGCCGGGGCTCCACCCGCCGGCCGTGCTCGGCCACCAGGGTGGGGGCGGGGCGACGGCGCGGCAGGGGCACGGCTTGGGCCGGACGCGGCCCGTCGGGGCGCAGGGTCTCCAGGCGCGCGATCTCCGGACGCGCGGTCTCCGGACGCGCGGTCTCCGGACGCGCGGTCTCCGGACGCGCAGCACCCGGGCGCGCAGCATCCGGGCGCGAGGTCTCCAGCCGGACCGGGCCGGTGGGTGCCAGCGGCTCCCGGCTGCGGTCGCGGTCGGCCCTGCGCGCGTCGCCCCGCTCCGCGTGCCGGTCGGGACGGCGGTCCGCGTGCCGTTCGGAGTGCCGGTCGGCATGGCGGTCGGCGTGCGGCCGATCCGCCGGACGCAGCCCCAGCAGGGAGCTGCGCGGCATGCCGTTCGGCGGGGTCTCGTCGTCCAGGGTCGCCATGGCCGGGCGGCTGCCGGCCCCCCCGAGGCCGGTGATCCCGGTGGGGGTCCCGTCCGGGCGCGCCGCGCCGTCGAGCCCGTCCAGCCCTTCCAGACCGACGACGTCGAGCGGGGCCTCCAGCTCGACCGGACCGCGCAGCTCGGCGGCGGGCAGCGAGCGGCCGGACGGTACGCGTTCCACGGCGGGGGCGGGCCGCCCGGAGCCGACCGGGCCGCCGCGGACGGCCTTGACCGCCTTGCCGTTCTTGCCGGCGTCCAGCTTGAGTCCGGTACCGCTGGTCTCGGGGGCCTCGGTCAGCAGGGCCACGGGCAGGAAGACCACCGCGGTGGTCCCCCCGTACGGGCTGGGCTGGAGCACGACCTTGATCCCGTGGCGCTGCGCGAGGCGGCTGACCACGAACAGGCCGAGCCGGTCGGTGTCGGAGAGCTCGAACTCGGGGGTCTCGGCGAGCCTGAGGTTGGCGTCGAGCAGGGCCTCCGGGTTCATGCCGAGGCCCCGGTCGTGGATCTCCAGGGTGAAACCGTTGGCGACGCGCTCGCCGAGGACCTGGACCGCCGTGTGCGGCGGCGAGAACACGGTGGCGTTCTCCAGGAGTTCGGCGACGAGGTGGGTGACGTCCGCGACGGCCGGGCCGACGATGCCGAGGCGGGTGAGCCGGCGGACCTCGATGCGCTCGTAGTCCTCGACCTCGGCGACCGCGGCCCGTACGACGTCCATCAACTGGACGGGCTTGCGCCACTGGCGGGAGGGCGCGGCGCCGGAGAGGATCACCAGGCCTTCGGCGTGGCGGCGCATGCGGGTGGTCATGTGGTCGAGGCGGAAGAGGTCGGCGAGCTCCTCGGTGTCCTCGGTGCGGCGCTCCATGGTGTCGAGGAGCGTCAACTGGCGGTGCAGCAGAACCTGATTGCGGCGGGCCAGGTTGACGAACACCTCGGAGACGCCCCGGCGCAGTTCCGCCTGCTTGACGGCGGCTTCGACTGCGGCGCGCTGGAGGGTGTTGAGGGCCTGGCCCACCTGGCCGACCTCGTCCTTCTCGTACTCCAGGCGGGGCGCTTCGGTCTCCACGTCCACGTGCTCGCCCGCGGCGAGGCGGCGCATCACGCCCGGCAGGCGGACACCGGAGGCCTCGTGGGCTTCCTTGCGCAGGCGGGAGAGGTCGCGGACGAGATCGCGTCCGATGCGTACGGACAGGACGAGGGAGACGGCGAGGGCGATGAAGCCGAGGATGCCGGCGACGGCGGCCTGGACCAGGACCTCCATCGCGACGGGTTCGACGCGCTTTTGGTAGCGGTCGCCGGCGTCGGTGCCCATGACGGCGAGGTCGTCGAGGGCCTTGGTGGCGACCTCGTCCCACTGGGCGGCGGTGAGGCCGCGCGGGGGCTTGGCCGAACCGGCGGCGAGGAAGCGCTCCTCGGCGTCGCGCAGGCCCTTGGTCTCGGGGCCGTCCCAGTACCGCTCGAAGTGCTCCCGGTCGGCGGGGGGCAGGATCGCGAGGTTGAACTCGTAGAGCAGGGTGCGGTTGGCGGCGAAGTCGGTGACGCGGCGCACGGAGGCCGCGCTCACGTTCTGGGCGGCGAGGGCGGAGGCGACGACGGCGTCCTCGCGCGAGAGGGCCTCGCGGGCCCGGGTGATGCCGACGAGGGCGCGGCCCTGCTTGTCCATCTCCACGTCCTCCAGGGCGTGGAGGTTCATCAGGAAGTCGTAGCAGGGGTCGACGAGGCGGCTGTAGAGCTCCAGGGCCTGGCCGGGGTCGAGGGCGTTCTGGTCCACGGAGCGGCGCAGGGATGCGATGCCGTGGAAGGCCGCGAGGACGGAGCTCATGCGCTGGGCGTTCTGGGGGCTCAGTTGGTCGCCGACCTCGGGGTCGCGGGCGTTGGCGGTGAGCTTCTCGACGATCACGTCGGTCGCGGCGCGCCGCTTGCCGAGTTCGGCGTTGGCGGCGGAGGCGCGGGGGTCGCCGAGGACCACGAGGGTCTGGCGGCGTTCCTTCTGGATCTCGCGGACGACGTCCTCGATGGGGTAGCCGACCTTCTCGATGACGTGCGCCACGTCGAGGAGTTGGACGGCCTGGCGGCCGGTGAGGACCGTGGCGAAGCCCCAGAGGGCGGTCAGGGAGACGAGCGGCACAAGGAGCAACGCCACGATCTTCCGGCGGATGGACTTCCCGCGAAAGCGCATGGCCTCCCCAGCCTCCCCCAGCTCAACCCCGTGGTCGGGGGTCGGTGTTCCGTCATTTAAACGGCGTGAGCCTACTACTGCCACGGTGATGCCTCGAAGACATGTCCGGACGTTTTCGGCCGGACCTCCGGACGTAGTTCACGAGTTGTCCGACAGTTCCGGTCAAGAGCGGCCCGATATGTGGCAGATGACACCTGGTGGGGTGTCAGTTCGCGCAACCCGATGGATGGCTGGAATTATTCGTTCCGCGATCAAGGAGGCCGGCGGACGGATGAGGGATCCGGGAATCTCCGGAGGCCGCCGGACGTCTGTCTGTTCGAGGGGACACGTGGGGGTAGACGTGGTGGGACGGACGGGGCGAGCGGGCATGGCGGACCGCCTGGTGGGGAGTGAGCGGACCATGAGCGGATATGCGGACAGCGGATACGCGGGCAGGGGCAGTGCGGACGGCCGCGGGGCCGGCGCGGCGGCACGGGGGCTGTGGGAGGAGGAGCCGGCCCGGCACCGGCGGATGCCGGATCCGGTGCGGACGGCCGCGGTGCGGGCGGTGCTGATCGTCTCGCTGACGCTGACCCAGGCGACGATCACGTTCTTCCTCACCCTCACCGGCTCCTGGCTGGCCCTGCCGATGGCCCTCGGGGCGGTCGCGGGGACGGTCGTCGCCACCTGGGGCGTGCTGGACGTATGGATCACCCGGCAGGCGTGGAACCAGCGCTACGGGGTCCTGTCGCAGCCGAGCAGTACGGCGCGCGGGCGCCGCCGAGAGGCGCGCCGGACCGCACGGGCCGCCCGGGAGCACGGACCGCGCATACCCAGGGCCGAGGGCCCCCTCGCGGCCCCCGGCCGGCGCTAGCACCACCGGCCCCGTACGGTCCGTACGGTCCACCGGCCGTACGGCCCCGCTCGGGAGGGGCGCCGCCATCCGCCCGGGCGACGTCGGACCCGAGCGGAGCGCGTGCGGCGGCGTCAGCCGCGGCGGAACATCCGGGTCGCCGTGATCTCCCCGTGGATGGTCTCCGCCTCCGGGGACTGCTGCGGCAGTCCCGGACGCAGGTGTTCCTCCACGCTGATGTACTTCAGGCCCGCCCGCAGGTCGGCGTCGTTGCGCAGCCGGATGACCAGCGGGAACTCGGCGAGCGCCGTGGTGTCGAACAGACCCGTCGTGTAGAGCAGCTGGACGCCGAGCGCGTCGGAGACGGCTCGCTGGAGCTCCAGCAGGTAGGTGGCGTTCGCGCGCCCGATCGGGTTGTCCAGGAACAGCGTGCCCGCGTGCCGGTGCTTGTCCCGGCCCCGGTCGTTGCTCCGCAGCGCCGCCATCGTGCAGTACAGCGCGATCGCCGCGGTCAGCAGCTGCCCGCCGGAGAACACGTCGCCCATCTGCCCGACCGGCACCCGCTCGGCGCGCAGCACCGCGTCCGGCTTCAGGATCTCCACGGAGATGCCCTTCGGCTCCAGCGCCGCCTGGACTCCGCGCAGCAGCAGGGACATGCCGTCGCGGCGGCCCTCCCCGAAGGAGGCGGCGCTGTTCTTCCTCACGGCCGTGCGGGTCGCCTCGTCGATGACCTCGCCGAGCCGCTCGGTGAGCGTGGCCTGGTCGGGCTCCTCGAAGCGGATCCGCAGGAACTCCTGGCCCGACCACTCCCCGAGGCCCTCGGGGAGCTGCGACAGGCGCTGCGCGGAACGCAGCGTGGCCAGGGCCGACTCGACGAGGCCGCGCAGGCGGTCGACGATGCTGTCGCGGTTGCGCTCCAGCTGCGCCAGTTCGTCGGTGAGGACGCGCAGCCGGGGCGCGAAGGCCGCCGCCCAGGCGGCGGCGTGCTCGGGCAGGGCGGAGGCGGGCAGTTCCCGGATCTGCTGCCGGGCGGGGGTGCGTACCTGCTCGTACCGAGTGGCGTTGGCGTGCCGGACCAGGATGTCGCTCGCCTCGCGTACGGCGGCGTCGGCCGCCGAGAGGTCGGCCGAGCAGCCGCGCAGCGAGCGCCGGGCCTCGGTGGCCGACTGGCGGGCCTCCTCCAGGGTGCCCCGGTGGGGCGCGGCCTCCTGCTCGTCGTCCTGGTGGGTGTGGTCGCGCAGCAGGTCCCGCAGCAACGCGGCGGTCTCGTCGAAGCCGCCCGCGCCGTCCTCGGCGGCGCGGTGGGCGCGCAGCAGGTCCGCGTGGGCGGCCCGGGCGCTCTCCACCGCGGCGGTGTGGGCGGCGTGCTGGGCGGTGGCGGTGCGCAGCAGGACCTGGGCGTGCTCGACGTCCTCGGGGACCAGCTCCGCGGGCAGTTCGGTGTGGGCCTCGCCCTCGGCGGGGGCGTGCCGTTCGGCCTCGCCGCGGAGCCGGCCGAGCTGCTCGCTCGCGGCGGACGCGCGGGTCTCCAGCATCTGCACGAGGGATTCGGCGCGCGCGGCAGCGGCCTGGCGCGAGGGGCCGTCGGCCCCGTCGGTGCCTTCCAGGAGCTGGGCGGCGCGCGTACGGACCTTGTTGGTGAGGCGGTCGAGTTCGGCGAGGGCGGCGCTCTCGTCGCTCTCGGCGCGGGCCTGTTCGGCGCGCAGGTCGGCGCCGACGCCGACCTTCTCGTAGAGCTGGGAGGCGGCGCGGTAGGCCTCGCGGAGGTCGGGGAGCGGCGGCCGGGGCCCGGCCGCCGGGCCGCCCGCGTCCTCGGGGAGCGGTTCGGGGACGCCGGCGATCTCGGCGCGTTCGGCGCGCAGGGCGCGGGCGGTGCGGCGGGCGTCGTCGGCGGTGCGCTGGGCGGCCCGGCGGTCCTCGTCGGCGGCGCGGGCGCGGTCCAGGCAGACCTCGGCGCGGGCTTCGGACTCGGCGGCCTCGTCGGCCAGTTCGCGGAGCCTGGCCTGCCAGCCGGCGCGTTCCCGCA
This sequence comes from Streptomyces sp. NPDC055254, assembly GCF_053606025.1. NCBI lineage: Bacteria > Bacillati > Actinomycetota > Actinomycetes > Kitasatosporales > Streptomycetaceae > Streptomyces > Streptomyces sp. NPDC055254. The sequence continues at coordinate 57,283 of NZ_JBSGQV010000032.1, read as the reverse complement.
GCCGGAAGGCGAGGCCGGCGAGGGCGTCGGCGGCGCGGCGGGCGCGCTGGGCGGTGTCCTGGCGCTCGTCGCGCACGCGGGTGGCGTCGGAGGCCGCCTCGTCGGCCTCGGCCCGTACGGTACGGGCCTCCGCGAGCTCGGCGTCGGCCTCCTCGGCGAAGGTACGGGCGGCGGCGGCCTGTTCGGCGAGCTCGGCGAGACGGCCGGGCGGGCAGCCGGTGCGCCAGGAGGCGAGGCGGGCGGCGAGCTCGCGGTCCCCGGCGAGGCGGGCGGCCAGGTCGCGGATCTCGGTGTCGCGGGCGGTGGCGCGGGCGCGCAGCGTCCGGCGCTCCTCGTCGGCGGCGTGCTCGTCGTGCATGGCCGGGTTCGGCGAGACGATGAAGATGCCGGCCGCGGCCGTGTCGGGATCGGCCGGCGGTACGGGGGCCAGCAGGGCGGCGGCGGTGCCGACGGCCACCGTGGAGCGGGGCAGCAGCGCGGCCCCGGAGAGGACCTCCCGGGCGCGGCTGTGGGTGTCGGGGTCGGTGATGACGACGCCGTCGACGAGTTCGGGGCGGGCGGCGAGCACGGCGGCGTGGTCGGCGGGGTCCACGGCCTGGGCGAGGTAGCGCCAGCCGGGGAGGGCGGGGATGCCGTGCTCGCCGAGGTACTCGACGGTGGCGAGGACGTCGGGCCCGGGCGGAAGCAGTCCGCCGTCGCCGAGCGCGCCGAGGATGCGGGAGTCGTCGGCGGCGGCGGTGCGCAGTTCGAAGAGCTGGCGTTCGGCGGCGGCGACGGTGTCGGCCAGCAGCGCGCTCAGGTCGTCGGCGGTGCGGTCGAGGTCCTCGGCGGTGAGCCGGCCGGTGGCGGTGGCGAGGGCGGTGGGGCCGGCGGCGGACGCCGCGCCGTGGACGGCGGCGGCCTGGGCACCGCCCTGCGGGCTGCCGGGGGCTCCCGGGCCGGCGGCGCCGCCCTCCCCCGCCGTTCCGGGCCGGCCGGGTGCGGCGGGGCCGTCGCCCGAGCGGGGTGACGGGACCGGGGCGTCCGCGGTCGAGGGCAGGCCCAGGAGCTCGGCGAGGCGCGGGGCGGCGGCGAGGGAGGCGGCGGCCCGGTGTTCCGCGTCGTGGGCGGCTTCGGCCGCGTCGGCCGCGTCCGCGGCGCGGGCGGCGGTGAGTTCGGCGCGGGACTCCGCGGCGGCGGCCTCCCGGGCCGCCTCGGCGGCGGTACGGGCGGCCTCGCGGGCCTCGTCCCAGGCCGACACGGCGGTCTTCTCGGCGTCGGCGGCGGCGAGCGCCGCGCGGGCCGGGTCCGCGTCGGGGGCGGAGTCGTCGAGCCAGCCCGCCCGGACGGCCTCGGCGGTCTCCTGCTGGACCTCGCCCAGGCGTGAGCGCAGGTGTTCCGCCTCGCTGCGGGCGCGCTGCGCGGCCGTGGCGGCGGAGGTGGCGTCGCGGTGGGCGGCCTCGCCGGTGGCCTGGAGGACGGCGGAACGCTCCTCCTCCTCGTTGGCGACCCGTTCGCCCTGCTCGGCGGCGGTGTGCAGGGCCCGTACGAGCTCGGCGGCGGCCCGGGAGCGGGCGGCGAGCGCCGGGGCGGCGTCCCGCTCGGCCTCCAGGATCGCGGCGGCGACCCGGGCTGAGCGGTCGGCGGCGGCGCGGTGGCGCAGCACGTTCTCGGCGGCCTGCCAGGCGGAGTGCAGCGTGCGCGCTTCGAGGAGTTCGCGGCGCTGGGCGGCGGCGGCCCTGTCGGCGACGGTCAGGGCCAGCGAGGCGTGCCGGTAGGCGAGTTCCGCGGACACGGCGGCGCTGCGGGCGCGGGTGGACTCGGCGGCGGTGACCTGGTGGGCGGCGGAGGTGACCCGCTGGGCGAGGTCGGCGGCGCGGCCGCGTTCCTCGGCGGCGCGGGCGGACAGCCGCCGGGCGAGGGTGCGCGTACGGCGCTCGGCGCCCGCGTGCACGTCACGGAGGCGCGAGCGGGTCGCGGCGGCGTCGACGATGCGGTTGAGGAGGTCGACGGAGCCGGCGGTGAACTCGCGTTCGGCCATCAGCTCGGAGCGGCGACCGAGCTTGTTGCCGAAGCCGTGGACGAGGTCGGCGAGGCCGTCGGTGTCACGGGTGTCGGTGACGGCGCGCAGCAGGAGGTCGGTGAAGTCGGAGTCCTTCTTGACCGCGAAGAGGCCGGCGGCCTCGCCCTCGTCGGCGTTCATCTCGCGCTGGTAGCGGAAGAGTTCCGGGTCGAGGCCGAGCTCGGTGAGGTGCTCGTTCCAGCGGTCGTGGATCTCCTCCCAGCACACCTCCAGGTGCGGGTACGCCTTGCCCGCGTCGGTGAGGGCGTCGCGGAAGCCCTTCATGGTGCGGCGGCGGCCCTGGGCGCGGGAGGCGCCTTCGACGGGCGGGCGGACGGCGGTGGCCTCGGCGACGGGGAGGTTGTCGAGGCTCAGCCCGGGTCCGGGGCGGAAGGAGTACCAGGCCTCGGCGAACTTGCGCGGGTCGTTGGAGACCTGGCGGCCGCGCCATTCGCTGACCTTGCCGACGACCACGCACTCGCCGGTCCGGGTGTGCTGCCACTCCAGGGCGACGTGACCGCAGTCGTCGGCGAGGAGGAACTTGCGGAGCACGCCGGAGCTGGCGCCGCCCAGGGTGTTGCGGTGGCCGGGGAGCATCACCGAGAAGATCAGCTTGAGGAGGACCGACTTGCCGCCGCCGTTCTCCAGGAAGAGCACGCCGGCGGGCGCGGGACGGCGCGGCGGGCCGGTGGGCTCGTCCTCGAAGAACTCCGCCTGAGCGGGTGCCGGGTGGGGCACCGGCTCACCGACTCCGCGCAGGTCGAGCACCGTGTCGGCGTAGCGCGCGCCGGCGGGCCCGATGGAGTAGAGGCGGATCCGGGACAGCTCGTACATGGCGGCGGACTCTCGTGGTCTCTCGTGGGTCGGTCGTACGGGGGCGGGTGGCGCGGGGGCCGGTTCCCGGGGCGGGGCTCAGGCGTGGAAGGGGAGTCCGGCGTCGGCGGCCAGGTCGAGGTCGTCGCCCTCGGGCGGGGGCAGCAGGGTGGCGCTGCCGTCGCTGACGGGGACCACGCCGAGTTCCAGGAGTTCGGCCATGGCCGAGCTGCCCGCCATGTCGCGGACCTGGAGCTGGTAGCGCGGGGTGGTGCGGTAGGTGCCGCCCGCGTCGTCCCCGGTGCGCTGGAGGAAGCCGGAGTCCGTGAGGAAGGCGGCGGCCTTGCCGACGATGCCGGTGGTGGAGCCGGCGAGGCGGCGGGCGTCCTTGGTGGCTCCGGTCGAGCTGCGCCGGGCGTAGACGCGCCAGGCGGCCTCCAGGCCGGGGGCGTCGCTGGCCGGGTCGGTGTTCTCGCCCAGCTCCTCGGCGCGCTCCTCCAGGCGGCGGCAGGTCTGGCGGACGAAGGCGTCGACGCCGTTGACGGTGATGCGGCCGATGTAGCCGTCGTCGGCGAGGTCCTCGGGGCGGGGGAACGCGAGGGCCGCCACGGCGAGGTGGGCCAGGCCGTGCAGGAAGCGGTCGGCGGAGTCGGCGGTGGTGCGGCGGGCGTAGTCGCCCATGCGGACGGCGAAGACGGAGTCCTCGCCGGCGGCGACGGCCATGCCGGCGCGCGGGGACACCTCCAGGACGACGAGACCGAGGCCGGTGGCGACGGCGTCGGCGAGGCGGCCGAAGGCGGGGTCCTCGCGGTAGCGGCGGAGCAGCTCGGCGTACTCGGCGTCGCGGGCGGGCAGCAGCTTCGGCTGCAGCCCGAAGGCGACGAGCCGGGCCGCGTCGGCGGCGTCGGCGGGAGTCACCGCCGCGGAGCCGGGAGCCGGGGCCGTCGCGGGACCGGCGGAGGCGTCGGGCTCGCTCCACGCGGGGTGCTCGGCGTGGTGGTCGCTCACTGGTACGTCTCCTCGGCGGTGCGGTGGGCGGCGGAGCCGCCGGTGGCGGTACGGGTGCCGGAGCCTGCGGCGCCGGTACGGGTGCGGGGGCCGGCGGCGCCGGGGGTGTGGTCGGCAGGGTCGGCGGCGGGGGTGCCGGGTCCGGGTGTGCGCCGGGGCCTCTCCCCGGGTGCCGAACGTGACGGGCCGTCGGAAATCGGGGCGGAACTGTGTTCGGCACCCTGCGGGGAGCGCCCCGGCGCACACCCGGACCCGGCCGCCGACTGCGTGGCGGCACGGCGGTGACGGGGCGATGCGAAGGGGGCGGGGAGCCGGAGGGGCGCGAGGGTCATGAGGCCTCCGCCCGGTCGGCGGCCATGCCGGCGGCGTCCAGCAGTGCGGTGCCGACGATCAGGTCGGCGCCGCCGAATTCGGGGTCGTCCAGCTGCGTGCCGTCGTCCACCGCGAAGAGGAACCGCTCCTCGCCCTGGCGGTAGGCGGTGCCGACGGCCGGGCTCGCGGCGTGGACGGCCAGCAGTGCCACCAGGTACGGCAGGTCGGCGTCATCCCGGCGGGCCTCCGCGAGGAGTCCCGACAGGCGGCGGGGCGCGTCGTGCGGCAGGTCCAGCAGCCGCATCGCGGCCGCGAGCTGCTCCTCGCTGAAACGGCTGTCGTCCGGGGTGGCGATGAGGTCCGGCTCGGGCATCTCCACGCCCAGGTGCTCCCGCTCGACGGGCGGCGTGAGCAGGATCTCGACGAGGTCGGCGACGCGGACCGAGACGGGGGTGCGCAGGCCCGTGCCGGCCGCGAAGAAGGCGTCCGTGACCCGTCGGGCCTGCGCGACGGGCAGCGGCAGGACCGGTGCCACGAGCTGGCCGTACAGGTCGATGCCCGAGCGCGGCGCGGGAGCCGCGAAGGCCTGCCGGTCCTGCTCGGCGCGGAAGAGCGGGCCGGCGTCGAGCAGCCGGGACTGGAGCTGGGTGTGGCGGCGGATGCAGTCCTTGACGATGTCGACGAGCTCGGCCGCGCGCCGCTTGTTCTCGGGCTCCTCGGCCTCGTCGCGCGCCTTGCGGATGTTGGTCAGGATCGCGTTCTCGTGGCGGTAGCGGTCCGCGACGTGGTCGAGGGCTTCCGCGATCATGTCGGGTACGGCCTGGAGCCAGTCCACCGCCCGGACGTTGCGCCGGGTGGCGTCGAGCGTCCGGCGCAGGGTCTCGGCGTACTGCACGGTGCGGTAGCGGGCCTGTTCGGCCGCGAGCTGGGCGTCGGCGAGCCGGCCGCGGCTGATCAGCACCTCCAGCTTGACCTCGGCCGCGATCTGGGCGCTGGTGACGTCGGTGTCGAGGGCGCCGACGAGTACGTTGACGGCCTCGTCGGTGGTGCGCAGGTAGACCGCGCCGCCGTAGCCCGGCACCTCTTCGATCAGCTTGAAGTCGTAGTCCCGGCGGACGTAGACGCCGTCGGGGCCGAACGTGCCGTAGATCGCGCGGAACCCCCGGTCCACGCTGCCGACGTTGACCAGGTTCTCCAGCACCCAGCGGGCCACCCGCTCGTGCTCGGCGGCCGGGCGGCCCGGGGCCTGGGCGGCGACGCGCGGGAGCAGCCTGGCCACTATCTGGTCGTGGTCGGCGCCCGTGTCGAAGTCCATGTTGAGCGTGACCAGGTCGATCGCGGCCAGGGCGACCTCCGCCATCGCGTAGACCCCGTACTCGCCCGCCAGATTGGCCTTGCGGACGTCGAGGTCGTGGAGCGGGGCGGTGCAGGCGAGGGCGCGCAGCCGCCGGGCCAGGCCCTCGTCGGCGGCCGGGCCCGGCGCCGGGGACGGAAGGGTCTTCGCCGGGGCGGGGAGAGTCACGGACAAAGACTAGGCGCTGACCCTGACAACATCCCAAACGGCATGGTTCGGCCGGATCGTCCCCGACTGCCGGGGGAACGGCGGGCCCGCTGTTCTACGCTCACCGCATGGCTTCCATGATCACACCTGCCGCGGCCGCGATCGACCTCAACGCCGACCTCGGCGAGGGCTTCGGACGCTGGACGCTCACGGACGACGAGGCGCTGCTGTCCGTGGTTACGAGCGCCAACGTGGCCTGCGGGTTCCATGCCGGTGACCCGTCCATCATGCGCCGGGTCTGCGAGCTGGCCGCCGCGCGGGGTGTGCGGATCGGCGCCCAGGTCTCCTACCGGGACCTGGCGGGTTTCGGGCGGCGAGCGATGGACGTGCCGGCCGGGGAGCTGGCGGACGAGGTGGCCTACCAGATCGGGGCGCTGGAGGTCTTCGCGCGGGCGGCCGGCTCCCGGGTGTCGTACGTGAAACCGCACGGGGCGCTGTACAACCGCACGGTGTACGACGGCGACCAGGCCGCCGCCGTGGTGGCGGGCGTCCGCCTGGCCGCCGGGGACTCCGGGCTGCCGGTGCTGGGACTGCCCGGGTCGCTGCTGCTCGCCGTCGCCGCCTCGGCCGGGCTGGAGGCCGTACCGGAGGCCTTCGCCGACCGGGCGTACACGCCCGCCGGGACGCTGGTGCCGCGCTCGGAAGCGGGCGCTGTGCTGCACGACCCGGACGCGGTGGTGGCCCGGGCCGTGCGGATGGCGGCGCGGGGAACCGTCGCCGCGGCCGACGGCTCCGTGGTGCCGGTGGCCGCGCGCTCGCTGTGCCTGCACGGGGACACGCCGGGGGCGGCGGGGCTCGCCGTGCGAGTCCGGGAGGCGCTGGGCACGGCCGGGGTCCGGGTGGAGGCCTTCGCGTGAGGAGCCTCGTGACGGGCACGGACGCGCTGCTGGTCGAGCTGGACTCCGCCGCCGAGGTGGCCGCCCTGCACGCGGAGCTGGTGCGGCGCCGGGACGCGGGCGAGCTGGGTCCCGTACGGGACCTGGTGCCCGCCGCGCGGACCGTACTGCTGGACGGCGTACGGGAGCCCGCAGCGCTCGGGGCCCGGATCGAGCGGTGGCGGGTGCCGCCGCTCGCGGAGACCGAGGGGCCGCTGGTGAGGGTGCCGGTGCGGTACGACGGGCCGGACCTGGCGGAGGCGGCCCGGCTGTGGGGGGTCGCGCCCCACGAGGTGGCGGGCATCGTCGGCGGGACCGTCTTCCGGGTCGCGTTCTGCGGGTTCGCGCCGGGATTCGGCTACCTGACGGGGCTGCCGGAACGCTTCCACCTGCCCCGCCGCGCCACGCCCCGTACGGCCGTCCCGGCGGGCTCGCTGGCCCTGGCGGGCGAGTACGCGGGGGTCTACCCGCGCTCCTCCCCCGGCGGCTGGCAGCTGATCGGGTCGACGGACGCGGTCCTGTGGGACGCGCGGCGGGAGCCGGCGGCGCTGTTCGAGCCCGGGGTACGGGTGCGGTTCACGGAGGAGGGCGCGTGAGCGGGACGCGACGTACGGGCCCGGGGCCGGCCCGCGGGAACGCGGGCGCCTCCGCCGGGCCCGGGGGAGGCGACGGCCCCGGGGCCGTCGGAGGCCCCGGCGTTGGCGGAAGCCCCGGCGTTGGCGGAAGCCCCGGCACTGTCGGAAGCCCCGGAGCAGTTGTCGGAAGCCCCGGAATGGCCGGTGCCCTCGGGCCGGACGACTCCCCCGGGGCCGTCGGCATCGCCGGGCCCGCCGGCCGGCCGGGGCGCGGCCTGCTCGTCCTGCGGCCCGGGGCACTGACGACCGTCCAGGACCTCGGCCGGCCCGGGTACGCGCACCTGGGGGTGCCGCGCTCCGGCGCGCTCGACACGGCCGCGTACGCCCTGGCCAACCGGCTGCTCGGCAACGCCCCGGACGCCGCGGCCCTGGAGACCACCCTGGACGGCGTCGGCCTGCGGGCCCTGGAGGCCGTGACGGTGGCCGTGACGGGCGCGCCCTGCGCGGTACGGGTGGCCGGCCGGCCGGTGGCCTGGGGAGCCCCCGTGCGGGTGCCGGCCGGGGCGGAGCTGGAGGTCGGCCGGGCGGAGTCTGGGCTGCGCGGCTACGTCGCGGTCCGCGGCGGCCTGGCCGTCCCGCCGGTCCTGGGCAGCCGTGCGACGGACCTGCTGTCGGGGCTGGGGCCGCCCGTGCTCGCGGCGGGCGCCCTGCTGCCGGTGGGGGTTCCCGGTCCGGGCCCGGCGCCGGGGGCCGACCTCTGCACTCTGCCCGCGGCGCCCGCGGAGCTGCTGCTGCCGTTGCGGCCGGGGCCCCGGGCGGACTGGTTCGCCCCGGACTCCCTGACCGGGCTGTGGCGGTCGGTGTTCCGGGTCTCGGCGATGTCCAACCGCATCGGCCTGCGCACGGAGTCGGGAACCCCGCTGGTCCGCGCCCGGGCCGGGGAGCTGCCGAGCGAGGGCATGGTGCTGGGTGCGGTGCAGGTGCCCCCGGACGGCCTGCCGGTGGTGTTCCTCGCCGACCACCCGGTGACGGGCGGCTACCCGGTGGTGGGTGTGGTCCCGCCGGGCCCGGCCCTGGACGCGGCGGCGCAGACCCGTCCCGGAACGCCGGTGCGGTTCGTGCGGGCCCGGTGAGGCGTACGAGGCGGAGCCCCCGCCGTGCGCGCAGGCACCGGGCGCGGAGGCCCTCGGGGCGGGGACTGCGTGCGGCCCGGCCCCCTCATGTGAGGGGGCCGGGCCGCACGGGTGTCGGATCGGGTCGGGCCCTATACGGCGGACTCCGGCATGATGCGGCTCCGGACCGCGGACTGGACGTCCTCCTCCTCCGCCGGGTCCGCCGCCAGGCGGCGCAGCCGGGGGGCGACGCGGGCGTCGGCCGTCTCGGCGTGGCGGGCGGCCACCTCGCGGGTGGTCTCCTCGCAGTCCCAGAGGCATTCCACGGCGAAGCCCGCCGCGAAGGTGGGGTCGGTACTGGCCAGGGCTCGCGCGGTGCGCCCGCGCAGGTGGGAGGAAGCCGTCTCGCGGTAGACGTGCCGCAGTACCGGCGCCGCGCAGCCGATCGCCAGCCGTCCGGCGCCGTCCACCAGGGCGAAGAGCCGCTGCGTGTCGGGGCCGGCGCCGCGGACCGTGGAGCGCAGCGCCCCCAGGACCAGAGCGGCGTCCTCGGCTCCGCCCCGGGCGGCCAGGGTGGCGGCCGCGGCAGCCCCCAGGGCGTCGGGGCGGTGGATCCAGCGGCGGGCCCGGTCGACGGCCTCGGGGCCGCACATGCGCTCGTAGGCGGCCACGGCGGGCTGGTCGGCGGCGGATTCGATGAGGTCCAGGACCGCCGGGTTGTCCGGTTCGGCCAGGACCAGGTGGTGCAGGGCGGTGGCGCGGGCGGCCTCGCCGGAGGCGCCGGCCGCGGCGGCGAGGATCGCCGGACGGTCCTCCGGGGCGGCCACGGCGCCGAGGCAGCGGGCGGCGGGCACGTGCAGCGGGGTGCCGCGGCGCAGGCCGTCGGCGGCCCAGTCGAAGACCGCCTGGACGCCCCAGCCGGGGCGGGGCCCGCTGGGGGTCATCTGCCGCTGCCAGCGGTCGAAGGAGCCCTGCTGCCGGGCGGCGCGCAGGCGCTGCCCGTACTGCGGCGTCTCCTCCCACAGGCACCACGGCCGGGGTTCGTACGCGTCGCGGACGGCGGCGGCGAGCCGCGCCTCACCCTCCGCCGTGGCGGGGAACCGGGCGAGCACGGGGTCGGCGAGGGACCGCAGCCCCTCGTCGTCGTCGCGCAGGGCGAGCTCGTCGAGGGCCCACGCCCAGTTCGCTCCCGAGGCGGCGTAACGGCGCAGCAGCATGAGCGCGTCGTCGCGGCCGTACGAGGCCAGGTGGCCCAGCACGGACAGCGCGAGGCCGGTCCGGTGGTCCGCCTCGTCGACGAGGTCGTCGACGGAGAAGAGGTGTGCCTCGATCTCGCCCAGGGGGCCGTCGAGGTCCACGTACAGGCGCGCGTAGTACAAGGAGCGGTTCTCGACCTGCCAGTCCTGGCGCGGGTCTCGGAGCACGCACTGGTTCAAGGCCTCCAGGGCCTCGTCCCTCGGTGCCGCGAGAGCGTGCAGCGTGCCGTCGCCGCGGCCGCGCTGGAGGAGTCCGAGCAGGGTGCCGCTCGGCGCTATGACTGGTTCGAACATGGGAGTGGCCTCAAATCAAGCTGGGGACGCAACCGGGAATCGGGATTCACAGGGCCGCGTAACAGCATGTGAGGACGTCCGCCGTCATGTTCCGCTCGATGTAGACCATTGCCTTCTCACTCTCGTCGGTGCTTCGCGACCGGGCGGCCGGGCCGGGCCCGGACACCTGTCGTGTCCTGCCCGCTCTTGCCCGTCCGCCGTGCGCGCGAATCGAATCCGTCGCCATGATGACCCAGCCGGTTTGTGCACCGCGACCACATTTACGGCCGCCGTGACCAACCTGTGAGGTCAGTACGGGCCACGGCCCGGCAAAAAGCGGACTACTTGGCTCCGAAGAGTTCCAGCAGGTCGGCCTTGGCGAACATGCGCGCCGTGTCCACGGCGGAGGGCGTGCCCGCATTCGGGTCGGCACCGCCCGCGAGCAGGGCGCGGATGACGGCTTCCTCACCCTTGAAGACGGCGCCGGCGAGCGGGGTCTGGCCCCGGTCGTTGGCGCGGTCGGCCTCGGCGCCGCGGGCCAGCAGGGCCGTCACGGCGTCGGCGTGGCCGTGGTAGGCGGCCAGCATGACGAGGGTGTCGCCGCGGTCGTTGGTGAGGTTCGCCGGGACTCCGGCGTCGAGGTACGCGGCGAGCGTCTCGGCCTCGCCCTGGCGGGCGAGGTCGAAGATCTTGGTGGCCAGTTCGATGACGTCCTCGTCGGGAACGTCCGGGGCGCCGGCGCCGCCTTCGGTGTGCTCGCTCATCGTGCGTACCGCCTTTCAGTCGCTGGTGGCACGGTCCGGCCGGCCCGCCCGCCCCGGGCCGCGAGGGCAAGGGGGAGCCGGGAACCGGGTCCGTACGGGTGAAGCGTCAGAGTAGCGCCCGGACCTGCACATGCCGGGCCCGGGCCGCGGCAATGATCAGCCCTGCCACCGCGTGCGGCGGGCGCGCCAGCCGGAGTGAGCCGGTCAAGTGAAAAACAGCTGAAGTCACCCGTATGCACCTTTTGTCGCATTGATACTTCCTGTGAGCCTGGAAGAACTGATGGTGACTGTCCCTACTACCAGGAGAGCCACTCATGGTCCTGTCCATCTCCGGTGTCGTCCTGCTCGGCATCATCTGCTTCCTGTTCTTCAAGAAGGACGGAATGAAGCTGTCGCACGCGTTCGTGTGCTCGCTGTTCGGCTTCTTCCTCGCCGGCTCCGCCATCGCCCCGAGCATCACGGCGAGCACCGCGAGCCTCGCGAGCCTCCTCGGCGGGATCAAGCTCTAGCCCGCCGAGGCACAGGACATCCAGCGCCACCCGATTCACCCCGCCCCACACAACTCCAGGAGACGCCCGTGGCCCGGCGCCCACTTCCCCGCATCCTCAGCAGCGGCACCGTGTCGCTGAACCGGGGCCGCGACCTCGCTCGCACGGCCGCCGACAGCGCCACGGACGTCCTCCATCCGCTCCTCACCATCGGACGCGGCCTGCGCATCCTGGCCTCGGCCGGGCGGCGCACATGGTCCGAGACCCCCAAGGACAAGCGTGGTCCCGCGCTCTTCCTGGTGGCCGCCTGCGTCCTCGTGGTCGCGCTCGTCCCCTACGGTCCGCCCCTCGCCCTGATCACCCTCATGGCGGCGGCTGCCTGGCGGGGACGCGACCGCACTCCGGTGAAGACCGGTCCCAGCGATGCCGAGACCGAAAGGCTCGGTTCCCTCTACGAAGCACTCGTGCCGTACTTCTCCATCCCGGAGGATCCGAGTCCGCTCTTCGCCCACGGCGGGGAATGGGACAAGGCCTTCAGCGGCTACGAGTTCGACGAGGCGGGCCGTGTCACCCGGCTGCGCATCCGCTACCCGGCCTACTTCACCGATGGCGAGGCCGCCTCACGGGCCCGGATCGAAGCACTGCTGCACGCCAAGTCCGGGCGCGGACGGGAGTATCTCTTCGACTGGGACGAGGAGGGCAACCAGCTCGACCTGAGCGTGCTGGCGGCGCTGCCGACGGGCATCGCCGCCCAGCCGTTCGTCACCTCGCCCGGCGAGACCGTGCTGGGCTTCACCGACGCCGCCGCGGTGCGGCGCACCCTGCCCGTCCTGGAGGCCGACGAGCCCCGCGACGTACCGCCGGTGATCTGGCGCACCGGCCCCCGCTCGACCGAACCCCACCTGCTCGCGGTGGGCCAGCCCGGAGCCGGCACCTCCACCCTGCTGCGCTCGATCGCCCTGCAGACCCTGCGGCACGGCGGTGACGTCGTGGTCGTCGAGGGCGGCAGCAGCGGCGAGTACTCCTGCCTGTCCGGGCGCCGCGGCGTCCTCGCCGTGGAATGCGGCCCCACCGGGGCGCCGGCCGCGCTGGAGCGGGTCGCCCGGGAGACCGAGCGCCGGCTCGCCGCCACCCACCGGGCCCGCGAGGCCGGTCAGCCCGCTCCCGAGGACACCCGCCGCCCGCTGTGGATCCTGCTCGACCGGCCCGGTGTGCTGTCGCACCTCGCGGCCGCCGAGGGGCGCCCGGACCCGCTCGCGCTCCTCCAGGTGCCGCTGCGGCACGGCAGGGCGGCGCACATCACCGTGGTGGTGGCCGAGCAGTTCGACCACCTGGAGCTGCTGAGCGACGCCGTATGGCAGCACACCCGGGCCCGCATCGTCCTCGGGCCCGCCACGATCCAGCAGATCGCCGACGTCCTGGGACTGCCGCCGCACACCACCCCCACCGCCCAGGTGCCGCCGGGGCGCGGATACGCCCGACTCGGCGGCGGGCCCGTGCACCGGCTCCAGGTCCCGGCCACGCCGGACCCGTACGACGACGCCGCGCACCCGGCGTACCGGCAGGCCGTACTGGAGCTGCTGCCCGAGCGGCAGCACGCGCTGCCGGACGGGCGGGGGCCGGCCGACCCGCCCCTCGATTCCGCGCGGGCCCGGCCGGACGGGACGGCGCCGACAGCGCCGGGCCACCCGGTCCTCGGCAAGCCCCTCCACGGCCCGCCCCCCGCCCGGGCCCAGGGGCCGGCCGTCGACGCCGCCGGGACGGAGGTCCCGGCCGAGGCGCCCTGAGCGGTGCGCCCGGGGCGCTCCTACGCGACGAACGTGCGAGGAGGCTCCGCGCCGCTGCCGCCCGCGCCGGTACCGACCAGATCGGCGGCGGCGGCCAGCCGGACGGCGGCCTCGTCCGCCACCGCACCGCCCACCGTGAACGGCAGCCGGACATAGCCCTCGAAGGCCCCGTCCACGCCGAACCGGGGGCCCGAGGGGACCCGTACGCCGACCCGCTCCCCCACTTCGGCCAGCCGGGAACCGGAGAGCCCGCCGGCGCGGGCCCACAGGGTCAGGCCGCCCCGGGGCACCTCGAACTCCCAGTCCGGCAGCTCCCGGCGCACTGCCGCCACCAGTGCGTCCCGGTTGTCCCGGGCCTGGTCGCGGCGGATTCCGACGGCCTCCTGCCAGCCCCCGGTGCGCATCAGCCAGTTCACCGCGAGCTGCTCCAGCACCGGGGTGCCGAGGTCCGCATAGGCGCGGGCGGCGACGAGACTGCGGATGACATCGGGCGCCGCCCGCACCCAGCCGATGCGCATGCCGGCCCAGAAGGCCTTGCTCGCGGACCCCACGGTGACGACCGTGCTGCCCGCCGGATCGAAGGAGCACACCGGCCGGGGCATGACCAGACCGGGCTCCAGACTCAGCTCCAGCATGGTCTCGTCGGCGACCAGGACGGTTCCGGCGGACCGGGCCGCCTCCACCATGGCGCGACGCTGCTCCTCCGAGGCCAGGGCGCCGGTGGGGTTGTGGAAGTCGGCGACCACGTACGCCAGGCGCGGGGCCGAGTCGCGCAGCACCTGCCGCCAGACGTCCATGTCCCAGCCGCGCAGTCCGTCGGCCATGGCCACGGGGACCAGGCGGACACCGGCGGCGCGCATCAGCTGCAGGATGTTGGCGTAGGAGGGGGACTCGACGGCGATCCGCTCCCCGCGTCCCGCGAAGAGGCTGCAGATGGCGTCGATCGCGCCCATCGCCCCGGTGGTGACCATGATCTGCTCGGGCATCGTGGGGATGCCCTGCTCGGTGTAGCGGTCGGCCAGCATCCGGCGCAGCGCGGGGAGGCCCGCCGGGTAGTCGCCGTGGGTGTGCGCGTACGGGGGCAGCTCCTCCAGGGCGCCCTGGACGGCCTTGGTGAGCCACGGTTCGGGCGCGGGGAGCGCCGCGCAGCCGAGGTCGATCATCGAGCCCCGGGACTCGGGGGGCAGTGGTTCCAGGCCCCGGGCGGGCAGCGGGTTCCCGGCCGGTACGGAGGTCCAGCTGCCGGCGCCCCGCCGGGACTCCAGGAACCCCTCCCCGCGCAGGGCCTCGTACGCCGCGGCGACGGTCGTGCGGCTGAGCGAGAGGGCGGCGGCGAGCTCGCGCTCGGCGGGCAGCCGGGCGGCGACGGGGACGCGGCCTTCGAGGACGAGGAGCCGGATGCCGTCGGCGAGGCCGCGGTACGCGGACGGCTTGCGGGCACCGGTCGCCGCGGCGCGGTCCTGCTGGGAGGTGATGAGCCGGGCGAGCTGCGCGGCACCGACCGCCGAGGTCCATTCGGCCATGGGGTCCGGTCCACCTTTGCGCGATTGGCCTCGGCCGGAGCGACCGGGGCCGGGATTGGATTGCTCTACGGCTGCCCAGGGTGTCACGGCGCGGTCCACCTCCACCAGCCCGGAGGCCGCGCCCGCCCGCCGGGCGCCGGGCGTCCTCCGGCTGCCGGGCGCCCTCCGGTCGGGAGATACTGCGGACGTGACACACGTACGCGTTCGCCACCCGTATCTGGACCACCCGGCTCCGATCCCCTTCGCGCACCGGGGAGGCGCCGCGGACGGGCTGGAGAACACCGTCGCCGCGTTCCGGCGGGCCGCCGAGGCGGGCTACCGGTACTTCGAGACCGATGTGCACGCCACTGCCGACGGGAAGCTGGTCGCCTTCCACGACTCCACCCTGGACCGGGTCACCGATGCCCGGGGCAGGATCGCCGAGCTGCCCTGGAGCCGGATCCGCGAGGCACGGGTCGCGGGCACCGAGCCCCTGGCGCTCTTCGAGGAGCTGCTGGAGGAGTTCCCCGACGCCCGCTGGAACATCGACGTCAAGGCCGAGGCGGCACTGCACCCGCTGGTCGACCTGATCGCGCGGACCGGGATCTGGGACCGGGTGTGCGTGGGCTCCTTCTCGGAGGGCCGGGTGGCCCGCGCCCAGAAGCTCGCCGGCCCCCGGCTGGCGACCTCGTACGGCGTGCGCGGCGTGGTGGGCCTGCGGCTGCGCTCGTACGCGATCCCGGCGGCGCTGCGGGTGGGCGCGGTGGCGGCCCAGGTTCCGGAGACGCAGGCGGGGATCCGCGTGGTCGACCGGCGGTTCGTGCACACCGCGCACCGGCGCGGGCTCCAGGTGCACGTGTGGACCGTGAACGAACCGGAACGCATGGAGGCTCTGCTCGACCTGGGTGTGGATGGCATCATGACCGACCGGATCGACATCTTGCGCACGGTTTTGGACCGACGCGGAGCCTGGGCCTGACGTGGCCGCACGGCCTCCGCCCGGACGGCGGCCGTGCGGTACGGGGACCAGCGAGGGGGGCACCAGGTGAGTGCGCGGGACAGCGGGACGTCCGACGACGCGGAACCCGGGGCGGCGGGCCGGACGGAGAGTGCGGCGGGCGCCGCGACCAAGGACGGCGGGGCCGCGGACGCGGCGGCGGCCTCGGCCGCCGCACGCAGACGCGAGCAGCACGGCTGGTACTTCTACGACTTCGCCTGCTCGGTCTACTCGACGAGCGTGCTCACCGTGTTCCTCGGGCCGTACCTGACGTCGGTCGCCAAGGCGGCGGCGGACGCCGAGGGCTACGTGCACCCGCTGGGCGTTCCCGTCCGGGCGGGGTCCTTCTTCGCGTACTCCGTCTCGGCCTCGGTGATCGTGGCCGTACTGATCATGCCGCTGGTCGGCGCCCTGGCCGACCGCAGCGGCCGCAAGAAGCCCCTGCTCGCGGTGGCGGCGTACACCGGCGCGGCGGCCGCGGCCGGGATGTTCTTCCTCGACGGCGACCGCTACCTGCTGGGCGGCCTGCTGCTGGTCCTGGCGAACGCCTCGCTCGCGGTCTCGATGGTGCTCTACAACGCCTTCCTCCCGCAGATCGCCACCCCGGACGAACGCGACACCGTCTCCTCCCGGGGCTGGGCCTTCGGCTACACCTCGGGCGCCTTCGTCCTCCTGCTGAACCTGGTGCTGTACCAGGGGCACGACTCCTTCGGCCTGACGGAGGGCGAGGCGGTGCGGATCTGCCTGGCCTCGGCGGGCGTGTGGTGGGGCGCCTTCGCGCTGATCCCGCTGCGCCGGCTGCGGGACCGGGCCGTGGTCCGCGAGGCGGGGGCGGGTCCGGCCGTCAGCGGCTGGAAGCAGCTCGTCGCGACCCTGAAGGACATGCGGCGGTACCCGCTGACCCTGTCGTTCCTGCTCGCGTACCTGATCTACAACGACGGCGTGCAGACGGTGATCTCCCAGGCGTCGGTGTACGGCTCCGAGGAACTGGAGCTGGAGCAGTCCACGCTGATCGTCGCGGTGCTGCTGGTGCAGGTGCTCGCGGTGGCCGGGGCGCTGGGCATGGGCAGGCTGGCGCGCGTGTACGGCGCCAAGCGGACCATTCTGGGCTCGCTGGCCGCGTGGGCCGTCACGCTCGCGGCCGGATACTTCCTTCCCGCGCGGACTCCGATGTGGTTCTTCGCGCTCGCCGCGATGATCGGACTGGTGCTGGGCGGCAGCCAGGCACTGTCGCGCTCGCTGTTCTCGCACCTGGTGCCGGCGGGCAAGGAGGCCGAGTACTTCTCCGCGTACGAGATGAGCGATCGCGGGCTGAGCTGGGTCGGGCCGCTCGTGTTCGGCCTGACGTACCAGGTCACCGGCAGCTACCGGGACGCGATCATCTCGTTGGTGGTCTTCTTCGCACTGGGTTTCGTGCTGCTGGCGCGAGTGCCGGTGCGGCGCGCCGTGGCGGCGGCAGGGAATCCTGTACCCGAACGGATCTGAGCACGATCCACGAGCACTTCCGGCCGGATGCGCGAACGAATTCCGAACGAATTTAGACGTTGAAGCAAAGGGCCGGTAGTATACGCCTTTGGCCTGCCAGGCGGACCGTTACTGCGCGCTCAAGAAGTGTAGACGTTGGGTGACATCTGCTGCCAGATGTGACAAAACGGGCATTGGTGGGTACAACAAGGGGCGGCACGACGGGCGACGCACGACCCGGAGCGGGAATCTATACCGCCGACCGGACGTTGACCGGATGACGACGACAGCGACACCTGTCCTGTGGGCGACAAAGCCCGGGAGGCACGATTCATGAGTGAGCGAGCTCTCCGCGGTACGCGCCTCGTGGTTACCAGCTACGAGACGGACCGCGGCATCGATCTGGCCCCGCGCCAGGCGGTGGAGTACGCATGCCAGAACGGACATCGATTTGAGATGCCGTTCTCGGTTGAGGCAGACATTCCGCCGGAGTGGGAGTGCAAGGCGTGCGGCGCCATGGCACTCCTGGTGGACGGGGACGGACCCGAAGAGAAGAAGGGCAAGCCCGCGCGAACGCACTGGGACATGCTCATGGAGCGACGCACCCGCGAGGAGCTGGAGGAAGTGCTGGCCGAGAGGCTGGCGGTCCTTCGTTCCGGCGCCATGAACATTGCCGTGCATCCGCGGGACAGCCGCAAGTCCGCCTGACAGCCGGACGAAGAACGAAGCCGAGGGGCCCCGCCACACCGTGGCGGGGCCCCTCGGCTTTCGTGTCCGCAGCGGGAGGGCGCGGACGCACGGATGCCGCCCCCGGCAGCCGAGGGCGGCATCGGTCGACGCGCTACGGGGTGAGCGGCGGGCGGTGGCCCGCCTGCGGGCCGGACGCTCCGCCCGGCCGCTCCTCACGGATGACCTCGCCCGGAACGACCTTGCCGTCGGGGTAGCGGATACGGGCCTGCTGGAAGGCGTCGCCGAAGGTGCCGGCGGAGGCCGAGGCCATCTTGCGCTCCAGCGAGCGCGCCGCGCGGCGACCGATCCGTGCCCGGACCGGCGGGAGCAGGACGAGGAGCCCCGCCACGTCGGAGAGCAGCCCCGGCAGGATCAGCAGGAGACCGGCCAGCATGGTGAGGCCGTTGCCCTGGCCGGGCGGGGTGGCGGCGGGCTGCTGCCCCTGCTGCGCCTGCTGGAAGGTGTCCGCCAGGTTCTTGAAGGCACGCCGCCCGGCACGCTTGACGACCACCACGCCGAGGATCATCCCGCCCGCGAGCAGCGCGGCGACGCCCAGGCCGCCGACCGCTCCGGCGACCAGGCCGAGCAGCCAGATCTCCAGGATCAGCCAGGCGGCGAGCGCCAGGGGGATGAACGTACGGGCGGGCGTGCGCCGCCGGGGGGCCGTCGAAGTGGGAACGCCGGTCGTCATACCCCCAGTGTGCCCGGTCCGGCGTAAGGAAGGCCTCAGCCGGAGGTACCGGCCGCCCCCTAGGGGACCCGAGGGGGCGAGGGCGCCGGCATCCGCCGGAGACGGCCGGGGCGATGCACCTAGCCCTTGGCCGTGCCCTCGCCCGTGCCCTTGGCCTCGCCCGTGCCCTCGCCCGTGCCCTTGGCCCTGCCCTCGTCCGTGGCCTTGACCCGGTCGTGGCCGGTGACCTTGCCCGCCAGTTTGGCGGCCTGGGCCTTGAGGCCCCACTGGGTGACCCGCCACAGGGCCTCCACCACGATGTCCTTGCTCATCTTGCTGTCGCCGAACTCGCGCTCGACGAACGTGATCGGAACCTCGACGACGCGGAAGCCCTTCTGCACGGCCCGGCGGGCCAGGTCGACCTGGAAGCAGTAGCCCGCGGAGGCCACCTCCGCCAGGCCCAGCCCCTCCAGGGTCTCGCGGCGGAAGGCCCGGTAGCCGCCCGTCACGTCCCGGATCGGGACGTCCAGCATCAGCCGGGAGTACGTGGAGCCGCCGCGCGAGAGGATCTCCCGGCTCTTCGGCCAGTTCACCACGCGGCCGCCCGGCACCCAGCGGGAGCCCAGCACCAGGTCGGCGCCGGCCAGCGCGGTCAGCAGGCGGGGCAGCTCCTCCGGCTGGTGCGAGCCGTCGGCGTCCATCTCCACGATCACCCCGTAGCCGCCCTCCAGACCCCAGACGAAGCCCGCCAGGTAGGCGGCGCCGAGGCCCTCCTTGCCCTTGCGGTGCAGGACGTGCACGTGGTCGTCGCCGGCCGCCAGCTCGTCCGCGAGCTTGCCGGTGCCGTCGGGGCTGTTGTCGTCCGCGACCAGGATGTGCGCCTCGGGGACCGCCGCCCGCACACGGCCGACGATCAGCCCGATGTTCTCCGCCTCGTTGTAGGTCGGAATGATCACCAAGGCCGTACCGAGCGGCCCGTAGGTCCGCTGTCCGCCGCCGTCACTCACTGAGACCCCTTTTGTGCTCTTGCACGTCCTGTACGTCTTGTCGCAGAGGATGACTTTAGAACAGTGATCGGGGCCCGCGGTCCTTCGGGCCGGTCGGACGCCCGCTGGCTGCGGGCCGCCGTGACCGTTGTCTACTGGACCGCCGGACCCCGATCCGGGGCCACCCGCCGCCCGGCGAAACCTTCCCTCGCCCCCGAGGCGCGGGTGCGCTGAGCAGACGGATCCGTCGGCGCGGACGTCCTGTGGTGGACCCGGCCGAACCTATCCGGGTCCGGCCGCCCACACCGAACCGAGGCCCACCGGATCACCCCTGTGGGCGTACGAATACCTCCCGCCCGCCGACCACGGTGGACAGGCACACGGGCAGTTCCGCCCCGGGAGTCAGGTCGGGCAGCCCGGGGGTGCCCGAACGGGGGTCGGTGGACCAGCGGGCGACCCGGTCGTCCGGGGCCTGGACCACCAGTTCCGAGGTGCGCCACACCGCGTAGTCGGCGGGCGCGCCCGGCACCAGCACGCCCGCGTCGTCGCGGCCCAACGCCCGCCAGCCGCCCCGGGTGTGGGCGGTGAACGCGGCCCGTACGGAGATCCGGTGCTCGGGGGTGCGGTGGAAGGCCGCCGCCCGGACCGTGCCCCAGGGGTCGAGGGGGGTGACCGGCGCGTCCGAGCCGAAGGCCAGCGGCACGCCCGCCCTGAGCATGGATGCGTACGGGTTCAGGGTGCGGGCGCGCTCGGCTCCGAGCCGGTCCGCGTACATCCCCTCATCCCCTCCCCAGGCCGCGTCGAAGGCGGGCTGGACCGACGCCGTGAGGCCGAGCTCCGCGAAAGCGGCGATCGTCCCCGGGGTCATCATCTCGGCGTGCTCGACCCGGTGCCGGGCGGCGCGCACGCGGCCGAGACCGACCTTCTCGGCCGCCGCCCGGACGCCCTCGACCACGGCGCCGATCGCGGCGTCCCCGATGGCGTGGAAGCCGGCCTGCAGCCCCGCCTCGGTACAGGCGGCCACGTGCTCGGCGACGGCCCGCGCGTCGAGGTAGCCCGTACCCGCGTGGGGGGCGTCGGCGTACGGGGCGTGCAGGCAGGCCGTGTGGGAGCCCAGGGCGCCGTCGACGAACAGGTCCCCGGCGGCCCCGACGGCCCCCAGCGCCGCGGCCAGGTCGAGGTCGCGGTCGGCCCAGTACCCGAAGACGCGCGGTCCCGGGTGCCGGCCGGCCAGGTCCAGCAGGGCGGAGAAGTCCTCCGCGGAGGAGATGTGGGGACCGCCGCACTCGTGCAGGGATCCGATGCCGAGGGAGGCGGCCCGCTCCAGAGCGGCCCGCTGGGCCTCGTCGCGCTGCGCGGGCGTGACGGCGGCGAGGGCCGCGGCGCGGACGCAGTGGTGGTCGTCCCGGGTCAGCGGCTCGTCACCGCGCGGGGTCACGCCGGGGACGAGGTCGAGCAGCGCCGTGGTCACCACCGCCGAGTGCACGTCGATGCGGCTCAGGTAGAGCGGACGGCCGCCGGCGGCCTCGTCGAGCTCCGACCGGCGGGGCGCACGGCGCTCGGGCCAGCGCGCGGCGTCCCAGCCGTGCCCGAGGAGCACGCGGTCGGCGGGGCGCCGCGCGGCGTACTCCCGTACGAGTTCCAGCGCGGCCGGGAGCGACCGGGCGCCGGTGAGGTCCAGCCCGGTGAGGGCGAGGCCGGCGGAGGTGGTGTGGACGTGGGCGTCCGTGAAGGCGGGCGTGACGAGCGCGCCGTCGAGATCGACGACCTCGTCCACGCCCTGCGCGAAGGCATCGGCCGCGCCCTCGGAGCCGACCCAGGCGATGCGGCCGCGTTCGACCACCATCGCGGTGGCGAAGGGGTCGGCGGGGCTGTGTACTTCGCCCCGGCGCAGGAGGACGGTCCGGGCCGGTGCTACGGCTGCGTCGGGGGAGGTGGCGGTGCGGTCAGTCATGCGGACCAGTCTCCCGCGTCCCGCTCCCCCGTCCGACCGCCGGGTCCCGCGGGTCGTCTTCGAGGCAGCCCCGGCCGTTGCGCCCGACCGTCACACCCGGGGCGGGCGGGCCTCGTAGGGGGTGGAGAGGACCACCGTCGTACGCGTCGAGACATGCGCGAGCGCGCGGAGGCGGCCCAGGAGGTCCTCCAGTTCCAGCGGAGTCGCGACCCGGACCTTGAGGATGTAGTTCTCGTCGCCCGCGACGCTGTGGCAGGCCTCGATCTCGGGGACGCCGGCCAGCCGCACGGCGATGTCGTCCGGCGCGCTCGGGTCGAACGGTTTGACCGAGATGAACGCCGTCAACGGCAGGCCCACGGCTTCCGGGTCGACCACGGCCGCGTAGCCGCGGATCACGCCGCGCTGCTCCAGGCGTCGTACTCGCTGGTGGACCGCCGACGTGGACAGCCCCGTGGCCTTGCCCAGGTCCGTGTAGCTCATCCGCCCGTCCCGCACGAGCAGATCCACGATCTGGCGGTCCAGCTCCTCCATTGCGCTCATAGCCGCTCAACCTAAGGCCCAAGGGCACTCCAGGCCCAGTGCTGTCCGCCCACTGGAGGCATCTGCGCCGGGCATGTGACCAAGGCCACAGGGGTGTGCGGGCGTAGGCCGGTCGGTTGTGGTTACTCGTGCCGCGCGGCGGGAAGTGCTTGCTGTGGCCGTGGTCGAAGAACCTGCCCGACCGGCCCACCCGAGGGGGAGTACATCCATGCCGAACACCAAGCGCGCCGGTCGCACCGAACCGGAGCCCCTGGAACTGCTCGAAGGCGACTACGCCGACGACGCGGACTACCTCGAAGAACTCGCGGAGTCCGAGGGATTCGACATCCACCACGCGATCTGCCCCGACTGCGGCCAGTCGATCGCCCTCGTCGCGGACGAGGAGTACCTGCCGCAGCACGCGCTCTGCCTGACCCCGTGGAACCCCTTCGGGCTCACGGTGTGCGCGGGCACCGGGCGACCCGCCACCGACGCGCTGCCCACCGTCGGGGGGCTGCAGCCGGAGGGGGCCCAGGACCTGGAGCCGGTCGTGCACCTGACCCTGCCCCAGGGGCTGGACTGGCGGACGCAGCCGTTCTCGCACGTCGGCGGTCCGGGCTCGCGCCCGGTCCACATGGTGCGCCCCGCCGTCCCGCAGACCCGGCAGCAGCACGCCCAGGCGGCCTGAGGCCTGAGGGAGCCCGGCCGCCGAGGCCCGGGCGGGGGCCCGGAGCCCGGGGTTCCGTCCCCGCTGGCTCCGGGCCCCCGCTGTGTCCTAGCCGCTCGGGCCGACGGCGGCCCGGCGCCCGGGCATTGGCGCCCGGGGTCCTGGCGCCAGCCCGTGATCCTTGCCGCGCGTGGTCCTGCCCGTATATGTACGGGGGGCACTTACCAGTACGTGCCTCGGACCATGGCGTCCAGGCCGGCGCGGTGCATGATCAGAGCGTCGGGATCGGCCGGGACCTCCACCTCGCCGAAGTGCGCCTGCCGGTAGGCGATGCGCAGCATCACGATCCCGTGCCGCAGGGCGGCGTAGAGCGTGTGGAACTCCATGTGCCGAGGTGTGTGTCCGGTGAGCTCGGCGTACCGGCGCTCCAGGTCGTCGCGGCGCAGGAAGTCCGGCAGTCCGGGCTGTCCGAAGCCGACCGTGAGGTCCTGGAAGAACCGGTGCAGGTACACCGTCCAGCCGAGGTCCACCTCGCGCGGGGCGTACGCCGCCATCTCCCAGTCCAGGACGGCCACCGGCGTGAAGCCGTCGTAGACGACGTTGCCGATGCGGGCGTCACCCCAGTTCAGGACCGCTTCTCCCTCGTCCTCGGGCCACAGCTCCTCCAGGCGGGCGAAGGCCCTCTCGATGAGCGGGGACGGGGCGAGTCCGGCCACCACCCACGCGTAGTAGGCGCGTTGGGCCTCCACGTGCCGGCGCAGCGGGGTGCCCTCACCCTCGGGGAGCAGGAACTCGGCCTCCTTGCCCGGGAACTGGTCGTGCAGGCGGGCCAACAGCGAGATGCTCGCCTCCTGGAGGCCGGCGCGCTCGGCGTCGGTCGCGGCGTGCAGCCAGTTGCCCTCGTAGGTGTAGGGCATGACATCGGGCGGCACCCGCCCCTCGGCCCGGGCCATCACGAAGAACGGCGCACCCAGCGGGCCGGGGTCCTCCTCCAGCCACTGCACGCGCGGGACGGGCAGGTCCGTGTGCGCGGCGACCAGGCTCATCACCCGGTGCTGGCGCGGCATGTCGTAGACGGGGAAGACGGTGTAGGCGTCCGGGTCGGCCGCGAGGCGCAGCGCGCAGGCACGGAGGGGGGTGTCGGGGTGGTCCACGTCGAAGAGGAGCGTCTCGCTGGACATGCCGTTGGAGGCGGGGACGGAGACGTTGGTGACCCGCGCACCGGGGAGCCTGGTGTCCAACCAGGCGGTGAGGAGCCGACCGAGCTCCTCCGGCTCACGGGTGGAGGTGCGGGGACGTGGTGCCGTTGCCATGGGTACCCCTCTTCTGCTGGGTGGGATCGCGGGAGTCGCCGGGCCCTTGTCGGACCGTCCGGGACCGCTTCTCGGACTACTGGGCCACGGAGGAGTAGTCGGTGAAGCCGCTCGGATCGTGCCGTCCGAAGCTGCCGTGCTCGAAGATGCCGTGCCCGGTCCGCCCGTCGAGGGTGAAGCGCGCCGAGTGGTCCGTGACCCCGAAGGCCGCCATGGGGTGGGCTCCGGGGTCGGCGAGGTCGTAGACCCGCCGGTCGCTCCATCCCCGGCCCTGCCAACTGCCGTGCTGCCAGTCGGCGGCGGGCGGATAGCCCGCGCCGACGGCGAGCGGGGAGGAGTTCAGGATCTCCACGCCCAGTTCGAGCGGCTTGCGGGCGGGGTCGGTCAGGTGGACGACGGCGCTCTCGGGGTGCCTGCTGCCCGGCCGGTAGCGGATCTCGGTGTGCGGCCAGCCGAGTTGCACGTCATGGCGGCCGCTGCTCTCCGGGAAGACCTGCACGGCCTCGCTGAGCGTGCGGTGCCCGTCGGCGTCCTCCTGGGCGATCACCATCAGGAAGCGGTCCTCGAAGCGGACGGGTATCCAGAGCCAGTGGAAGCCCTCGGGACGGTACTCCTCAGCCGCGCGGCCACCCTCCTCCCCCGGTATCGGCCGCACACCCCAACTGCGGTCACGGGTACCGGTCCACTCCCCCGGCGTCGGGGTGAACTCCTCGCCCCGCGCCCGGATGGTGCCGGTGACGCTGCCGGCCTGCACGAAGCGGCGCCCCTCCAGCATGAGCCGGTCACCGCGCCGCTGGACGTGGTGCGGTTCCCAGACGGCGGGGAACTCGGCGGTCCAGGTGACCTCGTACGAGAGCCCCTGCGGGTCGTCCGGATCGGCCGCGCAGCGCAGGGTCAGCTGCTTGAGCGGGACGTCGACGGTGATGGAGAGGGGGCCGACGGAGAGGTCCATCCGGTCGTCGCCGAGGGCGTCCGAGGCGCGGACCGCGAGGAGTTCGTCGCCGAGGCGCAGGGTGGCGTAGGCGTCGATGACCCCGGCGTTGGGATAGACCCCGAGCCCGAGGATGAGGACGGCCCGTCCGGCGTGGTCGAAGACGTGGAAGATGCAGCGGTCGTAGGCGTTCCGGTCGCCGCTGATGAGGTGCTTCATCGACAGGGGGGCCTGATGGATCGGGTACTCGTCCAGAGCGACGGGCCGGTCGGCGGACATGGCGGACCTCCTGGGGCGGGTGGGCTGGGTCGGGGCAGGGTGAGCGCGGTAGGGGTGCGGTAGAGGTGAGCCCGGGAATGGGTGCGGGCGCGGGCGCCGAACAGATATGACGGTACGTCAGAATATGCTGCACGGACCAGGGTTGTGGCACGTACTGACACACAGGCACGCTGCGCCGGGCGATGTCCGCCTCGGCGCACGACCGGCACGCGGAACGCCACTGGCCCAAGGTGCGCGATCAGCGCCGGCACACCCCAGCGCGCCGGAAGCCACCCCGGGCGGAGTGCGGGTGCGGGTGCGGGTGCGGGGTGACGGCAGAGACACCGCCGTGTCCCGCGGCACGCGCGCACCGGTCCTGGGGGCGGACCGACATGACCGTGCCCCGCCGAGAAGGAGCAGCGGGGCCACCCTCGGCAAGCCCGGCCCGGCCACGAAGGGCGACCGGGGCCACCTGCCGGGCGAAAGGACGCCAGCACGCACGCCATGTCGACCAGGAACCCTTCCGGAACCAAGGGCGCGTCAGATCGCTACACCCTCCTCACCTCTCAGCGTCCGACGAACGTCTGGGGCCTGGACATGGCCGCCCCAATTCGCCAAGCGCTTCTGCGTGAACGGGCCCGCCCCCGTCCGTCGGAATGCAGAGGCGAACCTGCGACAGCCCGGTACTCGCGAACACTTCCTGGCTTTTCCCGCATCGCCGGCACCCTCATCTGCCGCCGGAGACAGGTCAGATGAGACGACACCCGAGACGGACTGTCCAGAAACAAGCTCATCGCTCACCGTGCGAACCATTCTCAACATGCCGCTCCGTTTGGGGAGTGCTGTACTGGAAGGGCCAAGGGACCACAACAGAAAGGGTGGTTGAGATGGCAACGACTAACTTGATTTTCGGTGGAGAATGGACTGGCACGCTGGCACCAGGCGCCTCACTGAACTGCTCGTCCGGCCGCCTGGCAACGGCTGGAGTCGATGCCGCATTGTCCGTCCTTACCCAAGCCAGACGGACGAGTGCTTCTGCCGTGTACTCCGTCGCTTCGAAGGACGTCAGGATCGTGACATCTGCGGACGGGATGAACTTGAATTGGGTGACGGCCAATGCCCACACCTCGACCATTACCACCCTGCGATTCACGTACTGCGTGACTCTATAGCACAGAGGAGTTCGGCGATGAGGCTGTTTGCCGTACACGATGAGGTCGGGCACATCGACCAAGTTGTTCGATGTCCGTCAGATGCACCCATCCTGATCGTAACCCCCCCGACGGGGTACTTCTATACGGAATGCGAACCACCGGCGGACTTCGCCGAGGACGGGGACCTCGGCGAGATCGTCCAGGCATACCGTGTTGACGTGTCGCGCGCCAAGGCAGCACTGGTGCAGCGCACGGACTCGGACTAGAAGCCGCCCTCCATTCAAGACGCCGGCCAGGCCCGGTCATTCATAGGACCGGGACCGGGGCTCCGGGTGGTGCCGTAATGGTCGAGCGCCATGACGGCTTACCGACTTCGCCCGTAATTGGAGCCCCGCGCCGAGTCGACCGCCGATGGGGATACGACTACGCCTCCCACACGGAGAGACGATGAGACTGACGGGAGACCCCCAAACCCCTTTCCCTACGGTCCCGCTCAGGTCCGGTCCCTTCGCCACCGACCCGCCCTCACATCCCCCGCCACACCCCGGTCACCGCACCGCCGCCCGCCCACCCCCGCGTACCCCTCGAACGGAAACCCGGCACTCCCAGGCGGTTACCCGTCGGCGCGGTGTCGCGTTGCCCCTGCATGACCACGGTTGAGACTTCCACGCCACGGGCAGGTCGCCGGCGGCGGCCGATGGCGCCCGGATACGAAGAATCGGTTCAGCAGGGGGCCCGGCCGCGGCATCCCGATCCGCCCATCTACAGCGCCCTGATCGCGCGCTGGACCGAGGACGGCCGGACCGTGCCCGGGCGGCGCGATCCGGAGTGGTCCCGAGTCGCCTCGTCCCCGATCTGGCCGAACGGTCCGCTCTTCGGGAGCTGACCGCCGGCCGACCCGCCGGCCTCCGGCTGCCCGCACCGACTTCGTCGGCTCCGGGCGGGCGCATGCGCAGGCTCCCTCGCCCCGGCATGCCGTCGATGCCGGCGGCTACCAGCATGCGTCCGCCGCTGCCGGCCGGCACCCGCGCTGCCGGCAGGCGTCAGCGGGTTTCCGGGCCTGCCAGGTGGCGGGCGATGACCATGCGCTGGATCTGGTTGGTGCCCTCCACGATCTGGAGCACCTTCGCCTCCCGCATGAGCCGCTCGACCGGGAAGTCCGCCGTGTAGCCGTAGCCGCCCAGGACCTGGACCGCGTCCGTGGTGACGGCCATCGCCGCGTCGGTGCAGAAGAGCTTGGCCATCGCCGCCTGGCGGGAGAACGGCTTGCCCGCGTCCCGCAGCCGGG
Organism: Streptomyces sp. NPDC055254; assembly: GCF_053606025.1. Lineage (NCBI taxonomy): Bacteria > Bacillati > Actinomycetota > Actinomycetes > Kitasatosporales > Streptomycetaceae > Streptomyces > Streptomyces sp. NPDC055254. The sequence goes on along the minus strand of NZ_JBSGQV010000032.1, from coordinate 29,986 downwards.
CCGCCGCGAGGTACAGCGCGCGCCCCGCCTCGATCTTGGTGGCCATGTCGGCCAGCATGAAGCGCAGTCCCTGGAAGTCCGCGATCGGGTGCCCGAACTGCTTGCGGTCCAGTGCGTACACCAGGGCCTCGTCCAGCGCGGCCTGGGCGACGCCGATGGCGCAGGCGGCGATGCCCAGGCGGCCGGCGTCGAGCGCCGCCAGGGCGATGGTGAAGCCCTGCCCCTCCTGGCCGATGCGGCGCGCGTCCGGCACCCGTACGCCGTCGAAGTGCAGCTGGGCGGTGGGCGAGCCCTTCATGCCCATCTTCTTCTCGGGCACGGCGGCGGTCAGGCCCTCGGCGTCCCCGGGGACCAGGAAGGCCGTGATGCCCTTGGGGCCCTCGGCTCCGGTGCGGGCGAGGACGGTGTAGAAGTCGGCGACTCCGCCGTGGGTGATCCAGGCCTTGGTGCCGGTGATGATCCAGTCGTCGCCGTCGCGCACCGCCTTGGTGGAGAGCGAGGCGGCGTCGGAGCCGGCGGCCGGCTCGGAGAGGCAGTAGGCGCCCAGCAGGCCACCGCCGAGCATCGCCGGGAGGTGGGCCCCCTGCTGCTCCTTGGTGCCGTAGCCGGCGAGGCCGTGGCAGGCGAGGGAGTGCACGCTGACGCCGAGCCCGACCGTCAGGCGGGCCGCGGCCAGCTCTTCCAGGACCTGGAGGTAGACCTCGTACGGCTGCTCGCCGCCGCCGGACTCCCCGTCGTACGGCAGACCCAGCAGGCCGGCCTCGGAGAGCAGGGTGAAGACCTCGCGGGGGAACCGGCCGGACTCCTCCTCCTCGGCGGCCCGGGGGCGGATCTCCCGCTGGGCGATCTCGCGTACGAGTGCGAGGAGGTCCCGGGACTCCTCGGTGGGCAGCTGACGGTCCACCGGCTGCGGGGCGCGTTCGGTCATGGCGGCGCTCTCCTCCCTGGTCGGGCACGGCGGCGACGCGCGAGGTGTGGGACGCGCCGCCGGGTCTCGGTGCTCTCACAGCCGATGGTGCCCTCCCGGATCACGGAAGGTGCTGTTCAGCGGCTGCGGCGGGTTGAGTATGCCCGATCAGGGGCTTCCCGTCACCGGTGCAAGATCGTTCCGCTGGCCGTCCCTCTCCCCGTCCACCGACGGAGCAGGACATTGCGGGGCGAACTCCTCGATCACCGCGAGGGTCGCCCGCAGCTGGCGGACGAGCAGGGCTCCCAGTTCCACGCGCCGGGGCCGACCCGCCCCGGCCGTGGCCGCGCCGCCCGTACGCATCCTGTCCGCGCCGGACCCGCCCACCCCGCCGATCCACTCCAGCGTGATCCCCTCGACCGCCGAGAGCCAGCCCACCAGTGCGAGCCGGGCGATCGGCGGGACGGAGCGGGTGCCGTAGGCACCCTCGGCGATGGTGGCGACCAGCTCCTCCCGGACGCCGTCGCGGATCGCGAGCACCTCGGCGTCGGAGCCGACACCGCCGGTGACGATCGTGCGGTACGCGGCCTGGTGGTGCTCGGCGTACCGGAGGTAGCCGTCGACGGTGCGGCGGACCCGCTCGGCGTTGGGGAGGTCGGTGTCCCCGCCGGCGCGGGCGACGAGCTCGGTCACGGAGTCCTCGACGATGGCGAGGTAGTAGCCGCGCTTGCTCTTGAAGTAGTAGTAGATCAGGCCCTTGGCCACGCCGGCGTGCTTGGCGATGTCGTCCATGTTGAGGGCGTCGTACGAGGTGCCGGCGAACAACTTGCGGCCGATCGCTATGAGTTCGGCCCGGCGGACTTGCGAACGGCCGGTCGTTCCGCGTTGTTGACTATTATTCAAATTCGGCCCCAGCCTCGAACTGCCACAGGATGCCCGCAGTATGGCAGACCCACCCTGTCCGCTACCGGTGACCGTTTGCACGTGCCGCCTCCTGATCCCGGCGGACGTCCGTGCCCGCGGACGTCCGTGCCCGCGAATGCCCCCCGGTGCGGGTCAGCCGACGGTGACGCGGAGCTTCGACTGGCCGTGGCCGAACCGCTCCCAGTCGTCCATGAAGCGGGCGGTGAGGCCGTGCTTCGCGGCGAGGTCCACCAGGGTCCGGGTGCGGTAGTAGAAGTCCTCGCGCAGGACCTGGTGTTCGGCGCCCTCGGTGCGGTCGAAGGTGAAGTCGAACCAGCCGCCGGGGGCCAGGACCCGTTCCACGTGCGCCAGGCACTCGTCGATGATCTCGATCGGCGAGTGGGAGAAGACGCTGTGGGCGTGCACCACGTCGAAGTGGTGCTCGGGGAGGAAGTCCAGGGTCAGGTCGCGGGTGATCGTCAGGTGCGGCAGCTTCGCCTGGAGACCCTTGCGGGTCAGGGTCTCCTTGGCGGAGATCAGGATGTCGGGCGAGATGTCGATGCCGTAGTAGTGCCCGGTGTCGAGGTGCTCGATGAAGCGCCAGCCGGCCCGCAGGTTGCCGCAGCCGATGTCGAGCATCCGGTGGCGCGCGGTGAGGCCGTGTTCCACGAGGTAGTCGAACTGCATCTTGCCGAGGGCCAGCCAGCGGTCGTGGCTCCGGCTGCCGACGGCGGCCTCCGGATTGCGGCCGGTGTCGGACGCCATGACGGCGCGGTAGTAGGCCACGTGGTCGGGGTGCTTGCGGCTGAGCCAGGCGTCGCGGGCAGCGCGGCGCACGTACGGGGCGATGCGGGTGGGGTTGCTCAGGGCGTAGCGGACCTTGTGCGTGACGCTGGTGCGGTCGGCGTGCAGGTTCTTCTTCGTGGCCATCGGGTTCCCCTGGGGTGGTGGGCGGGACGTGGTCGGACGCGGGCCGCGGCAGCGGCGGCGGTGTCGGCGGCGGTGTCCGGGCAACGGCGGCGCCGTCGGGGCCCCCGGTGGCGGAGCCGGCGGACGGTCCGGGGGAGGCCCCGGCGGCGGGTCCGGTCGCGTTGTGAACGGGGACGTCGTGCCAGTAGAGGCCGTAGAGGGTGTTCGATGCGTGCTCCCACCACCGGGCCATGAGGGCGGCGACAACGGTCCGTCGTGCGCAGTGCCGCGGTGACGGTCCGGTGACTCACGTGGATTCCTCTCGGTCGGGGGCCCCGGTGGTGTTCCGGGCCCGGCGTAGCTCTGGTCCACGACGGCGGCGATGAGCGCGGTGACGTCCTCGCGTTTCGGTCCAGCCTCGCGCGCCTGTGCCATCCAGGCAGCCAGGGCGAGGCCCAAGGGTGAATCCGCAACGGCCGCGGGGCGCGAGAGCGAGCGCCGTACGAAGGTGCCGGCGCCGGGGCGGGGCCCCACGAGTCCCTTGTGCTGGAGCTCCCGGGTAGGCCTTCAGCACCCTCCACCTCATTCCACTTGCTGGTGAGTGAAATGGTGCAAAGGTGATCCACTTCCGTCGACCCGACGGGCCCGGACACGCGAAAACGCCCGCCACGGCCGGCGTGACGGGCGTACGGGAGGTGCTGGAGCCGGTGCTACAGCCAGCCGATCTGGGTGACGAACATGGCGACGACCACCACGAGGGTCCAGCCGAGCACGTGCTCCGGCCAGGAGGACTCCTCCTCGGGTCCGCCCGTACGGACGAGCTTGCGGAGACGCGAGGCGGTGGCGGTGGCGGTGGCGGCAGTCATGATGTCCAATGTGCCAGCATTCGCGGCCTTCGCGGTAGAGACGACGCTCACGCGTGGCGCGCGTCACGTCCGGCACCGGGCGGCCGGCGTGCGGCCGGGCCCCGACCTGCGGGCGGTCGGGGCCCGGATGCGGGGCCGCGTTCGTCAGGCGTCCGGTCAGGCCCGGTTCTCGCGGTTGCGGCCGGCCATCGCCGCCATGGCGAGGCCGAGGCAGAGGGCCACGATTCCGGTGATCACGTTGCTGACCACCGTGCGGGTCGTGTCCATCTCGCCGGCGATGACCCATGGGGCGACGATCGTCCACGCGCCGAGCACGACCGCCGTCCAGGCCATCGCGTGGGTGCGCTCGTAAGCGGAACCGAGACCGCCCATGCACAGGCAGAAGGCCAGTCCGGCGATGAGGTTGTTGATCGCCAACGGGGTCAGCGTGCTGAACCCGGCGATCCACGGCGAGGCCGCCAGGTACAGGCCCGTGATCAGGGCCAGTGCCTCCACGGCCTGTGCGGCGGGCGTGGTGGTCACCCGCTCGAACCGGGTGCGCATCTCGGCCAGGTCGGGGTGGTGCTCGATGCTCGGATGGGTGGTCATGGCGGGCCGCCTCCTATGAGAAGCCTTTATGTGCCCTTTACCCCAATATATTCCGATTACCCGGATGCTCCGGTCAATCCGTATCCCGAAGAATCCCCACCTTCGTCAGCGCCTCGATCCTCGCGGCACCCGGTCGGGCCGGGGCGTAGACGTAGCAGATGCCGCCGGCGCCCGAGACGACCTTCCCGGTGGCGTTGTGGCGCTTCGTGCGCAGCCAGATGGTCTCGAACTCCGTCCGCCGGTAGACCCGGCGGACGGACGCGTTGTCGGGCGAGTGGGGGTCGTTGGCGACCACGTCTCCGTCGGCGGTGAAGCCGATCACGGTCATCAGGTGACCCGCGGTGCCGTAGCCCGCGCCGGTCAGCTCCTCGGACCGGAAGGACTGCGAGGTGATGACCGGAATCCCGGCCCGGATCAGGGTCTCCACCTCGGTGAGGGAGCCGAGGCGGGTGACTACGCCGGCGAACTGCCGGTAGGTGGCGGCGTAGGCGGCGTTGAACGGCCAGTTCCCGCAACCCCGGTAGGCCGCATCGTAGGTCGAGCGGGCGGCGTGGCAGATCTGCGGGTCCGCGTACTCGCGGTTCACCCAGGCCACGGCGCCGGCGCCGGCCTTGCGACCCCAGAACTCGATGGTCATCTGCGAGGAGGTGGGGCTGCACCAGGCCTCGCCGCCGTTGTCGTACTCGGGGTACCGGCCGAGGTGGATCTCCTGCGAGTAGCGGGGGACGTTCAGCTCCCGGGCCGTGCCGGAAGGCGTGGAGGCGGGGACGGTGAACCGGTCCGGGACGTCGGAGGCCATGGCGCCGGCCAGCCACACCGTGGGGCCCCGCAGGGCGCCCGGCTTGCGGTGGAGGGTCAGCCGCAGCTGCCAGGCGGCGATGCGGACGCCGCTCGCGGGGGCGTCGACGGCGAGGGTGTCGGTCCAGACCGTGGAGCGGCGGTCGGTCTGGCCGTCCACCGAGGTGCGGCGGATGTCCCCGTCGCCGGAGGCCCAGCGGCCCATGACGTACCAGGGGCTGGTGCCGCCGTCGGCGTAGGTGCCGCGCAGCTCGATCTGGATCCAGGTACCGGCGGGCGTGCGGGCGTTCCAGGAGGCGACGACCTCGGTGGCCGGTACCGCGGAGCGGTGCGGCGGGGAGGTCCAGGTGGCGTACTCCCAGGTGCTCTTGCGCCCGGTGTGGGGGTCGGCGTACTCGGTCCGGCCGGCCGGAGTGCCGATCTCCAGGCCGGGACGGATGCCGCCGACGGCGGTGGTGCCCTGGTGGCTGCCGGCCAGCCAGTGCGCGCGCGAGAACCAGAACCGGTTGTCCACGGTGCGCCCGGTGGAGCGCGGGCCGGGCGCGGCGGGGGCGGCGGGCGCGCCCGGCAGGGTGGGCGGGGAGGCGGCCGACGCCCGGCCGCCCGAGGATGCGGCGGCGGTGGTCGCGGTGGCGGCCGCGAGCGCGGCGACGAGTACGGCCCTGCGCGGTGTGGGTGCGGTCATCGCGAGGTTCCCCCAGGGGTGGGTCGGTGCTTCGGTGGCATCACCCTTCCAGTTCCCGCGGGCCGGGGGCCGAAGCCGGACACCCGTGTCGGGGGTGACGACCGGTCCGGTCGTAAGGTGGCCGCGTGGAGCCGCACCAGTCACTCGAACCGCTCGCGCGGGAGCTCGCCGCGCTGCCCCCCTCGCTCGGCCCGGTCCGGCTGATCGGTGTCGACGGGCACGCCGGCTCCGGGAAGAGCACGTTCGCGGGGCGGCTCGCCGAAGCGCTCGGGGGTGCGCCGGTCCTGCACCTGGACGAGGTGGCGACCCACGAGGAGCTGTTCGGCTGGGTGGAGCGGCTGCGGGCGCAGGTGCTGGAGCCGCTCGCCGCCGGACGGCCCGCGCGCTGGACCCCGTACGACTGGGTGGCGCGCCGCTCCGGTCCGCAGCGGGTGCTGGAGCCGGCCCCGGTGATCCTGGTGGAGGGGGTCGGCGCGGGCCGGCGGGCGCTGCGCCCGCTGCTGGCGCGCCTGCTGTGGATGGAGGTGCCGCGCGCGGCTTCCTGGAGGCGCGGACGAAACCGGGACGGGCGTGAACTTTCCGACTTCTGGGACGGATGGGAGCGCGCGGAGCTCGCGCACTTCTCGCACGACCCTTCGCGCCCCTACGCCGACACTCTGGTACGCCAGAGCGGTACGGGATACGAGTGGACTTCCGGGACTCCTGCGACGGCACCGGAGCCGCCGTCCGTCACCGACAGTCACGAACTCCCCCGGGCCTGAGCGGCCTCGCACCGCCGCGTCGGCGGGCCTCCGCGGACCCGCTTGACCCGGGCCCCGCAGCGGCCTTACGTTCTCAATGCACGGTCCTCACCGGCCGTCGCGGACACGAAGCCCCCGATCGTTCCCCCGTGATCGGGGGCTTCGTTCTGCCTCCGCGCCCCGGCCGTCCGGGGGTCGGGCGGGACGAGCCCCCTCCCCTCCTTCACCCTGAGTCACCGGACCCCGTGGGGGCGCGCGCTCGAACCCGCCCCGCCGCACCCTACGTAAGGTGCGTGACCGCAGGTACGATGCAGCCCTGATTTCATCGGCGCAGTGGGCAACTCGCTTGCACGAGGCGGGGGTTGCCGCGCACCACGGGGGCAGGCTTGTGGGGGACGTGATGGATTTCGCCGCGCCGGGCAGCATGCACGCCCCGGCCGAACTCGCCTGGCTGCGCGGGGTCGACGCCTGCACCATGGGTGCCTATCCGCAGGCCGAGGAGGAGTTCCGGACGGCCGTGGAGCTCGATCCGTCGATGGCCGACGCCTGGCTCGGCCTGCACGCCCTGCGGGTCGACACCACCAACGCGTTACTGCGCATGTACGCGCACCGGGACCGCTTCGGCGAGCAGCGGGCCCGGCACCGGCGGACCCTGAACTCCTGGTACTGGCTCGGCTGGTGGGTCCAGCCCGTGCTGGAGAACCGGCGGGACCTGCTGCTGGCGCACGCCTCGCACTGGCTGGACGGGCGGCACGTGCCCGAGCTGGACCAGGCCCTCGCGTCGCTGCCGCCGGTGGACGCCGACCAGCACGTGCGGTTCCTGCACGCGTGCCGGGCCTACCTGGTCAAGGACTGGGAGCAGTTGGTCCGGCACACCGAGCCGCTGGTCGACGATCCGCTGCTGGGCATCGAGGCCGGCCTGTTCGGCGGGATGGCCCGGGTCCGGCTGGAGATGTACGGGCAGGCGGAGCCGATGCTGTCGGCGGCGCTGATGCGGTGCCGCAGCGAGCAGCCGCAGCGCAAGGAGCTGCGGTACTGGTTGGCGCGGGCGCACGAGGGGACCGGGCGCAGTGCGGCGGCGCTGCCGCTGTACCGGGCGGTGCACCGGGTGGACCCGTCCTTCATGGACACCGCGGCCCGGCTGACGGCCATCGAGGACAGCGACGACTCCGACGGCATGGCGGGCCTGGCGGGTCTGGCGGGGTACGCCGGCCACGCGGGCTTCGCCGGGCACGGCCCGGCTCCGGCCGGCGGTGACTTCGCGGCGGTGGTGCTCGGCGGCGGGCCCGTGCAGGACATCGCGGCGGACGGACAGGCGGAGCCCGATCCGCTCGTTCCGCCGGCGCCGCCCGGCCGCCGCGGGGAGGGCGCGCGGCGCAAGGTGGCCGTTCCTCCGCAGGGAGTGCCGCCGGGCCTGCCGACCGGGCCCGCCGATCCGGCGGCCCTCGCCGAGGCCCTGGCGGAGCTGGAGCGGATGGTGGGCCTGGAGCCGGTCAAGCGGCAGGTCAAGGCGCTCTCGGCGCAGTTGCACATGGCGCGGCTGCGGGCCGGTCAGGGGCTGCCGGTGCAGCCCCCGAAGCGCCACTTCGTGTTCTCCGGGCCGTCCGGCACGGGCAAGACGACGGTGGCCCGGATCCTGGGCCGCGTGTTCTACGCGCTGGGGCTGCTGGGCGGGGACCACCTGGTGGAGGCGCAACGCGCGGACCTGGTCGGCGAGTTCCTCGGGCAGACCGCCGTGAAGGCGAACGAGCTGATCGACTCGGCGATCGGCGGGGTGCTGTTCGTGGACGAGGCGTACAGCCTCTCCAACTCGGGCTACAGCAAGGGCGACGCGTACGGGGACGAGGCCCTCCAGGTGCTGCTCAAGCGGGCCGAGGACAACCGGGACCACCTGGTGGTGATCCTGGCGGGCTATCCGGCCGGGATGGACCGGCTGCTCGCCGCCAATCCGGGGCTGTCCTCGCGGTTCACGACCCGGGTGGACTTCCCCAGCTACCGGCCGCTGGAGCTGACGGCGATCGGCGGGGTGCTCGCGGACGCGAACGGGGACCGCTGGGACGAGGAGGCCTTGGAGGAGCTGCGCAGCATCAGCGGGCACGTGGTGGAGCAGGGGTGGATCGACGAACTGGGCAACGGCCGCTTCCTGCGCACCCTGTACGAGAAGAGCTGCGCGTACCGCGACCTGCGGCTGGCGGGCTTCCCGGGCGACCCGTCCCGGGACGACCTGTCGACGCTGCGGCTGGCGGACCTGATGCAGGCGTACGGGGAGGTCCTGTCGGGTCGCGGCCCCCAGGACCGCCCCGAACCGCCGCCCTTGTGAGGGGGGGGGTTCGGGACGGCCCGGCAGCCGGTCGGCCGTTCAGCCGGTCAGGGCGCCCTGCTCGCGGCGCTCGCCCCGGCGGGTCGGCGCAGCGGTGCGGTGCGCGGGGTCGCGTACCTCGCCGACGAGCATCTCCAGGACGTCCTCCATGGCGACGAGGCCCAGCACCCGCCCGGACGGGTCGGCGACCTGGGCCAGGTGGGTGGCGTCCCGGCGCATGACCGCGATGGCGTCGTCCAGCGGCAGGGTGGAGCACACCGTGGTCATCCGCCGCCACACCCGCCGGGGCACGGCCCGTTCCCGGTCCTCCAGGTCGAGCACGTCCTTGACGTGCAGGTAGCCCATGAAGGCACCGGTGGCGGAGCGGACGGGGAAGCGCGAGTAGCCCGTGCGCACCGTCAGCTGCTCGATCTGCCGCGGGGTGACCGAGGGGCCGACGGTGACGAGCCGGTCCCTGGCCAGGAGGACGTCGGTGACCGGGCGGCTGCCCAGTTCGAGGGCGTCCTCCAGCCGCTCCTGCTCACCGGGCTCCAGGAGTCCGGCCTGGCGGGAGTCCTCGACGAGCCGGCCGAGCTGGGCCCTGGTGCAGACGGCCTCGACCTCGTCCTTGGGTTCCACCTTGAAGAGCCGCAGGACGAGCGCGGCGCAGGCGCCGAGGCCGGTGGTGACCGGCCCGCACAGGCGGGCGAAGGCCACCAGGCCCGGGCCGAACCACAGGGCGGTCCGCTCGGGGGCGGCCATGGCGAGGTTCTTGGGGACCATCTCGCCGATGACCAGGTGGAGGAAGACCACGGCGGTGAGCGCGATGGCGTACCCGAGGGGGTGGATCAGGCCCTGCGGGACGTGCAGGGCATGGAAGACGGGCTCCAGCAGCCGGGCGACGGTCGGTTCGGCGACCGCGCCGAGGGTGAGGGAGCACAGGGTGATGCCGAACTGGGCGGCGGCCATCATCCGGGGCAGGTTCTCCAGGCCGTACAGCACCTGGCGGGCCCGCTTGGAGCCGGCCGCGAGGGGCTCGATCTGACTGCGCCGTACGGAGACGAGGGCGAACTCGGCGGCCACGAAGAAGCCGTTGGCCGGTACCAGGAGCAGCGCGAAGGCGAGCTGGAGGGCGTTCACCGGCCCACCGCCCCGAACGCGGCACCGGCACCGGCGGGCACGGCGTCGGCCGGGGCGCCGGCGGCGTCGGCCGGCACGGCGTCCGCCCGGGTGCTGTCGGCCGGGACTCGGTCGGCGGGGACGGCGGGGACGGCGGCGCAGGCCGGGACGGCGTCCGCGGCGACACCCGGGTGCCCGGCGGCCTCGGCCGTCCCGGGGATCCCGACCGGAGCCGTGCGCACCAGCCGGACCCGTTCGGCCCGGTAGCGGCCGACCCGGCGGACCGACAGCTTCCAGCCGGGGAGCTCCGCGCGGTCCCCGGGAGCGGGGATCCGGCCGAGCAGGTCGGCGACGAGTCCGGCGACGGTCTCGTAGGGGCCCTCGGGGACCTCCAGGCCTATCCGGCGCAGGGTCTGGACCCGGCAGCTGCCGTCGGCCTCCCAGGAGGGGCGGCCGTCCTCGGCGGGTACGGAGGTCAGCTCGGGGTGGGCGTCCTCCGCGAGGTCGTGCTCGTCGCGGACCTCTCCGACGAGTTCCTCCACGATGTCCTCCAGGGTGACCACGCCCGCGGTGCCGCCGTACTCGTCGACGACCACGGCCATGGGCTGTTCGCTGCGCAGCCGCTCCAGCAGCGGCTGCACCGGCAGCGAACCGGGCACCAGCAGCGGGGCGACGCAGATCCGGCCCACTGCGGTGCGGGCGCGTTCGGACTCGGGCACGGCGAGGGCGTCCTTGAGGTGGACCACGCCGGTGATCTCGTCGATGCGTTCGCGGTAGACCGGGAAGCGGGACAGGCCGGTGGCGCGGGTCAGGTTGAGCACGTCGGCCGCGGTCGCCGTGTGCTGCAGGGCGCTGACCTTCACCCGGGGGGTCATGACGTGCTGGGCCGTGAGCCCGCCCAGCGAGAGGGTGCGTACGAAGAGGTCGGCGGTGTCCTGTTCGAGGGCCCCGGCCCGGGCCGAGTGGCGGACCAGGGAGACCAGTTCGCCGGGGGTGCGGGCGGAGGCCATTTCATCGGTGGGCTCCACGCCGAGCGCCCGTACCAGGTGGTTGGCGACGGCGTTGAGGCCGGCGATGACCGGCCGGAAGGCGCGGGAGAAGGCGTGCTGGGGGCCGGCGACGAAGCGGGCGACCTGGAGCGGCCGGGAGACCGCCCAGTTCTTCGGCACGAGCTCGCCGACGACCATCTGGACGGCGGAGGCGAGCAGCATGCCGATGGCGACGGCGACGCCGGGGACGGCTCCCCGGGGAAGGCCGGTCGCGGCGAGCGGCCCGGCCAGCAGTGCGGCCAGGGCGGGCTCGGCGAGCATGCCGACCACGAGGGAGGTGAGGGTGATGCCGAGTTGGGTGCCGGAGAGCTGGAAGGACAGCTCCCGCAGGGCCTCGACGACGGTACGGGCACGGCGGTCCCCGTCGGCGGCGGCGCGTTCGGCCTCGGGTCTCTCGACGGTGACCAGGCCGAACTCGGCCGCCACGAAGAATCCGTTGGCGAGGACGAGTACGAAGGCCGCGGCGAGCAGGAGTAGCGGGATGGTCATGCCGCTGCCTCCGGGGGGAGGGCGGCGGGGATATTACCGGACGATCCGTCCATTGCTGGAGGGAGTCACTCCTCAAGTCGCAGGGTTCCCTCGGGTCCCGGGGGTCCCGGGGCCGTCGGCAGGGCGCACGGCTGCGCCCCGCCCACCAGGGTAGTCACTGAGATCGCCGCCGCAATGGGACGCCGCGACGAGGCTCGGAGTGCTCAGTGGTCGTTCGCGCCGGTCCCCCGGGTCTCGACGAGGGCGCGCAGGGCGCGGGCGTCGCCGACGGCCTGCTGCTTGGCGACCCCGGGCTGGATGCCGAGGACGGGCAGGCTGGTGCCGTCGCTGAGGTCGAGGAACACCCACGGGTCGCCGGGGCGGAGATTGACGCGCAGGATCTGCGCCCATTCCAGGCGGCGGGTGGTGGTCAGGTTGACGACGGTGACGCCGGCCTCGTCGGCGACCACCTTGGGCCGGCTGAGCAGGACCAGTACGGAGCTCAGCAGGGCGGCGGTGAAGACGAAGCTGATCCGCTCGCCGGGGGCGAGGCGCTCCAGCATCAGGGCGATGGTCGTGATGGTGAGGAACATGGCGAGCCCGACGCCCAGCAGGACGGCCCGGGTGCGGGTCGGCCGGAAGGTGACCGGCAGGGCGGGCGGTGTGGACGGGGCGGCGGGCTCGGCCATGGTGGTTCAGTTGCCTTCTGGGGTCGGCGTGGAGATCAGAGACGGCAGGCGTGGATCGAGGTGGTGAGGATCGCGCGCGCGCCGAGCTCGTACAGGTCGTCCATGATCCGCTGGGCCTCCTTGGCGGGGACCATGGCCCGGACCGCGACCCAGCCCTCGTTGTGCAGCGGGGAGATGGTGGGCGACTCCAGCCCGGGGGTGAGGGCGACCGCCCGCTCCAGGTGCTCGGCGCGGCAGTCGTAGTCCATCATCACGTAGCTGCGGGCCACCAGGACGCCCTGCAGGCGGCGCAGGAACTGCTGGGTCTGCGGGTTCTCGGCGTCGGCGCCGTTGCGGCGGATGACGACGGCCTCGGACTTGAGGATCGGCTCGCCGATGACCTCCAGGCCGGCGTTGCGCAGGCTGGTGCCGGTCTCGACGACGTCCGCGATGATCTGGGCGACTCCGAGCTGGATGGCGGTCTCCACCGCGCCGTCGAGGTGGACGACGGAAGCGTCGATGCCCTGTTCGGCGAGGTGCTTGGCGACGATTCCCTCGTACGAGGTCGCGATGGTCATCCCGTGGAAGTCCTCGGGACCCTTCGCCGTGCCGGGGAGGGTCGCGTAGCGGAAGGTGGAGCGGCCGAAGTTCAGCGGCAGGATCTCTTCGGCGCTGGCACCGGAGTCGAGCAACAGGTCGCGGCCGGTGATGCCGATGTCGAGCTTGCCCGAGGAGACGTAGATCGCGATGTCCTTGGGGCGGAGGTAGAAGAACTCCACCTCGTTCTCGGGGTCGACGACCACGAGCTCCTTGGACTCCTTGCGCATCCGGTATCCGGCCTCATGGAGCATCGCCGACGCCGGTCCGGAGAGTGAACCCTTGTTGGGGACGGCGATGCGCAGCATGGGGCTTCCTCGGGTCGGGTGCGTAGGTGCGTTGATACGGAAGGGGGGTGCGGACGGGCGGCCGGAGGTCCGACCGGGCCCGCGGGGCGAGGCCCGCGGCCTAGAGGTGCGCGTAGACGTCTTCGAGGGTGATCCCGCGCGCGACCATCATCACCTGGACGTGGTAGAGGAGCTGGGAGATCTCCTCGGCGGCGGCTTCCTTGCCCTCGTACTCGGCGGCCATCCAGACCTCGGCGGCCTCCTCGACGACCTTCTTGCCGATGGCATGGACGCCCTTGCCCACGAGCTCGGCGGTGCGGGAGGTGCTGGGGTCGCCGTTGGCGGCCTTGGCCTGGAGCTCCGTGAAGAGCTCTTCAAAGCTCTTGGGGGGTTTGTTCGCCATGATGGTCCTCAGAATACGGGGTCTGGCGCTGCCACTCAGCGCCAGGGTTCGCTGACCGTCCGCAGGGTCATGGCCGTGGAGACGGCGGCGGTGACCGCTTCGTGCCCCTTGTCCTCGTTCGACCCTTCGAGTCCGGCGCGGTCCAGCGCCTGCTCGTCGTTGTCGCAGGTCAGTACGCCGAAGCCGACGGGGACTCCGGTGTCGATCGACACCTGGACCAGGCCTTGGGTGACGCCCTGGCAGACGTAGTCGAAGTGCGGGGTGCCGCCGCGGATGACCACGCCGAGGGCGACGACGGCATCGTAGCCGCGGCCGGCCAGTACCTTCGCCACGACGGGGAGCTCGAAGCTGCCCGGGACGCGGAGCAGGGTGGGCTCGTCGATGCCCAACTCGTGCAGGGCCCGCAGGGCGCCGTCGACCAGTCCGTCCATGACCTTCTCGTGCCACTGGGCCGCGACGACGGCGACTCGGAGGTCTCCGCAGTTCTTCACGCTCAGTTCGGGTGCGCCCTTGCCGCTCACAGCTCTGCTCCTCGGTGGTTCGTGGTGGTGTGGTGGGTGACGTGGTGTACAGGGTGCCGGGGGGGACGGGGGTTACTGGTTGCCGCAGGCGGACGTGGTCACGGGCCCGTCCAGCCAGGGCAGGTCGTGACCCATCCGGTCGCGCTTGGTGCGCAGGTAGCGCAGGTTGTGCTCCCCCGCCTCCACCGGCATGGGCTCCCGGCCGGAGACCGCGATGCCGTGCCGGACGAGGGCGGCGGACTTGTCGGGGTTGTTGGTCAGCAGCCGGACCCGGCGGACGCCGAGGTCGGCGAGGATCTGCGCGCCGGCCCCGTAGTCGCGGGCGTCGGCGGGCAGGCCCAGCTCCAGGTTGGCGTCGAGGGTGTCGCGGCCGCGCTCCTGGAGTTCGTAGGCGCGCATCTTGGACAGGAGTCCGATGCCCCGGCCCTCGTGCCCGCGCAGGTAGACGACGACGCCGGCGCCCTCGGCCCTGATGCGCTCCATGGAGGCGTGCAGCTGGGGGCCGCAGTCGCAGCGCAGCGAGTGGAAGATGTCGCCGGTGAGGCACTCGGAGTGCATCCGGACCAGGATGCCGCCGTCGGTGGACGCGTCCGGGTGTCCGCCGTCTCCGCCGTCGGTGATGTCGCCGTGGACGAGGGCGATGTGCTCGACGCCGTCGACGGTGGAGCGGTATCCGTACGCGGTGAACTCGCCGAAGGCGGTCGGCAGGCTGACCTCGGCCTCGCGGCGCACGGTCGGCTCGCTGGAGCGGCGGTAGGCGATCAGGTCCTCGATGGAGATGATCGTCAGGCCGTGTTTGCGGGCGAAGGGGATCAGCTCGGGCAGGCGCAGCATGACGCCGTCCTCCCCCGCGATCTCCACGATGGCGCCGGCCGGGCGCAGGCCGGCCAGGCGGGCGAGGTCGACGGCGGCCTCGGTGTGGCCGTTGCGGACCAGGACGCCGCCGGGCTTGGCGCGCAGCGGGAAGACGTGGCCCGGGCGGACGAAGTCCTCGGGGCCGGACACGCCGTCCGCGAGCATCCGCAGGGTGGTGGCGCGGTCGGCGGCCGAGATGCCGGTGGTGACGCCGTGGGCGGCGCTCGCGTCGACGGAGACGGTGAAGGCGGTCTGCATCGACTCGGTGTTGTGCTGGACCATCTGGGGAAGTTCGAGCCGTTCCAGCTCGGGGCCCTCCAGCGGCGCGCAGATCAGGCCGCGGCACTCGCTCATCATGAACGCGATGATCTCGGGGGTGGCCTTCTCGGCGGCGATGACGAGGTCGCCCTCGTTCTCGCGGTCCTCGTCGTCCACGACGACCACCGGCCGGCCGGCCGCGATGTCGCGGATGGCCTGCTCGACGGGGTCGAGCAGGAAGTTCTCTTCGAGGTCGGCGTCGGGCACGGGCTTGAGGGTGGTCATGCCGTTGCTCCTTCCAGGGCCGGGGCGGTGGTGCGCGAACGCTGGTACCAGTCGTAGGCGCCCCAGAGGACGAGCGCGAAGTACACGACGTAGACGAGGCCGGAGAAGGCCAGTCCGCCGCTGAAGGCGAGGGGGACGCCGACCAGGTCGACGAGGAGCCAGGCGAACCAGAACTCGACGAGGCCGCGGGCCTGGGCGACCATCGCGACGATCGTGCCGACGAAGATGTAGGCGTCGGCCCACGGGCTCCACGACAGGTGCGGGAAGAGCGTGAACAGGCCGCCGACGGCGAGGGTGCCGAGCACGGCTCCGGCGAGGAGCAGCGCCCGCTCCTTCCAGGTGGCGGTGCGTACGGCGAGGGAGCCGTCCTGGGCCCGGCGCTTGCCGAGCTGCCAGGCGCGCCAGCCCCAGATCGCGACGCCGATGACGAGGAGCTGCTTGCCGACGCCGCCGGTGAGGTGGGCGGAGGCGTAGGCGGCGATGAGGATCAGGCCGGAGAGGAGCTGGGCGGGCCAGGTCCACAGGGAGCGGCGCCAGCCGAGGGCGAGGGCGGCCAGGCCCATCAGGTTGCCGATCATGTCGGACCAGATGACCTTCTGGCCGAAGACCGTGAAGGCCTCGGTGTTGAGCCAGGTCAGGGCGTTCACCGGCCGGCCTCCCCGGTGTGCGGCGGGTTCACGCCGGCGGCGAGCAGGCGCTCGACGTACTTGGCGAGGACGTCGACCTCCAGGTTGACCGGGTCGCCCGGCTGCTTGATGCCGAGCGTGGTCAGCGCGAGGGTGGTGGGGATGAGGCTGATGGTGAACCAGTCGGCGGCGGCCTCGACCACGGTGAGGCTGACGCCGTCGACCGTGATGGAGCCCTTCTCGACGACGTAGCGCGAGAGGTTCTCGGGGAGCGCGACCTTGACGAGCTCCCAGTGCTCCGAGGGGGTCCGGGAGAGGATCTCGCCGGTGCCGTCCACGTGTCCCTGGACCAGGTGTCCGCCGAGCCGTCCGCCGAGGGCCATCGGGCGCTCCAGGTTGACCCGGGAGCCCTCGGTCAGGGCGCCGAGGCCGGAGCGGTCGAGGGTCTCCTGCATGACGTCGGCGGTGAACTCGCCGTCGGCGGTCTCCACGACGGTCAGGCAGACGCCGTTGACGGCGATGGAGTCGCCGTGCTTGGCGTCCGCGGTGACGACGGGGCCGCGCAGCCGGAAGCGGGAGGCTTCCGCGAGCTGCTCGACTGCGGCGACCTCGCCCAGTTCTTCGACGATTCCGGTGAACACTCAGTGCTCCTTGGGGGCGGTGGGTACGGCGGCGGCGGTGGGTACGGCGGTGTCGGCGGGTACGGCGGTGATGCGGATGTCCGTGCCGATGCGGACGCTCTCGGTGATCCGGAGGCGCAGCGCTTCGGTGAGGGTGCCGATGCCCGCGTCGGCGAGGGCGGCGGGGCCGGCGCCGAGCAGGACGGGGGCGAGGTAGCCGACGACCCGGTCGACGGCGCCGGCGGCGACGAAGGCGCCGGCCAGGGTGGGGCCGCCTTCGAGCAGGACGGAGCGGATGCCGCGCCCGTACAGCTCGGCGAGCAGGGCGGGGATCGCGATCCCGTTCTTGTCGTACGGGAGCCGGGCCACGTCCACGCCGGCCAGGTGGCGGGTGGCCTCTTCCCCGAGGTCCTCGCCCACGACGACCAGGGTGGGGGCGGCCGCGTCCAGGACGCGGGCGCCGGGCCGGACGGTGGCGCGGGTGTCGAGGACGACGCGCAACGGCTGCACGGCGTCCTCGACGCCGCGGACGGCGAGGTGCGGGTCGTCGGCGCGCAGGGTGCCGGAGCCGACGACGACGGCGTCGGCCCCGGCGCGCAGCCGGTGGACGTCGGCGCGGGACTCGGCGGAGCTGATCCAGCGGCTGGTGCCGTCGGCGGCGGCGATCCTGCCGTCCAGGGTGGCGGCGTACTTCCACAGGACGTGGGGGCGGCCCAGACGTACGGAGGTCAGCCAGGCGGCGTTGCCTTCTTCCGCCTCCTCCCGGAGGAGGCCGGCGCGGATGTCCACCCCGGCGGCGCGCAGGGTGGCGGCGCCTCCGCCGGCCGGCGGGTTCGGGTCGGGCACCGCGTAGACCACGCGGGTGATGCCGGCGTCGAGGAGGGCGCGGGCGCAGGGGCCCGTACGGCCGGTGTGGTTGCAGGGTTCGAGGGTGACGTAGGCGGTGCCGCCGCGGGCGGCGTCGCCCGCGGCGCGCAGCGCGTGGACCTCGGCGTGCGGGCCGCCGGCCCGCACGTGCCAGCCTTCGCCGACGACGGCGCCCGAGGCGTCGGTGATCACGCAGCCGACGACGGGGTTGGGGCTGGTGGAGCCGAGTCCGCGGGCGGCGAGCTCGACGGCTCGGCGCATGGCACGGGTGTCCGCGTCGGGTGCTGTCTGCGCGGCGTGTGTCGCCACCGGGTCCTCCTGCCTCATCGGGCACGGACTCCGGGGCCTGTCGGGATACGACAGATGAAGCGGTACAGCGCACGTGGGGACGCCGAGGCCGGAAAACGGTTCGCGGGGCACATCACGGGGATGTGCCGACGAACCGCCGACGGCGGCGTACCGGTGACTGGCCCGCCGCGCACTGCCTCCCATCCGGACTTTAACCGTCGGTCCAGGAATCTCACCTGGTCAACCGGCCGCTGGCTGCGGACGGGTCGCGGACTATAACCGCCGGTTCGGAATTGCACCGACCCCGGAGTGCGCTGCTACTGGTACTGGAGCCAGTCTGCCACGGGTGATCGGCGGCCATGCGGGTGAGGATGTGTGGCCTGGCTCACAAGCGAGGGGATCGGGGGCTTCGACGGAGGCGTCGGGGAGGCGTCGGCGGGAGCTCCGGAGGGGGTGTCCGCGGAAGCTCCGGGCGAGGCGCCCGCGGGGGGGTCCGGGGGCGATCTCCGCGGGGGGTCCGGGGGCGGCGGACGATCTCGCGGAGTCCTTCGGGGCCGCGCGGAGGCGGCCCCGACGGATCGCGCCGCAGGGACCGGCGGTTGGTCCAGACCTATTGACGAGTTGGTCTAGTCCTCTTAACGTTCCCCTCATCCTGCCAGGGAACAGCCCGTCAGATGTGCGCACGTCACGGGTCAACGAGCACCACCCGTAGGCATGTTGTGTCCCTTGCGTCCTGCCGCCCCTCCCCTCCCCAGGAGGCCCCATGCTGTCCCCCACACGCACCAGAGCCATGCTCCTGGCATCCGGCGCCGCGATCGCCGGACTGCTCGTGGGCGGGCTCTCGACAGGCGTCTCGCACGCCGCCGACCACGAGAGCTGTCGCCCCGACGGGCTGTACAAGACCACCGGCGTCGACGTGCCGTACTGCTCGGTCTACGACACCGAGGGCCGCGAGAAGATGGGCGCCGACCACCAGCGCCGCGTCATCGGCTATTTCACCGGCTGGCGCACCGGCAAGAACGGCGAGCCGGCGTACCTGGCCAACAACATCCCGTGGTCGAAGATCACCCACATCAACTACGCCTTCGCACACGTCGGCTCCGACAACAAGATCTCGGTCGGCGCGGACAACGTGAACAACGCCGCCACCGGCATGACCTGGCTCGGCGTCGCGGGTGCCGAGATGGACCCGGCGCTCCCCTACAAGGGCCACTTCAACCAGCTGACGAAGTTCAAGAAGCAGTACCCGGACGTCAAGACGCTCATCTCGGTGGGCGGCTGGGCCGAGACCGGCGGCTACTTCGGAGACGACGGCGGCCGCGTCAACTCCGGCGGCTTCTACTCGATGGCCACCAACGCCGACGGCTCGGTCAACCACGCCGGCATCAACACCTTCGCGGACTCCTCGGTCGCCTTCATCCGCAAGTACGGGTTCAACGGCGTCGACATCGACTACGAGTACCCGACCACCATGAAGGACGCGGGCAACCCGCTGGACTGGCAGCTGGCCAACGCCCGCCGCGCCGGTCTCGTGCAGGGCTACGACGCCCTCATGAAGAGCCTGCGCGAGAAGCTCGACCGGGCCGGCGCCGCCGACGGCAAGCACTACCTGCTCACCGTCGCCGCCCCCTCCTCCGGCTACCTGCTGCGGGGCATGGAGACGTTCCAGATGCAGAAGTACCTGGACTACGTCAACATCATGTCCTACGACCTGCACGGTGCCTGGAACGAGTACGTCGGTCCGAACGCCTCGCTCTTCGACGACGGCAAGGACGCCGAGCTGGCGGCCGCGAACGTCTACGGCAGCTCCCAGTACGGCGGCATCGGCTACCTGAACACCGACTGGGCCTACCACTACTTCCGCGGCTCGATGCCGGCGGGCCGCATCAACATCGGCCTGCCGTACTACACCCGCGGCCACAAGAACGTGCAGGGCGGCACCGACGGCCTGTGGGGCAAGGCGGCCGCGACCACCTGCCCGGCCGGCGCCGGTCTGACCAAGTGCGGTGACGGCGCCGTCGGCATCGACAACCTGTGGCACGACAAGGACACCAACGGCGCCGAGTCGCCTGCCGGTTCCAACCCGATGTGGCACGCCAAGAACCTGGAGAAGGGGATCGTCGGCGACTACGTCACCAAGTACGGCTTCCCCGCGAACACCACGCTGACCGGCACCTACGCCCGCAAGTACGACTCGACCCTGGTCGCGCCGTGGCTGTGGAACGCGCAGAAGAAGGTCTTCCTGTCCACCGAGGACGAGCAGTCGGTGGCCGCCAAGGCGGACTACGTGGTCAACCGCGGCATCGGCGGCACCATGGTCTGGGAGATGGCCGGCGACTACTCCTGGAACGCCGCCAAGAACCAGTACGAGATGGGTGACACGCTCACCTCGCTGATGTACGACAAGTTCAAGGCGGCCACCCCGTACGGCTCCACGAAGTCCAACACCGCGCTGCCGACCCGGGCCGTAGACGTGAAGGCGGAGTTCACCGAGTTCAAGCTGGGCGACTCCAACTACCCGATCACCCCGAAGATCAAGATCACCAACAACACCCAGGTGGCGCTGCCGGGTGGCACCGAGTTCCAGTTCGACTACGCGACCGCGGCTCCGGCCAACGCCTCCGACCAGTCGGGCTTCGGCACGAAGGTGATCAAGAGCGACCACACCGGCAGCAACGTGGGCGGTCTGAAGGGCGACTTCCACCGCGTCTCCCTCAAGCTGCCGGCCTGGCAGTCGCTGGCCCCGGGCGCGACGGTCGACCTGGCGTTCAACTACTACCTCCCGGTGTCCACGCCCTCCAACTGGACGGTGAACATCTCCGGCACGACCTACGCGCTCGCCGGGGACCTGGCCCGCGGCGTCACGGTGGTCCAGCCGGGCGGCGGCACGACGCCTCCGACGACCACCCCGCCCACGACGACCCCGCCGACCACCACGCCGCCGACCACCACCCCTCCGACGGGCGGCGCCTGCACCAACCCGGCGTACGTGGCGGGTCAGGTCTACAACAGCGGCAACGTCGTCTCCCACAAGGGCCGCAACTGGCGGGCCCAGTGGTGGACGCAGAACGAAGAGCCCGGCACCACCGGTGAGTGGGGCGTCTGGAAGGACCAGGGCGCCTGCTGACCGTCCGTAGGTGAAGGATCGCGAGGACCCGGTGGCCCGGCGGCCACCGGGTCCTCGCGCGTGCGCCTCGTAGGATCCCGCGGGAGCTCCCACGTCCCCGCGTCCGCAGCGGACTTCGAGGAACACCGGCCCCGGATGTTCGCCATCACCGTTCCTGACCGCTGTCCGGTCCATGCTGGTGTACGCAGCTCCAGTTCCTCGGGAATCCAGGGAAGGACCGACACCATGAGCACCGTCCTCGTCACCGGAGGCACCGGGACCCTCGGCACTCCGCTCGTCGCCCGGCTGCGGGAGGCCGGCCACGAGGGCCGGGTCCTGAGCCGGCACGCACCCGACCATCCGGTCGATCTGCGCGACGGCAGGGGGCTGGACGCGGCGATGGCGGGCGCGGAGGTGGTCGTGCACTGCGCGAGCGCCCCGCGGGGCGGCGACGAGGTGGCCGCCGGGCACCTGATCCGGGCGGCCCGGCGGGCGGGGACGGTCACCAACGTCGTCTACATCTCGATCGTCGGGGTGGACGTGGTGCCGCTCGGGTACTACCGGACGAAGCTGGAGGTCGAAGGGATGCTGGAGGCGTCCGGGCTGGGTGTGACCATCCTGCGCACGACGCAGTTCCACGACTTGGTGGCGCGGATGGTGGACTCGGCCGCGAAGCTGCCCGTGGTGGTGCTGCCGAAGGGGGTGCGGGTCCAGCCGATCGCCGCCGGCGAGGTGGCGGAGCGGCTGGCGGAGCTGGCCGTGCCGGAGCCGGCAGGCCGGGTCCCGGACATGGGCGGCCCGGAGATCCACGGCTTGGCGGAGCTGGGCCGCGCCTGCCTGGAGGCCTCGGGGCGGCGCCGGCGGATCGTGCCCGTGCCGCTGGCGGGGAAGGCGTACGCGGGCTTCCGGCGGGGCGGCCATCTCGCGCCGTCGCGGGCGGTGGGGCGGGAGACGTTCGCGCGGTTCCTGGCGGCCCGGTCCGCCGGCGCCGCCGCGGGCGGGCGGGGCGGCCGCGCCTGACGCGCCGGGACGGCGCCGCCCCGTGCGCGCTCGGTCCGCACGGCCCGCACCCCTGCGCCCCGGTCCGCGCGACCCCGCGGGGCGGTGTCCCCGGACTCCGCCCCACCCCGCGCCCCGTCCGCGCGCCCAGCGGGCCGGCCTCCCGGGGCCCCGCCCCGGCGGCCGCGCCTCACTCGTCGGCGAGGCCGGGGTTGCCCGGCGGGCCTCGGGCTCGAACAGGCGCTAGCCGCCGAAGAGGGTGTCCTGGGCCGCCTCGCGGGCCGCCAGGCGGGCTCCCGCCAGGACGGCGGGGCCGCCCAGGGCCGTGGCGCGGACCTGGGTGGGGACCGGGGTGAGGGTCGACAGCCGGGCCGCGACCCGATCGGCCAGGGCGGGGCCGCCGGCGCGGCCGAGTTCGCCGGCGAGGACCACGCACCCGGGGTCCAGGACGGCCGCGACCGCCGCCGCGCCCAGGGCCAGCCGCTCGGCCAGGACATCGAGGAACGGCTCCCCCGCGGCCCCGGCGACGGCCTCCTCGGCCGGGCCGCGGAAGCCGTGTTCGGCGGCCAGGGCCGTCACGGCGTCGCGGCCCGCCAGGGCGTGGAAGCCGCCCGCGCAGTCGGTGGCCGAGGGCAGGCCGCCGGTCCCCGGTACCGGCAGGAAACCGATCTCGCCCGCCCCGCCGGAGGCGCCCCGGCGCAGGCGGCCGTCCAGGACCACGGCGGCGCCCACCCCGGCACCGAGCCACAGCAGGACGAAGGAGTCCAGGTCTCGGGCGGCGCCCAGGCGCTGTTCGGCGAGGGCGGCCAGGTTGGTCTCGTTCTCGACGACCACCACGGCCGGCAGGCTCCGCTGGAGGGCCGTGACCAGGTCCCGGTGCCAGGTCGGCAGCCCGGTGCTGTCGCGGAGTTCGCCGGTGGCCGGGTCGACCAGCCCGGGGGCACCCACGACGACGGTGTGCAGGGCGTCGGCCCCCGCCTCGCGGGCGGTGCGCAGCAGGGCCGCCACCGCGTCGTCGGGGGCGCCGACGGGCAGCGCCGCTTCGGCCAGGGGCCGGCCGAGCAGGTCGGTGACCACCGCGGTGACGCTGTCCGTCCGTACGTCCAGGGCGGCCAGGTGGGCGCGGTGGGCGACGATCCCGTAGAGCTTGGCGTTGGGTCCGCGCCGCTGCGCGCCGGACTCCCCGACCACCTCGACCAGTCCGGCCTCGGTGAGCCGCTCGACGAGGTCGGCCACCGAGGGCCGGGAGAGACCGGTCCTGGTCTTGAGCTGGGTGGCCGTCAGCGGCCCCGCCTCCTGCAGGAGTCGCAGGGCGAGGCGGTCGTTGATGGCGCGGGCCGTGCTCGGCGAGGCGGGGGACGGGGGCGGCGGGGCCGGGGTGGGGAGGGCCTTGGCAGGAGTCACGGCGCCCATCCTAGGGAGATCGGGACCTTAACTATCAGGCAGGGTCCCTGATAGTTTAATGGTCATGACCGGGGAAACCGACCTCAGCCCGGCGCGCCTGCGCCACGCCCGCTTCGCGATCGCCGCCGTGTTCTGCGCCCACGGCGCCGTGACCGGCTCGTTCGCCACCCGCATCCCCTGGATCCAGGACCACGCCCAGCTCAGCGCCGGCACCCTGGGCCTGGCCCTGGCCTTCCCCGCCCTCGGGGCGGCGCTCGCGATGCCGCTGGCCGGCCGGATCAACCACCGCTTCGGCGCCCGCGCGGCACTGCGTGCGCTGCTGGCGCTGTGGACCCTCTCCCTCGCCCTGCCGAGCCTGGCGCCGAACCTGCCGGTCCTGTGCGTCGCGCTGTTCGTCTACGGAGCCACCTCCGGCATGTCGGACGTGGCCATGAACGCGCTCGGCGTGGAGACGGAGAACCGCCTGGGCCGCTCGATCATGTCCTCGCTGCACGGCATGTGGAGCGTGGGCGCGCTGCTCGGCTCGGCCGCCGGTACGGTCGCCGCGCACACGGGGGCCGACGCGCGGGTGCACCACCTGGTCGCGGCGTTCGCGCTGACCGCCACCGGGCTGGTCGCCGTACGGGGAGTGCTGGACGTGAGGAGCGGTCAGGAGGAACAGGCGCCGCCGCACTTCGCGCTGCCTCCGCGCTCCGCTCTGCTGATCGGCGCCATCGGGTTCTGCGCGGTCTTCGCGGAGGGCGCCAGCCTGGACTGGTCGGCGGTCTACCTCCGCGACGTGCTGCACACGGACGCCGGTCTCGCGGCCGCCTCCACCACCGCCTTCGCGCTCACCATGGCGCTCGCCCGGCTCGTCGGGGACCGGGTGGTGGACCGGTTCGGGGCGGTGCGCACGGTCCGGGCGGGCGGGTTGCTGGCGACCTGCGGCGGGCTGCTCGTGGTCCTGGTGCGGCATCCGGTGGCGGCCTTGGCGGGCTTCGGGCTGATCGGGCTCGGGATCGCGGTCGTGGTCCCGCTGGCCTTCGCGGCCGCGGCGCGCAGCGGGCCGGCTCCGGCGCAGGCCATCGCCGGGGTCGCGACGATCACGTACACCTCGGGCCTGATCGCGCCGTCCGCGATCGGCGCGGTGGCCGACGCCACCTCCCTGGTGGTGTCCTTCGGGCTGGTCACACTGCTGGCTTTCGCGCTGGTCGCGGGGGCCGCGGTGCTGCGGCGGAAGCCGCTCGTGGGGCAGGGTGGGGCGCAGACCTCGAAGGAGGCGGGTCCGCCCCACAGGGACGAACCCGCCGGAACCCGGCCGTGACATATCGCCGGCCGCAGCGGCGACCCCGCGCTGCGGGCCCGATGCGTGCGCGATGTGTGCTCGGTGTGTGATCGGCCGGAGAAACGGAGCGGAACATGGGCCTCGGCGTGCGCTGGACCCTGCACGGAGACGGGCGGACCCCCGCTCCCGGCGCGGTGGTGCGGCCGGACGAGCGGCTGTCGTGGCCGCGGACCGCCGGGCTCGGCGCCCAGCACGTCGTGGCGATGTTCGGCGCGAGTTTCGTCGCTCCGGTCCTGATGGGCCTGGACCCGAACCTCGCCATCATGATGTCCGGCGTCGCCACGGTCATCTTCCTGCTCGCGACGCGCGGCCGGGTCCCGTCCTACCTGGGCTGCTCGCTCTCCTTCGTCGGCGTGGCGGCGGCCATCCGGGCCTCGGGCGGGAACAGTGCGGTCGTCACGGGCGCCGTCTTCGTCGTCGGCGCGGCGCTGTTCCTGGCCGGCCTCGCGGTCCAGCGCTTCGGCGCGCGGATCATCCACGCGGCGATGCCGCCGGTGGTGACCGGCGCGGTCGTCATGCTGATCGGCTTCAACCTGGCGCCGGTGACGGCGTCGACGTACTGGCCGCAGGACCAGTGGACGGCGCTGCTGGTCATGCTGTTCACCGGGCTCGCGGTGGTGTGCCTGCGCGGTTTCTGGTCGCGGGTCGCGATCTTCCTGGGGCTGCTCTTCGGCTACGGGATCTCCTGGGTCTTCGACCGGCTCTTCGGCAAGATCCATTCGACCGCGGGCGGGCCCGAGGCCGTCGACCACTGGCGGCTGGACCTCTCCGGGGTGGGCAAGGCCGACTGGATCGGGCTGCCCACCTTCCACGCCCCGGCCTTCGAGTGGTGGGCGATCCTGATCGCCCTGCCCGTGGTGATCGCGCTGATCGCCGAGAACGCGGGGCACATCAAGGCGGTCGGGGAGATGACCGGCGACCCGCTCGACGACAAGCTCGGTACGGCGATCGCCGCCGACGGCGCCGCGTCCATGCTCTCCACGGCGGTGGGCGGCCCGCCGAACACCACCTACTCCGAGAACATCGGCGTGATGGCGGCCACCCGGGTCTACTCCACGGCCGCCTACTGGGCGGCGGCCGGCTTCGCGCTGCTCTTCGGCCTGTGCCCCAAGTTCGGTGCGGTCGTCGCGGCGATCCCGGGCGGGGTGCTCGGCGGCATCACCGTGATCCTGTACGGCATGATCGGCCTGCTCGGCGCCCAGATCTGGATCAACGGCCGGGTGGACCTGCGCAATCCGCTGAACCTGGTGCCGGCCGCGGCGGGCATCATCATCGGCGTCGGCGGGGTCACGCTGCGGATCACCGACAGCTTCGAGCTCGGCGGCATCGCGTTGGGCACCGTCGTGGTGATCACGGGCTACCACACGCTGCGCTACTTCGCCCCGGCGCACCTGAAGGGGCAGGAGCCGCTGCTGGATTCGGGCACCTCCGCCTACGACGATCCGGACGGCGGGGACACGCCGCGTTGACGCGGTTTCGCCCGAACCGGCGAAGCGTACGGCCAGGTTCCCCGGATCCGCGCCGGCGCCTGCGACCCTGCCTCCCATGGATGCGGTGCTGGCGCGGATGCGCGCCCTGGACGAGCGGCTCCCGCCGCAGGACGGTGTCGCCGTCTTCAACAGGGTCTACCTGACGGTGACACAGACCCTGCACCGGCGCATCGAGCGCGGGGGCTTCCCCGCGCCGAGGGCGGCGCGGACCCTCGGTGTCCGCTTCGCGGAGCGCTATCTGGCGGCGGTGGACTCGGCCGCCGACGGGCACCGGGCGGTCCCGGCGTGCTGGCGTCCGCTGTTCCAGTACCGGCGCCATCCGGGCGTCCGCCCGCTCCAGCACGCCCTGGCCGGGATCAACGCGCACATCGGCCACGACCTGGCGCTGGCGGTGGTCTCCACCTGCCGCGCCCTGGACTGCGCGCCGGCGGCCCTGGAGGCCGACTTCGACCGCGTCGGCGACACCCTGGTCGCCCTGGAGGAACGCATCCGCGAGGACCTGATGCCGGGTCCGGACCTGCTTCAGATCGCCGATCCGCTGACCCACCTGCTCGGTTCGTGGAGCCTGGACCGCGCCCGCTCGGGCGCGTGGGCGGCGGCCCGCCTGCTGTGGACCCTGCGCCGCTCCCCCGACCTCGCGGAGGAGTTCACCGAATCCCTCGACGCGGGCGTCGGCCTGGTGGGCCGCTGCCTGCTGACGCCGCTGCCGGCCCCTTCCCCCACCGCGAGACCCTGCCCGGCGCTCTTCACCACCGCGGACCGGGCCTCATGACGGGCACGGACGCGGAACGGGGCCGCCTCCACCACGACGACGTGGCGGAAACGACCCCGCTCCTCCCGGAACCTACCGGGTACGGCCGTTACGGCTGGTAGATGTCCTTCCCAGCCGCCCGCGCACGTCGTCTCCGACGACCGCACCCCGTACGACAGCAAGGCCTTCGGTGAGGCCCCGACCAAGGCGACGCCACCAGCGCCGAGGAGCCGGCCGAGTGCCGTCGAATTGGGACGAGATCGAAGGTCGGGCGATCGGCCTGGCGGCGACTGAGAAAGCAGAGGAACTCGGCATTCCACCGGAAGAGCGGCAGGGCTGACGTCCAGGCCTCGCACGGGACTTCGTGTCCGGCGTGCGGACACGGGTGGTGAGGCCGGCATGAGAACGGGCCGTCACCGCGCTGCTCGCGCGGGGACGGCCCGTGATCGTGGGGCCGGAGCGGTTCCGTACCGGAAGCGGCTCCGCAGCGGAAGCGGCTCCGTACCGGAAGCGGCTCCGCAGCGGGAGGACTCAGTCCTCCGGGAGTTCCACCGGGGCGATGTCGTCGTAGCGGTCGCCCGGGCCCGGGTTGGTGGCGTCCGTGGAGCCGCCGAGGTGGTGCATGACGCCCCAGACGGCGTTGAGGGCGGTCTGGACCGCACCCTCGGCCCAGCCGGCCGTCCAGGAGATGTCGTCGCCCGCGAGGAAGATGCCGCGCTTGTCCTCGGGGAGGCGGTCCTGCATGAAGTGGGTGAACAGGCGGCGCTGGTAGCGGTAGTGACCCGGCAGGTTCGCCTTGAACGCGCCCATGAAGTAGGGCTCGTTCTCCCAGGACACGGTCACCGGGTTGCCGATGATGTGGCGGCGGATGTCGACCTTCGGGTAGATCTCCCCAAGGGACTTCAGCATGACCTCCATCCGCTCGTTCGCGGACAGCGGCAGCCACTTCAGGCTGTCGTCGCACCACGTGTACGAGAGGCAGATGACGGCGGGCTTGTCCGGGCCGTTGTCCAGCAGG
This sequence comes from Streptomyces sp. NPDC055254, assembly GCF_053606025.1. Lineage (NCBI taxonomy): Bacteria > Bacillati > Actinomycetota > Actinomycetes > Kitasatosporales > Streptomycetaceae > Streptomyces > Streptomyces sp. NPDC055254. The sequence continues at coordinate 2,288 of NZ_JBSGQV010000032.1, read as the reverse complement.
TACGTGCCGCGGGTCATGCGGTCGGTCAGGGTCATCGACATGACGTCGCGGCCCGTCGGGTTCCCGGCGTCGTCGACGGCCTCGTCCAGCCAGAACGGCCGGTCCACGGGCACGAAGAGCTTGCTCGACTCCATGTAGTGGGTGCGCTCGATCGCCGTCCAGTGGTCGATCGGGAACAGCGTGTCGTCGCACTCGATCTTGGAGAGCAGCATCCAGGACTGGGCCGTGAAGATCGCGGCGCGGTACGTGCGGATGTCGCCGTCCGCGTCGGTGACCGTGATCCGGTTGCCGGCGGTGCGGTGGAGGCGGGTGACCGCCGGGCGCGGGGTGCCGTCGTGGAGGGAGGACAGCGAGGTGCCCTGGGCCCAGTGGACGATCTTGCCGGGCTCGCGCTCCCACAGGCGCAGCGGGAGCTGCTGCGAGCCTCCCACGATGCCGCGGTGGTGGTCGTCGGCCTCGGTGTAGACGACGCGCAGGATCTCCAGGATGGAGTTCGGGAAGTCGGTGTCCCAGCCGCCCGTGCCGAAGCCGACCTGGCCGAAGATCTCCCGCTTGCGGAAGGACTGGAAGGCCTCGGACTTGCAGAGGAAGCCGTAGAAGGTCTCGTCGTCGAGCTTCTCGACGAGCTTGGCCCAGATCTCGCGGATGCGCGGGACGTCCCGCTCGCGCATCGCGGTGTTCATGTCGGAGAAGTCGGCGCCCTCGTCGAGGCAGGCGTTCCACGCGTCGGCGACGTCGCGGTAGACCTGCGGGAGGTCGGCGATGGTCTCGGCGTAGTGCGACTCGCCCTTGAGGTCCACGACGGTCGAGGGGGTGGCCTCGGACAGCGGGTTCGGGAAGGGTTCGGTGACCAGGCCGACGAGGTCGATGTAGTGCTGCAGGGCCGTGGAGGAGGGCGGGAAGCGCATGGCGCCCATCTCCGCGGTCAGCTCCTCGGTGCCGGCGCCCTCGAAGCCGACGGTGCGCAGGCGGCCGCCGATCTGGTCGGCCTCGTAGACGACGGGCTTGAGGCCCATCTTCATCAGCTCGTACGCGGAGATGATGCCGGACAGCCCGCCGCCGATGACCGCGACCTCGGTGCCGTGCTCGGTGGCCGGTATCTGGCCCAGGCCGGCCGGGTGGGCGAGGAAGTCGTCGTACGCGTACGGGAAGTCCGGGCCGAACATGGTGATCGGCGGCTGTCCGTCGCTGTGCGGGACGGCGGTGGTGGGCACCGTGGACGTCATGGGGGTACGTCTCCTTGCGGCTGAGCTGGTGAGGAGCGGGGGGAGGGGAGGGTCAGGCGAGGGAGGCGTAGAGCCCGGGGCGCCGGTCGCGCAGGTAGGGGTTGTTCTCGCGCGAGGCGGACAGCAGCTCGGGGTCGGCCTCGCCGAACACCAGCTCCTCGCCGCGCCCGGCCCGGGTGCGGGTGGCCCCGTCGGGGCTCGCCAGGCAGCTGAGTCCGACGAACTCGAACTCGCCTTCCGGGCCGGTGCGGTTGACGTACGCGATGTACATCTGGTTCTCGAAGGCCCGTACGGGGACGACCTGCTCGGCGACGAACTGGAACGGGTGCATCTGCGCGGTCGGCACCAGCAGGAGGTCGGTGCCGGCGAGCGCGTGGGCCCGTACGTTCTCCGGGAACTCCACGTCGTAGCAGATCATGATGCCGATGCGGAGACCGCCGAGGTCCGCCTGGACGACGGGGGTGTCGCCGGGGGTGAAGGCCTCCTGCTCGAAGCAGCCGAAGAGGTGCGTCTTGCGGTAGTTCGCGAGCGCCGTCCCGTCGGGGCCGATCAGCTGGGCCGCGTTGTACACGGCGTCCCCCGCGCGCTCCGGGTAGCCGTACAGGACGGCGACCCCGTGGCGGCGGGCGATCTCGCCCACGGCGCGGGCGGACGCGCCGTCGGCCGTCTCGGCCAGCGAGGCGATCTCCTCGACCGGCAGGGCGTAGCCGGTGAGGAACATCTCCGAGGTCACGAGCAGCCCGGCCCCGCTGTGTGCGGCGCGTGCCGCGGCCTCGTCGAGCGCCTTGAGGTTCTCGGCGGTGTCGCCGAGCCGTCCGGAGCTCTGGAGGAGGGCGGTGCGCAGCGGGGGCATGGGCGTACCTCTGGGGCAGGAGGGGTGGGGTCATAAAACGGTACGTTCGCGCGTTCGGCCCCGACAAGCCGTGACCGTTGCGCTCGGCGCATCGATTCGTTGCGTCTTGCCGGGCCTGCCCGGTGATTCGTTGCGCGGGGCCCCGACGGACCCCCTCCGGCCCCCGCGAAGGCCCCCGCGGGGGCCTTCGCGGGGGCCTCCCAGGGGCC